>SVKA01000015.1 GCA_015068725.1 Oscillospiraceae bacterium | reverse complement strand
AATAGAAGTAGTTTGGTTACAGTCCAACAACCATCGTGAAGTTAATATCCATCATATGTCCGTTGACATTTCTGTTGGTTCTTTGGAACTTCCATTGTTGTTGCGGTGTCATCAGATTTACCATCTGTCCTCCAACTGAACCAGCCTGCTTGCTTGTAAGGTCACCGTTGTAACCCTGCTTCAAGTTTACGCCTACTTCTGATGCAGCCTCCATCTTAAACTTATCAAGAGCAGCTCTTGCTTCAGGAACCAAATTCTTTTTGTTGCTTGCCATTGTGTTTTCACCTCCTTGTTTGGTTTACAAACATAATTTGTGTAAAAAACAAGTTTTTATAAGGTGTAATTTCTTCCACAAATGCCAAGTAAAATATTTGAATTTTTTATAAAAGTATCCTGTCTGTAAGCAAAGAAATCTTTTTTTCAAGGGCATTAGTTTCTTCATTGGTCAAATGAAGAGTAGAATCAAAAAGCTCACTTACGGCTTTTTGTACCTCTTTTAATATATCCATATCATTAAATAAGTTTGCAATTCGCATAGTGGGTAGTCCGTGCTGCTTTGTACCAAAAAAATCACCTGGACCACGAAGCATCAAATCTTGCTCGGAAATATAAAAACCGTCATTAGAACTACACATTATTTGCATACGCTTTTTGGCAATTTCGCCTTCGCCTTGATTAAAGAGTATGCAATAGCTTTGCTCATCGCCACGGCCAACGCGCCCACGAAGCTGATGAAGCTGACTTACACCAAAACGCTCTGCATTTTCTATTATCATAACGTTTGCATTGGCAACATCGACGCCAACCTCAATAACCGTTGTGGATATTAAAACATCTATTTCTCCTGCTTTAAAACGAGTCATGATATCTTCTTTTACATCACTTTTCAGTTTGCCGTGCAAAAGAGCGCATCGAAACTCTGGGAAAATTTTTGTCCCTAGCATATCTGCATAGTCTGTAACATTTTTTAAATCGCTGCTTTCAGTCTCTTCAATCAAAGGACAAACTATGTATATTTGTCTGCCGTTTAAAACGTGTTTTTTTATAAATGCAAATATGCGCTCTCGCATTTTTTCGTCTACACAATACGTGAGAACACTTTTTCTTCCTGGTGGAAGCTCGTCGATGATTGAAATATCAAGGTCGCCGTATAATATAAGCGCCAGCGTACGTGGTATCGGCGTTGCGCTCATTACAAGAATGTGTGGATTATCGCCCTTTTGAGCAATGCTGTCACGATGACCAACACCAAAACGATGCTGTTCATCAGTGATAACGAGCGCAAGTGATTTATAAATTACGCCTTCTTGTATCATAGCGTGAGTACCGATTATGATGTCGACGTCTCCGTTTTTTATATCTTCATATGCTTTTTGCTTTTCTTTAGCGCTCATAGAGCCGACAAGCAGACATACGTTTATGTTATGGCAATCCATCATCTTTTTAAAGCTTTCATAATGCTGCTTTGCCAAAACCTCGGTCGGCACCATAAGTGCCGATTGATACCCACTTTTTGCGCACGCATACATCGCTGCGGCAGCAACTACTGTTTTTCCCGAACCTACATCACCCTGAACAAGTCTGTTCATTGGCACATTTTGCGACAAGTCGTCGCAAATTTCATCTATAACCTTTGTTTGTGCTGTTGTAAGCGAAAAGGGGAGAGAATTAATAAATTCTTTTGTGTACGCGGTGTCAATATTTGCTTTTTGCAAAGCATTAGTCTTTGATGTTTTTATTTTTGAAAGTGCTAAAGAAAGCGTTAACAATTCATCAAATACAAGACGTCTGCGTGCGCGTGAATAACTGTCAAAATCAGCGGGAAAATGAATTGTACGCACTGCTTCATCAAAACCGAGTAGGTTATACTTTTCTATCAAAGAGCGGGGGAGTGTTTCCTTAAAAGTGGGACACTTTTCAAGTGCTGATGCAATTGCCTTTTGAACTGTTTTTTGCGTAAGCTCAGCAGTAAGTGGATAAATAGGAACAATTTTGCCCGTTACAAGCTGCTTTGCCTCGATTTTCTCAAAAATTGGATTTTCAATAAACTTTTTTGAACCCATTTTTTTGATTTTGCCATAAAATGTATACGAATTTCCTTTGATAATACTGTTTTTTATGTACTTGTTGTTAAACCATGTAGCTGTAATCTTGCCGCTTTCATCAACCAAATCTGCATTATAAAGCGAAAGAGATTTGCTTATTCTTTTTTCTGAAACAGCCGAAAAAACGGTGGCTTTTATGCACACCGTTTCTGAATCGTTTGCTTCAAATATAGGAACAATTTTTGTTCTGTCTTCATAATCACGTGGAAAGTACAAAAGCAAATCGGCAACACTGTATATTCCTATACGTGCAAATAATTTTGCCTTTGCATCACCAATTCCTGATAATACATTGACAGGCTTGTTTAACATAAAAATCAATCCTTTTATTCAACCGAAAGAATATAATAATAAAGCGGCTGATTTCCTTTTTGTAATAAAACGTCTATATCGTCGTATTTTTCCTCGAGAGTATCAAGAATATCATTTGCCTGCTCGTCGGAAATATCCTCGCCATAATATACTGTGATAACCTCGGAGTCATCGTCGGTCATCTCTTCTGCAAGCTTTAACAAAGCTTCATCAGGCGTGCTTGAAACAGCGCTGATTTCTCCATCAGCTATTCCTATTATATCACCTGATTTAATTTCTGTTCCTGAAACGCTTGTATCACGAACAGCATATGTTACCTGACCTGTTTTTACATTTGAAATAGCCTCGCACATTGACTGCTCGTTTACGTCTTGTTCTACGTGAGGCAAAAATGCCATCATAGCAGCGATACCCTGCGGAGCGGTCTTTGTAGGAATAACCACGATGTTTTTATCACTAAGCTCCTGCGCCTGATTTGCCGCAAGAATTATATTTTTGTTGTTAGGAAGTATGAATATACAATCCGCATCAATATTCTCAGCCGCGCTTAAAATATCGTCGGTGCTCGGGTTCATTGTCTGTCCGCCTTCGATTATTTCATCAACGCCGTAATCAGAGAAAATATCTGCAAGACCACTGCCTGCGACAACGCTGACAAAACCATATTTTTTGTGCTGCTTTGGTTTTTGTGCATCAGCCTGCTGCTCAACAGGGGAGCCACCCTCTGATTCCATTATGGTTGTGTGCTGAAGCTTCATATTATCAATTTTAATGCGCGAAAGCATACCAAGCTTGAGCGCTTCTTCAAGCACAAAGCCCGGATTGTTTGTATGAATATGAACCTTTACAATCTCATCGTCATCAATTACAAGCTTGCAATCGCCCTTTGGATCGATAACCTCGCTAAAACGCTTTACATCAACACTTGCAGATTTTTTATCAATAATAAACTCTGTACAGTATGCAAATTTGATGTTTTCAACATCTATTGAAGCTTGCACTGCTCCGGATGTTGTTTGTTTTACCGCTTCTTTTATCTCGACAAGCTCGCCTGTTGAAAGGGCATGGTATGCACCTTCGAGCAACACAACAAGACCGGCACCACCGGCATCAACAACGCCTGCTTCTTTTAAAACGGGAAGCTGATTTGGTGTATTATCAAGAGCTGTTTTAGCTACATCAATCGCTTCTTTTAGCATAGCGCAAACATCTTCTTCACGCTGCGAAATTTTAACGGCCGCCTCGGCAAATTCGCGCGCAACTGTCAAAATTGTTCCCTCGGTAGGGCGCATAACCGCCTTGTACGCAGTATCAGAAGCACATTTTAAAGCCGCTGCAATCTCTTTTGAATCAGCGTTTTGTTTTGACTCAAGACTTTTTGCAAGACCACGGCAAAGCTGCGAGAGAATAACTCCCGAGTTACCTCTTGCACCACGAAGAGATGCACTTGAAAGAGTCTTTGCAACATCTCCGATTGCAGGAGTTATAAACTTTTTAATTTCCTGTGATGCCGCAGTAAAAGTAAGCGACATATTTGTACCCGTATCACCATCCGGAACGGGGAATACGTTTAACTTATCGACAGCCACCTTATTGTTATTGAGGTGATTTGATGCCGAAATAAGCATATTGGCAAACTGTATACCATCAATTGAAGTAATTATTTTAATCTCCCCCCAAAGACATTAATCGACACGAGCGCTTTCCACGCTTACGTTAATTTTTCCAACCTTGCAGCCGGACATAGTTTCTATGCTGTATTTTACGTTTTTAATAATGCTTTCGCATATTGCTGAAATATTAACGCCGTATTCAACCATAATGTGCAAATCAATGGTTATACGGTCATTTTCTGTTGAAATGTTTACACCCTTCGTAATCGAATCGCCCAACAAAAGTCCTACAAGACCATTACCTTTGCGAGCTGCCATGCCAACAACACCATAACAGCGAGTCGCTGCCATGCCTGCTATTTTTGCCAAAACTTCATTTTGAATGACGATAATACCATTTTCATTTTCAGTTTGAAGTGTCATAAAACATACCTCCATATTAAGCTGATAATAAGTACATTATATATAATTTTATCATAAATTATTTAAATAGTCTATACTAAATTTTCATTTTCTTCTTCATCTAAAAGTTTTGCCGCATCAATCTCTGATAAAGATGTGATTTTTTTGAGTGTACTGCGTATTTTTCTTGTGCGCACACCTACAAGCTTATCAAGTTCTTTGTTTGCCTGTTCAAGCCGAGTCTGTGTCTGTATAAGCACATCACCAAACTTATCAAACTCCGTTTTAACGGCACCAAGCACGTTCCAGACCTCGCCGGAATGTTTTTGTATAGCAAGCGTGCGAAAGCCCATTTGAAGACTGTTAAGAAGTGATGCCATAGTTGTAGGTCCTGCTATGTTTATTTTATAATCACGCGCAAGTGGTTCTATGAGTCCGCGGCGAACAACCTCGGCATATAATCCTTCGAAGGGGAGGAACATAATCGCAAACTCGGTTGTCTGCGGCGGCGAAACATATTTGTCGTGAATTGTTTTTGCCGAAAGCTTTATACTTCTTTCAAGCGCCGCTCCTGCCGCAGAAATCAGCGCAGCATCACCGCTATCGTATGCGTCCACGAGATTTGTATACATATCAGCGGGGAATTTCGAGTCAATTGGAAGGTATACAACCTCATCATCGCTTCCGGGAAGACATACCGCAAATTCAACCGCATCACGTCCAGAAGGCTTTGTTACAACATTTGTCTTATATTGCTCGGGCGATAAAATTTCCTCTAAAATTGCTCCAAGCTGTATCTCGCCGAGAATACCACGCGTTTTTACGTTTGAAAGCACCTTTTTCAAATCGCCAACACCGACTGCAAGTGTCTGCATTTCGCCGAGTCCCTTGTAAACCTGTTCAAGCCTTTCACTTACAAGTTTAAATGATTGACTTATGCGCTCGTCAAGTGTTTTCTGGAGCTTTTCATCAACAGTTTCACGCATTTTTTCAAGTTGCTTTTCATTATTTTCGGAAACTGCTTTCAATCTGTTTTCAACAGTGATACGGATATTTTCAAGTTTTTGCTCATTTTCAAGAGAAAACTGCTTAAAACGTTCTGCTATTTCTTTAAGACGATTGTCCTGCATTTGCGCACTTGTCTTTTGTGTGTCGGACAAAATGTCGGAAATCATTTTCATATTTTCTTGAGTGTTTTTTGCATTTTCTATGCGTGAATTACGCATTTCGTCGAAAATCTGCTTTTTAAAAGCGTCAAAATTATCTGCGCCATTATTTTTTGATACAGACGACAATTTTATTAACAATGTCAAGGATAAAATAAGCGAGGCAATACATACTGCCAGAACAAGATATTCCATAATTCCCTCCAAAAATACAAACCGCTTTTACCAGTTTATTATATCGCGTTCACTTTCGGCGCGTTTTGCTCGTCCCATAAGCTGAGCGACAGAATCTTTTACAGGCATATTTTCAAAAAGCACGCGATATGCACACTCGGTTATGGGCATTGATACATTATATTTTTTTGCAAGCTCATGCGCTGCGGCGCATGCGTTTACACCTTCAACAACCATATGAACCTCATCTGTTGCTTCTTTTAGTGTTTTTCCCTGACCTATAAGCACGCCCGCACGTCTGTTACGACTGTGGTTGCTCATACATGTAACTATCAAATCGCCTATACCCGTAAGTCCTGCAAAGGTTTCCTGTTTTGCTCCTAAAGCGATACCAAGACGTGAAATTTCGGCAATTCCGCGTGTCATAAGCGCAGCGATTGTATTATCTCCACAACCAAGTCCTACCGCAATTCCTGCCGCAAGAGCTATTACGTTCTTAATAGCTCCGCCAATCTCCGCACCAAGCATATCATCGCTTGTATAAACACGGAAGGAGTTGTTCATAAAAATATCCTGAACAACCAATGAAATTTCCTCATCATCAGAGGCAACCACGTTTGCCGTCGGTATGCCGCGAGCAACCTCTTCTGCGTGGGAAGGACCGCTCATAACACCAAGACGCACGTCGGGGATTTCGTCCTTTATAACCTCGGACAAGCGCTTGAGAGTGCTTGTTTCAAGTCCTTTTGCAATATTTAAAACGATTTGTCCCGGGGCAATATGCTTTGCAAGCTCTTTTGCGATATTTCGCACAGCGTGCGAAGGTGTTGATAAAACGATAAGCGATGCATCTTTTACACAAACGCCCATATCGTGTGAAAATGTGATATCGCCATCAAGCTTGATACCTGGTAAAAACTCTTTGTTTTCACGGTCTTGTTTAAGTCTTTGGGTTTCTTCTTCCAACCATGACCATAAAAAAACCTCAAACCCTTTTGATGCTAAAAGGGAAGTGATAGCGCTGCCCCAGCTGCCCGAACCTATAACTGCAATTTTCATACAAGGGACCTCCTTATTTTTTCTGACCTAATTTTGATTCTGTTCCATTTATAAGACGCACAATATTTGCGTGATGACGGCATATTGCAAGTATGCACATAAAAATTGCCGTAACAAGCAAAATATAATTATAATTTTTGTCTACAAAAAAAGTGAAAAGACATACAGATGTGGGGAAAAGAAGTGCCCCAACCATTGAGCCAAGTGATATGTAACGTGTAAGCACCATTATAAGAAGCGCACCTATAAGCACGATTAAACCGACTCTCCAGTCAAGCATAAAAATTACTGCTGCTGAGGTTGAAATACCCTTGCCGCCTTTGAACTGGAAAAATATCGGATAATTATGACCTAAAACAACGGCTATACCACAAAGACATTTGAGTATATTCTTTGCGTCAAAAGGCTTGGAAAAGCTATCTTTTAAAACATTACACACAATTATTGCAACCAAAACCGCGATAACACCTTTTAGCGCATCAAGCAAAAGAGTATATACTCCGACTTTTTTGCCGTATGTTCTTAGCATATTTGTTGCACCTGCATTACCGCTGCCATGGTTTCTTATATCAGTGCCAATAAATCTTGAAATAATAATTGATGAGTTTACGCTGCCTATAAGATATGCAGCAATTGTAACTATAACAAATATTATTATATTTTCTGTCGTAAAATTCATAGTATAACCAAGCCTTTCGTCATCATTTGTTTTAATCAGTTATTCTTCTCACCACGTTCGCGTATTATAAAGTGTATCGGTGTTCCTTCAAATCCAAAAGCAGCTCTTAATTGATTTTCAAGATATCTTTGATATGAAAAATGGAACAATTCCGCTTTGTTTACAAAAATTACAAACGTAGGCGGTTTTGTGCTCGCCTGGGTCGCGTAATATATACGAAGGCGTTTTCCTTTGTCTGATGGAGGTTGCACCTTCGCCGTAGCTTCTCCAATCACATCGTTTAACATACCTGTACTGATGCGCTTTGAATTTTGCTCTGCCACAGATTTAATCATATCGAACACACCGTCAACACGGCTACCGGTTTTTGCCGAAATAAAGTGTACCGGCGCGTATTGCATAAACGCAAGCGTGTCCATGATATCCATCTTATAATTTCTCATTGTATTTGTTTCTTTTTCTACAATATCCCACTTGTTTACCACAACGATTGACGCTTTTCCGCTTTCGTGGACAAAGCCAGCGATTTTGGAATCCTGCTCAGTTATACCTTCCGAACCGTCAATCATTATTATACACACATCGCTGCGCTCAACCGCAGCGTAGGCGCGGATAACGCTGTAACGCTCAATTCTTTCATCAACCTTTGACTTTCTGCGTATTCCTGCTGTATCAATAAACATATAACGCTGTGAGTCGCGCTCATAGTAGGTATCAATAGCATCGCGAGTAGTGCCTGCAATATTTGTTACAATAACTCTTTGCTCGCCAAGAATTCTGTTTATCAGCGAGGATTTGCCCGCATTGGGTTTTCCTACGATTGCAACCTTTATTATATCGTCATCGTCATCCATTTCTTCAGAAGTGGGGAAATACTTTGCCGCTTCATCAAGCAAATCACCAACGCCGAGTCCATGCGTGGACGAAATAGCAATTGGATCACCAAGACCAAGGTTATAAAACTCGTAAAAATCCATTGGTGGCTCGCCTGTATTATCAATCTTGTTTACCGCAAGAATAATGGGCTTATTCGATTTTATCAGCATCGCTGCAACATCTTTATCAGACGCTGTAAGACCGTCACGCACATTTACCATAAAAATTACGACATGAGCCATATCAATAGCAAGCTCGGCCTGTGCGCGCATCTGCGCAAGTATTTCATCATCAGTTTTTGGCTCGATACCGCCCGTATCTATAAGCGTAAATTCGCGTCCAAGCCATTCTGCATCTGCAAAAACACGGTCACGGGTAACGCCCGGTGTGTCATCGACAATACTTATGCGTGTTCCGGCAATCTTATTAAAAAGTGTAGATTTTCCAACATTTGGTCTGCCTACAATAGCAACTATCGGTTTTGCCATGAATGTTGTCCTCCTGTATGTTGTGATATGTTTAAAATCTTTTGCGCAAAATCATAACCGTCATTTAAAACAGGTGTTATTTTTATTTTTAGCTTTTTTTCAAGTTCGCAAAGGCTAATATCGTCTAAAAATACATCATCATCAGCGCGAAGCATTGAGGCGGGAATAAAAAGTTCCTGCCCAAGATTAATGCCCGAAAGTTGAGATTCTATATCGCAGGCACATACAAGTCCGCTTACATTTACGCCTCCGCCAAAGAAATTGTTTTTTATTTTAAATACCTGTATCTTAATTCCTTCACAGTGTTTTTCAAGTCTGTTTGCAAGAGATGATATAAAATCGTATGCAAGCTCTCCGGTTGCAATGCTTACGCATCTTTTATCGACCTGTGTAGGCATTTCTTCAAGAGCTGTCAAAAACTCATTTTCCATGCTTACAATAAGTCCTACACCATTGTCAATTTGCGGATAGCCATCGTATTCATCTTCTTGTGGAAAGGGAATGTCTGCCATAAGATAAAATTCGTCCGAGGCATACACAAGGTTGTTGTCGTATTGTTTTTTAAACTCTTTTTGATATTTTTGAACCTGTAAAACAAGCTCATGTGCACTATCTTTGTCAAAAGGCTTTAAAGGATAAAGCCCATTGCGATGCGCCGTAAGACCAACTGGAACAACGCTTATACTGTTTACATAAGGCGAAAGCTTTGCAAGGTCTGTAAGCGTTCTGTCAAGCTCGTGCTTATCGTTTATATCAGGACAAAGTACAATCTGACAATTCATATAAATGCCATTTTCGGCAAGCTTTTGCATAATCTCATATACATTTCCCGCAAATCTGTTATTAAGCATTTTTTCACGCAGGGAAGGATTTGTCGTGTGCACAGACACATTAACCGGTGAAATTCGCATACGTATAATACGCTCGATATCTTTATCGCTCAAATTTGTAAGTGTAATATAATTTCCCTGCAAAAAGGATAAACGTGCATCGTCATCTTTGAAGTAAACTGTTTTTCGCATACCTTTGGGAAGCTGATCTATAAAGCAGAAAATACACTTGTTTTTACAGCTTTTTGGGTCGTCCATCAAAGAATTTTCAAACTCAATCCCCAAATCTTCATAACCTGTGTATACTTCTACAATTTCACGCTCGCCGTCTTTTGTAAGAATTTCTATTTCAAGCTCCTCGTCGCACGAAAGAAATTTATAATCTAAAACATCTGTTATTTCGGTATTGTTTATGCTTATTATGCTGTCGCCACTCTCAAGCCCGATTTGCTCGGCAATGCTTCCGGGTTCTACAGCCTTTATTTTTGCATTTTTCATAATATGCCCTTTCATAAGTGCTTAATACATATATATCCAATTAATATTATCCACTAAAAACAGTAAATAGTCAAGTGTTTTTAAAAATATAGACTCAAAAACACAATATATAGTAAAATGCTGTTGCGAAAGTTATTTTTGCGTGATAAAATTAAATTGTCAGTACTAAGAGAAAAAAGTCTATTTTTTATAAAAAATAGACAAGATTATGTAAAGCATTATAGCTTGATATAATCTATAATAGACTTGGAAGATTTGAATTAAAAAATTTTTAGGAGGATAGGGTTATGTCTAATTTTGTTACATTAAGTGCAATAGGTGCACCTGAACCCGATTTTAGTTCCTTGCCAAAAAACTTTTCGGTATATGAAAAAGAAATGAAGAACCTGTTAAAAAAACAGCTTGATGATGTGCTTGTAAGCAAACCTGATTTGGTTGTATTTCCGGAGTGCGCAAATCGCTATCAGCCGAGCGACAGAGTTGGACTTAAAGAGTATTATGCTTATCTTAAAGATAGTATTGTAGAATTTTTAAAGCCGATTGCTATTGAAAATAATACAAATATAGCTTATAGCGCCGTAAGATATACCGGCTCGGATGAGAAAAAACCATATCGCAATTCGACTATTTATATAGACCGAAATGGTGAAATTTGCGGAATATATGATAAAAATCATTTGGTGATTGAAGAAAATACGCAAAGCGACGTAAAATACGGCACAGAGGCAAAGCTTGTAGAGCTTGATTTTGGAAAAGCTGCGTCGGCTATTTGTTTTGATTTGAATTTTGACGAACTTTTAGAAAAATACAAACCACAAAATCCAGATTTGATTGTATTTTGCTCGATGTATCACGGCGGATTGATGCGCCAGGCACAGTGGGCGTATACGTGTCGCAGTTTTTTTGTTGGCGCAATATGTGATAAACCATGCTATATTTTAAATCCTTACGGAAATATCGTTGCTGCCTCTACCAATTATACAAAGCATATAAGTGCAAAGATAAATCTTGATTATGTGCTTTGTCATCTTGATTACAACAGAGAAAAGCTTGCAGCGGCAAAGAAAAAGTATAAAGACGCAATCGAAATTTATGACCCGGGTTTTGTAGGTTCGGTAATGCTTTCGTCAAATGTAGATAGCGTTAAGGCGAAGGACGTTATAGCAGAATTTGAGATAGAAAACCTTGATGCTTATTTAGACAGGGCAAGAGCGCATCGATTGGAAAATTTGTAAAAATAGCAAGGGGAATGTTTTGGCATGAATTTTAGTGATTTTGATATTGTGTGGGTATCGTCTTGTGAGTACCCTTGCGAAACCGGAATTCAAAAGCATAAACATGTTTTTTTTCACTTTATATATGCAGACAGCGGAGTCGGCGAAATAACAATCGGCAATAAAAAATATGAAATGAGTGCGGGAAGAATTTATTTGGCACCGCCATTTGTCGAGCATGCGTTTTTTAATAAAGGGGATACTGCGCTAAAAACGCTTGAAATAAAATTTACTCTCAAAACTTTGCAAACAGAAGACGCAATAAAAAAGTTGCCGTATTGTATCAATGTAAAAAATCATCCCATAAAAGCTATATTGTCGACTATTTTAAATGAAAGCTCCGATAACCTGCCAATGTGCGATTTGGCTATAAGCTATAATTTTCAGTTGCTTATGCTGCATTTGTTGCGATGCAACGAGAGGTTTGTGGAAAGCTCTATACACGAAAGCGATAAAAAGTTTTCGCCCGAAATTAAAAAGGTTATAAATTATATATATGAAAATCTTACGGAAGATATATCTTTGGAAAAGCTGGCCGATATAGCCGGCTTTGAGAAAAATTATTTTTTGAGAAAATTTAAAAAGCAGACAAACACCACGCCTATGAGCTTTATAAGAGACGCAAGACTCGAAAAAGCGGGGGATCTTTTAAGGTATTCTGATATGAATATTTCACAGATAGCTATTGCAACGGGATTTAAAGGTATTCATTATTTTTCAAAGGTGTTTTTTGAACATATTGGCATAAGACCGATTGATTACAGAAACAAAGGCAAACTCAGATAAATATAATTAACAAGGAGCGAATATTCACTATGAAAAAAGCAAATCTTGCAGTTATTGGTTGTGGTGCTCTTGCACAGAACCAACATATTTCCAACATTATTGCAAGCAAAAATGCAAATCTTTGTTGTTTTTGCGATGTTAGCGAGAAAACACTTGAGGATCTTGCACGCCGTTTTCCGCATATTCCAACAGAATTGGATTATAAAAAGGTGCTTGCAGACCCATCTGTTGATGGTGTGGTAATAGCGACAAAGGAAGAGATGCACGTTCCGTTGACTGTTGAGGCGCTTAAAGCAGGAAAGCACGTTTATGTGGAAAAGCCCCTTGGCGAAACACCCGAAGAATGTGAACTTGTTATGAAAACCGAAAAGGAAACAGGTAAGAAAGCTTTGGTAGGTATGAACCGAAGACTTGCGCCTGTTTATCGTGATGTAAAAGAAATCCTTAAAAGAAACGGTGGTATGAAAACGGCATATTATCGCATAGCTGACGACTGGTGTGAAAGATATAAAAACTATGGTGGCCTTCGAGGAGGCGGAAGGCGTCTTGCGGTAGAGTGTTGTCATATCATTGATATTTTGCGCTATCTTGCGGATAGCGAGGTTAAATCGGTATATTGTTATACCTCGCGCGTTGACGAAGATAATGTTATTATGCAATTTGAAAATGGTTCGAGCGCAATGATGATGGCCACAGGATATGCACCAAAGCAAACCCCGAAGGAGCATTTTGAAGCCACAACACAGTTTGGTTTTGTAACAGTTGATGATTTTTGCGAGCTACATACTTTTGGGATGCCGGGAGAGGTAGAGTGCAAGTTTTATGAAGGACGCACTCATGTAGAGCATGATTATATGCAGGCTCAGTGGTATAAAGCCGAAGGAATTAAAGCAGATATTGCAATAAGAAAATATCTTGTTGAGGAAGAACAAAGAAGAGCAAAGCTTAAGCTTGAAAGAGAGAAAAATGGCGAAAAAGAGCCGGAATACACATATCACGAGCTATATCCATACTATTTGAATTATGGCGTAAATAAAGGCTGGGGAGATTCTATCGAGCATTTTGCAGATGTTATACTAAACGACGTAGCGGTAGAGGCTCCGACATCAAAAGATGCTTATCAGGCGACAAAAATTGTAGAGGCGATATTGGAAAGTCGCGAAACGGGCAAGGTTGTTGAAATTAAATAAGCGTTGTTTTCAGAGCGGTTGCAAAAATGTTTGTAATCGCTTGTATTTTTTTGCGTTTTTTGGGTTAAAAGCGGTTGACTCTGTGTTTTTTTTGTAGTATAATAAATCTATTATGAAAATAAGGGGATGAACTTATTATGGAAAGAGTATTTAATTTTTCGGCAGGCCCGTCATCATTACCGCTTGAAGTGCTTGAGAAGGCAGCTTCAGAGCTTACTTGTTATGGCAACAGCGGTATGTCCGTTATGGAGATGAGCCACCGTTCAAAAGATTATGAGGATATTATTTTTAAAGCTAATAGTATGTTTTATGAGCTTATGAATATCCCTGAAAATTACAAGGTATTGTTTTTGCAGGGTGGCGCATCTACTCAGTTTGCTATGGTTCCGCTTAATCTATATGGCAAGAATATGAAAGCTGATTATGTTGTTACAGGTCAGTTTGCGGGAAAAGCTGCAGATGAAGGTGCAAAATTTGGTGAGGCGAATATTGTTGCTTCAAGCAAGGATAAAACTTTCTCATATATTCCCAAGCTTACTAATGCTGATTTTTCAAAGGATGCAGACTTTGTACATATAACACTTAACAATACTATCTACGGTACAAAATATAACTACATTCCTGATACAGGCGATGTTCCTCTTGTCGCTGATATTTCTTCTTGCATATTGTCTGAAAAACTTGACGTATCAAAGTTTGGACTTTTGTATGCAGGTGCACAGAAGAACATCGGCCCTGCAGGCTTGACAGTTGTTATTGTAAGAGAGGATTTGATTGGCAACGCATTGCCGATTACTCCTACAATGCTTGATTACAGTGTGCACGCCAAAAACGATTCTATGTATAACACTCCTCCTACATACAGCATCTATATGTGCGGACTTATCCTTGACTGGATTAAAAATCTTGGCGGTGTTGATGCTATCGAAAAAATCAACATTGAAAAGGCTGCAATTTTGTATAATTATCTTGATGAATCCTCGCTCTTTAAAGGCTGCGCCGAGAAAGAGGATCGCTCGTTGATGAATGCGACGTTTGTTACAGGCAATCCTGAGCTTGATGATAAATTTGTCAAGGAAGCTAAGGCTAATGGATTTGTTAATATCAAAGGACATAGAAGCGTTGGCGGTATGAGAGCAAGCATTTACAATGCAATGCCAATCGAAGGTGTTAAAAAATTAGTTGAATTTATGAAGAAATTTGAAACTGAAAATAAATAGGGCTGGTGACTAATATGAGCAATATTTTAACTCTTAACAAAATATCAAAAATCGGACTGAGCAAGTTTTCTGCCGATTATAAAATTTCTGACAACATTGAAAATCCTGATGCAATTATTTTAAGAAGTTTTAATATGCATGATTATGAGATGCCAAAATCACTTCTTGCAATAGGAAGAGCAGGCGCGGGCGTAAACAATATCCCCGTTGAAAATTGCGCTAAAGACGGAATAGTTGTTTTCAACACTCCGGGTGCTAACGCAAATGCGGTAAAAGAACTTGTTATTGCAGGACTTTTCCTTGCATCAAGAGATATTGTAGGCGGAATAAAATGGGCCGAGAGCCTTGATTCCGACCAAATTGCAAAGGACGTTGAAAAGGGCAAGGGAGCATTTGTAGGACCTGAAATATATGGCAAAAAGCTTGGTGTTGTTGGTCTTGGTGCAATTGGTGTTTTGGTTGCGAATGCTGCACAGCATCTTGGGATGGAAGTTATAGGATATGACCCGTTTATTTCTGTTGATGCTGCATGGAGCGTGTCAAAGTCAATAAAAAGAGCAACTGATTTGAAGGAAATATACGAAACATGTGATTATATAACATTACATCTTCCGTATAACAAGGATACAGCTTCAATGATTAACACTCAGACGATTGCACAGATGAAAGACGGCGTAAGAATTCTCAATTTCTCAAGAGGTGAGCTTGTTGATGCAGATGCAATGAAATCTGCAATAGATGACGAAAAAGTTGCAAAATATGTTTGCGATTTTCCGTCAAACGCCCTTAATTCATATAAAAACGTTGTTTCAATTCCGCACTTGGGTGCTTCAACTCCCGAGGCAGAGGACAACTGTGCAGTAATGGCGGTAAAGCAGATTATGGACTTTTTGGAGAACGGAAACATTGTTAATTCGGTTAACTTCCCGAAGGTTGTTATGCCAAGAAGCACTGATAAGAGAATAACTGTTATTCACGAAAATATACCGAATATGCTCAGCCAGATTTCAAATCAGATTGCAAAGGACGGCATAAACATTGAAGGTATGATTAACGGAAGCAGAAACAACGTTGCATACACAATACTTGATGTTGTAGGCGATGTTGATGATAATGTTATTAAAGATATTGAAAATATCGAAGGTGTAATAAGAGTAAGAACAATTATGTAATTAAGATTAAGGGCTGGATTTTATATTCAGTCCTTATATTTTTTGAGAGGTTATTATGGGCATAGAAATAGAAAGAAAATTTTTAGTGGAAGCATTTGATACAACTTTAGCAGAATCGTGTGCGAAAATTATTCAGGGTTATGTTTTTTCCTCGAACGAAAAAGCAGTAAGAGTAAGAATTTACAACGATAAAGCGTATGTAACAATAAAATACAGAAAAAGCGATGTATCAAGGGGAGAATTTGAGTACGAAATTCCTTATCAGGATGCTCTTGACTTGATAGACAATGCATGCAATAACGAAGTGGTTGAAAAAATAAGATACATCTATTTTTACAAAGGGAAAAAGTGGGAGATAGATGTTTTTGAGGGTAAAAACAAGGGTTTGATACTTGCAGAAATTGAGCTTGAAAGTGAATATGAAGAGTTCGAAATCCCCGAATTTATCGACGACGAGGTTACAAATCAAAAAGAATATTCCAATCACAATCTTGCTAAAAAATGAGAACAAAAAAATGAGAGCAAATTTGCTCTCATTTTTTGTATGTAGTATTTAATTAGTCAATATACTCGGGAAGAAACTCTGATGAACCTGTATATTCAGCTATCATCTTCATTTCGTCATAAGTCTTATCATTAAGATATACACCCTCAGACAAAACGCGGCTTCTTGCCTCGGCTTCTTTTTCGCCGTGGATATAAATACGCTCTGCGCCTTCTGCTTTTGCAGAATCACGAACTTCCTGAAGATATTTTGAAAGCGAAGCTTCAATTTCTTTCTTATCGCCGAACATGCCATAATCCAAAGCGATGTAGCACTGTGCGATATTTGATCTGCCCGGGGTTTTGTATATGTAATTTGATGTTGTACCACCCGAAAGGATAGCAGTTGCAATTTCACAAAGCATTGCAAAGCCATAGCCCTTATAACCTGATGTCAAATCGCCTGAACCACCAAGCGGAAGAATACCACCGCCTGTTTTGTTAATGATATTTGACAAAACTCTGTCAGGTTCGTTGCTGTCATGACCGTTTTCATCAAGCGCCCAACCAATCGGAAGACCATTTCCACGCTTAACATAAACTTCAAGCTTGCCTCTCGGAACAACTGTTGTAGCTGCGTCAAATGAGTAAGGTACCGGATCTGCGGGCATTGCAAATGCGATTGGGTTTGTACCAAGCATAGCCTGCTTACCAAAAGTAGGAACCATAATAGCCTCGGTGTTTGTCATTGACATACCAATAAGACCTTCTGCTGCAGCCATTTTTGAATAGTAACCTGCAATACCGTAATGGTTTGAGTTACGAACTGTAACCATACCAAAACCGGACTTTTTAGCCTTGTCGATAGCCATTTGCATAGCATTTACGCCAAGTGTCTGTCCCATAGCGTCATTACCTTCAATTACTGCGGAGAGGGGAGTTTCAAAAACTACCTCGGGTTTTGCATCGATTTTAACCATACCGCCTGTAATTTCCTTGTGATAACGAATCATACGCTGTACGCCATGTGATTCGATACCGCTCAAATCAGCCTCTAAAAGAACTGCGGTAATCTGTTTGCTTTCTTCTTCGTTAAAACCATAGCCCTTGAAAGCTTCTATACAGAATTTTTCAAGCTTTTTATAATCGACGTGATGATATTGCATAATAAAATCCTCTTCTTTCTATATAAGTATTTTTTATACGCCCCAATATGATGAGAAACCACCGTCAACAGGGAGTACTGCACCGTTAATGAACGAAGCTGCTTCTGAACAAAGGAAGATAACCGGGCCTGCCATTTCAACTGGCTCACCATAACGGTTCATAGGAGTTTTAGCAAGAACTCTCTGACCTCTGTCAGTAGCAGAACCATCTTCGTTTGTTAAGAGGTAACGATTCTGGTTTGTGAGTAGGAAACCGGGGGCGATAGCATTAACACGGATATTATTGCTGTAATTCTGGTTAAAGTGTGTTGCCATCCATTCTGTAAAGTTTGCAACAGCAGCTTTAGCACCGCAATATGCAACTGTATTTGTAAGTGGGTGATAGCTTGACATTGATGCAATGTTGATAACATTACCATAGCCCTGCTTTGCCAAAAGCTCACCAAATACCATAGTAGTAAGTACCGCACCGGTTACATTGAGGTCGAATACCCACTTGAATGCGTCCAAATCCAAGTTAAAGAAATCCTTATCCTTAGATACTGTTGCCTGAGGTTTGTTACCGCCTGCACCGTTTACAAGAATATCAATCTTGCCATATTTAGCAATGATTTCATCTCTTGCAGCTTCAAGGCTCTCACGACTAAGTACATCTGCCTTTACTGCGATAGCATCTCCACCATCTGCAACTATTTCGTCTGCGATTTTCTGGGCATTATCTACGAATAAATCGAGAAGTGCCACCTTAACACCTTTTTTTGCCATTTCTTTTGCCAAACAGCCACAAATTATGCCACCTGCGCCTGTTATAGCAGCAACCTGACCTGAAATGTCAAAATTAACTGTATACATTTTTATTTCCTCCTTATATATTATACTGTGTATCCAAGATCAACCATTTCAATATTTCCGTTAGGACAACGGTTAAAGCACATTCCACAAGCTACGCAATCTTCTTTTCTTATATGCATAGTATCTGCATCGATAATTTCGGGAGCAAAGTCTGTACAAATTGTTTTACAAAGCTGACATCCTTCGCCGCAGCCGCAATTTAAGCATCTTGAAGCTTCTTTTTGTGCTTCTTCTTCTGTCATTACTCTTTCGTACATTTCAAAGCTTTCGCTTCTTACATCTGCTGCGTCGTTAAGCTTAAGAGCGTTGTTATCCTTTTTGAGATAACCTGTTCTTTCACGTACGATTTCGGGGTTAACTGTTTTTGTAGAAGGAATCACCTCAAGTGTAGCTTCTTCGCCTCTTATGTCGCTGTCAATAACTGCAGCAGCGTTTTTACCTGCAGCAATAGCAGTAATAACGTTTGCAGAGCGAACTGCGTTTCCGCCACAGTAGAGTCCGTCTATGTTTGTTCTTGCGTTTGCAATCTTTATAAAGCCATTCTTTGTTTCGGCTCCGGCAAGTACGCTTGCATCTGCTTCATATTCGTTTGCTATAATAACCTTGCCGCAGGGGATAGTCATATTAGTTCCGCCACAATCGATTGTTACAGCATCGCCCGATACAGATTTTACAGATGCATTATCAACAAGTACAATGCCTTCTTCTTTTGCAAGTGCAAGTGCATCAGCGTCGTATGATCTGTTTGGATAATTACCTGTCCAAACCAAAGTTACATGGCTTGCACCAAGACGAGCAGCACTTCTTGCACTGTCCATCGCAGCAAAGCCTTTGCCGATAACTACAACATCGCCTTCCAAAGATGTATTTTTACCAAGAGAAATGTCTTTAAGGAAATCCAAAGCATCCAATGCAATGTCTGCACCTTCGATGTTGCTTGCTATTTTTTTACCTGTGCCGATAGCTGCAAAAACAGCCTCATATCCAAGAGCTTTAATGCTATCTAATGTGATATCTTTTCCAAGCTCTTTGCCAAACTCGAATTTTACGCCATTTTCAGCAAGGAAGTTTATCTCTTCGTCCAAGATATCCTTCTTCATAACATAATCCGGTATACCGAATCTGATTAATCCGCCTGCTGACTCTTCTTTTTCAAATACAGTAACGTCATAGCCGGCTTTTCTAAGCTCGGAAGCACACGAAAGACCTGCAGGACCTGCACCGATAACAGCTACCTTGTGTCCGTTAAAATCTGCTTTTGCCCATGCGGGAGTCCAGCCTTGTGCCTTACCGTATTCGAGAACAAATCTCTTCAACTGACGAATTTTAACAGGGGAGTCATATCCACCTCTTATACATGCATCTTCGCAAGGATGATTACATACAAACGAACAAATGCTCTGGAGAGGGTTTTTGCCTGTTATAAGATCATATGCCTCTTTGTATTCGCCCTTGGCAATCTTTTGAATATATGCCTGAGTAGGAACATGGTGGGGACATGCACTCTTACATGGAGCACTAAGGTTAGGCTCTTTGATTTTTGCATATCCTGCAAAGATAGTTACATCATTTGCAGTGCGCACCTGCGGAACAACAAGTCCTCGCATCTGCGAAAGGTCTGTGTATCCGTGCTCTTGCATATACTTATCAAGACCTTCAATCATAGGTCTGCATATATCATAGCCGGAGATAAGCGTTTCTGCGCAAACACCGAGAAGATTACCACCACAAAGAATCATTTCAACTGCATCGCGCCAGTTCGTGATACCGCCTGCTGCCATAATAGGAGCATCCATGCCGCACACCTTGCGGATTTCATATGTATCGCGCTGAGCCAAAGGTTTAAGCCATTTTCCGCAGTGGCAACCCATGGAAATCTCTTTTTGCAAATGATAAAACGCACTGCCTGGGTCATCAATATCGATAGGAGGCATACCAAGTCTGTTACCTGTGCCACCAACCGCATCTGCGCCTGCTTCATAAAGAGCTTTTGCTACCTTTGCAATCTGACCACCCTCGGGAGTAAGCTTTACAAAGAGAGGGATAGATATTGCTTCTTTTACAGCTTTTGCAATTTCTGCAGCAATTTCAGCCTGCTGACCCATACTTGCACCAGTCTGCTTTTTGCCGGTTTCTTTACCGCCGCTTGTCATTTCCATATTGTAGCTCATATTTGGGCAACACATATTAAGCTCGATAACATCTGCACCGGCTTCTTCAAACTTCTTAGCCATATTTACCCAACCGGAAACACCATCATCACCGGCATAGGTAATATTTGCCATAAGCTTGAGGTCGTGAAGTTTCGGTTTTGCATCACGAATAAGCTTTAAGCCTTCTTCGAACGTAAGACGCTTTTCAGCAGTAAACGCCAAAGCATCTCTGTCTTTAAAAAGGGAATAACGCGGCTTTCTGTTTATGTAGGGAGCAGGGTCTATGCTAAGCTTTATAGAAGCTGCAGCCCAACCGGTTTCCTCTATTCTTACTAATTGTTTAACCGATTTTGTAGTAGGACCCGATGCCACGAAAAACGGGTTTTTAAAGGTTACACCACCGATAGTTACGGGGATTTGTATATCTACTGGTTTTTTGTTCATAAATTTACACTTCCTCACCGGTATTTTTGATGTTCTTTCCTTCTTTCGAAGCTTTATAAATAAGGTTTATAACCTTAAGTGTTTCATAACCGTCTACACCTCGAAGACCAACCTGAGCGTCCTTGCCTGCAAGAGCGCAGTCTACGAAATGGTTTATCTCTCCGCAGTATCCAAGCTGATACTTTTCATCTACGGCAACGTTAGCCCAACCTGTTGTAACCTCTGCCTTTTCAATTGTATAGTCAAGGCCGGGGATTGAAAATACCTTTACAGGTCCCTGGAACGAAAGGTCAACGTGAATTGTACCTTTTTCACAGTAAACGTCAAGGATATCCTCCATACCGCCAACAGTAACGTAGTTAGCTTCAAGTGTAGCATAGGTTCCGTCATCAAAGCGCATAAATGCACCTGCCCAGTCTTCACCTTCCATCTTCTGATGAATGATATTGTTTTCGCCACCGCCTGATGTCATAGCTGCAAGCTCGGACCATTTATTATCCTTCATAGCAAGCATAAATGCAACAGGGTGAACACCAAGGTGAACCATACAACCGCCACCACAGTACTTGATAGTCTGTGCAAACGGGCTGTGTGAACCACTGTGGCACTCTCTTGCTCTTACGTAGAGCATTTTACCGAGCTGACCGCTCTCGATTATAGATACTGCCTTTCTGAAAGCCGGTGCAAAGAGCCAGTCTTCTGCATAATAAATATGCTTACCAAGGTCTTTTGCGGTTTTTACCATATCATAAGCATCCTCAACAGTTGTAGCAAGGGGCTTTTCGCATATAATGTCATGTCCTGCGTTCATTGCCTTTATAGCTACGTCATGATGAAGAAAGTTCGGCATACAAATGTCAACTACATCGCAATCGCAGTTTTTGATAGCGTCATCATAATTGTCATATGCTGTGTAGCCAGTAAAACCATATCTGTCAGCCAATGATTTTATTGCATCGAGGTTTTTGTCGCAAATACCTACAATGTCAACCTTGTCTAAAATTCTGCTGTATCCGTCAGAGTGTAAATCTGCCGAAAAAGCAGCGCCAATTAAAAGTACTTTTAATTTTTTCATGATCTCTTCTCCTTGCTTTAATTAAAAATTACTATAACCAAACTTTTCTTTATTGGTCATATAATCAAATGCTTTGTTAAACTCCTCTACTGCCATATTTGAAAACTCTTCAAGGAAACGCTCACCTTTTTGGGCAGTTGCCTTCGTTGGTTCACCCCAAACACCTGTTGGACTTGCACGGAAAATACTGCCATAATTAAGGTATGATCTCGGAACATCAGGAACAAAATCTGCAGCCTTGTCCATATGTACGGTTTCGGGCGCAATTGCCAATATTTCTGATGTTTCTGTTTCATCGGCGTGAAGTCCTTGGCTTTCCATTATACCTTCTATTTTAAACGAGTCATATGTTACAAGTGCAACCTGTAAATCGGGTTGGAACTTTGCATTCAAATCTCTCACAAGCGGAGTTGTAACAAAAATTCCGCCATGAGTTGTTAAAATTCCTACACGCTTGAAGCCCTGAGCTTTAAGACTCATTACAATATCGTGCATCATTTGATAAAAGGTTGTAGGTTCCATCCATACAGAGCCTTTTTTCCCCATATGCTCACGACAAGTTGAAATGGGGAGAGCGGGCAGTAAAAACGCACCCATCTTTTCAGAAATGCGTTTGCCAAGCTCTGTCGCAATAGCCCAATCAGTCATTATTGGCAGATGAGGTCCGTGCTGTTCAATAGAGCCAACGGGTATTATTGCAAGCTCGGGATCGAGCGAGCATATCTCATCTACGGTCATTTTGAACATTTCCATACCTTGTACCTCGCGTAGATTAAAGTATTTTTGATGCGCTGTCTTTATCAAGATAGAGAATTGCGTCGTTATGGTTTCTGAGTATGCTTGCAGGACAAGCAGTAGTTACAGGACCATTAAGAGCATTGTATACAGCGTTTGCCTTACGAATTGTAGGAACAACACATACTGCATGGGGAACAGACATAATAAATGACATAGTAAGACTCATTGCCTGCTTTGGAACGTCATTGAGTGTGGCAAAGCAACCATCATTAACCTGCTGCTGACGGCATACGTCGTCAAGCTCAACAATCTTAATCTTTTTGGGGTCTTCAAAATCAGCGACAGCCGGGTCATTGAATGCAAGATGGCCATTTTCGCCAATGCCAAGCAAAATCATATCGATGGGGTAATCTGTAAGCAGTTTTGTGTATTCTGCACACTTTTCTTCAGCTTTATCAGCGTCGCAACGAAGATAATGTATCTCTTTAAAGTTTACCTTTTTAAATATTGCGCGGTCTAAGAAATTACCAAAACCAGCGGGTTCATCATCAGCTATACCTATGTACTCATCCTGATGGAAAGCACGAACCTTTGACCAGTCAATATCCTGCTCCAAAAGACTTTTTAACATATCATCCTGTGAAGGAGCTGCAGCAAAAACAACGTTTGCCACACCTTTTTCAGCTATTGCAGCATTTATAACCTCTGCAACGCGCTTTGCCGAATCAACACCCATTTCTTCGCGGGTATCAAAAATTTTTACCGGTAAATTTACTACTTTTTTTGTTATCATTTCTAACCTCTCCTTTTTATAGTGTAAATACATTTTAATAATACTTTGCACAAAAAGTAATCGTTTGGTTACTTTTAAGGATAATATACCATATCACACTCTAAAAGTCAACATATTTCAGATGCAAAAATGTATATTATTACTGTTTTAAGATATAACTTAAAATCATATCTGTAATAGTAGCCAATCGAAGCTCTAATTCTTGTGCATTAAAGAAATCAATATTCATTATATCGGTCATAGTATAAACGTTCGAAAAACAAGAAAAACAAAACATATTAATAGATATAATAATTTCCTTTATGTTTATATCCGATTTAAAAACGCCTTGTTGAACACCTTGTTTAAGTATGTTTTCCAATACTTTGACGGATACATTTTTTAAATCTGATGCACCTGACATTCTCATATATTTTGCTTCGTTGAGATTTTCCCACATAACCATTTTAACGAAAGTGGGATTATCCTTTAAAAAGTTAAACAAAAGCTTTATATATAAAGATACAGCGTCAGCAGGGGATAACGATTCTGACAAAAGATTTTCTTCTGTTATGGAAAGCTTGCGATACACATTGTTTAATACCGCGGTATATAAACCTTCTTTGCTGCCAAAATGTGCATAAATCATTCGCTTGTTGCATCCGGCACGCTCTGAGATTTCATCAACACGCGCACCGAAAAGACCTTTTTCAGAAAAAACCTCTTCTGCTGCACAGAGTATATTTTTTTGGGTTATTAATCCTTTTTTCATTGCATTATTTATATTCTTGCAACGCCTGTTTCCTTAGCGGCCTGCGCAACTGCTTTTGCAACCGCGCTGCTTACTCTTTCGTCGAAAGCACCTGGAATAATGTAATCAGGCTTCAAATCTTCCTCAGCTATAAGGTTTGCGATTGCATGAGAAGCTGCCATCTTCATTTCGTCATTGATGTCGCTTGCTCTTACGTCGAGTGCGCCTCTGAAAATTCCGGGGAAAGCAAGAACGTTGTTAATCTGGTTCGGATAGTCCGAACGACCTGTTCCAACAACTGCTGCACCGCCTGCGATTGCGTCGTCAGGGAAGATTTCGGGCACAGGGTTTGCCATAGCAAAAACCAAAGCGTCTTTTGCCATAGCAGATACCATTTCCTTTGATACGATATTTGGTGCGGATACACCAATGAATGCATCAGCGCCAACCAATGCATCTGCAAGGCTTCCTGTAATATGCTCAGGGTTAGTTCTTTTTGCAAGCTCTATATATGCAGGTCTTGTTTCTTTACCGTCGCACAATACGCCTGCTCTACCCACCATAAGAATGTTCTTTGCGCCAAGTCTCATCAAATGGTCAGCAATAGCTGTACCTGCACTGCCTGCACCGCTTATTACAATCTTTATTTTATCCATATCCTTTTTAACCAATTTAAGTGCATTTATCATTGCAGCAGCACACACGATAGCTGTACCGTGCTGGTCATCGTGAAATACAGGAATATCACATACTTCTCTGAGCCTTGATTCGATTTCAAAGCATCTTGGCGCAGCGATATCCTCAAGGTTTACGCCGCCGAAGCTTCCTGAAATAAGCTGTACAGTTCTTACAATCTCATCAACATCCTGTGATTTTACACACAACGGGAATGCGTCTACGTCTGCAAAAGTCTTAAACAAAGCGCATTTGCCCTCCATTACGGGCATACCTGCTTCGGGACCGATATCTCCCAAACCAAGAACAGCAGAACCGTCTGTAACTACGGCAACAAGATTATGACGTCTTGTGAGGTCAAAAGATTTTGTTACATCCTTCTGAATTTCAAGGCAAGGCTCCGCAACACCGGGAGTATATGCCAAGGAAAGATCTGTTGCATCCTTCAAAGGTGCTCTTGATATAACCTCGATTTTTCCTTTCCATTCGCCATGTTTTTTTAGTGCTTCTTGTTTGATGTCCATTGTTTTATCCTCCTAATAATAAAATTTAAATTTTAAATACCTCTTACGAACATCTCCATCATAAGAAGTAAATGCACATAATACGAAAAGTAATCATTTGGTTACTTTCAAGAATAATATACCATATAAAAACAAGTCGTGTCAAGCGTTTTTTTATTGTTATTTTATACACAAAGATAGACAAAAAAATAACGAAATTATTTATGAGTTATATAATCAAAAAAATATCTTCCAAACCATATTAAAACTGCATTTTGAAATTGACTAAACTTACCATCTGTGCTATAATATAATACACGTATACAAAATTTTACTTTACAAGCAGAAAAGAGTGAGAATAATATGGATTTTATAAAAAAATATGCAGAGTTTGACCTTATAAGCTTTGGTGAAGTTATGTTAAGACTTTCTGCGCCAAATAAGGAGAAAATTTCACAAAGTGAAACATTTGAAAAAAATTGCGGCGGTTCGGAATTTAATGTAGCGTCGGGTGCGGCAAATCTTGGCATACGTGCAGCAGTTGTTACAAAGCTTCCGAAAAACAAATTAGGTCATTTTGTAGCAAGACGTATCCGCTACGGAAACGTTTCGGACGATTATGTTGTATGGGACGAATCAGATAAAAGAAGACTTGGTATATATTATTATGAAAGCGGTGTTTACCCAAGAAAATCTGCCGTTGTATACGACAGAGCAGGGGCATCTGTCTGCTCGTTGAAGCTTTCCGAAATTCCTGATGAAATATATGAAAAAACAAGAGTTTTTCATATAAGCTCGATTTCTTTGGCTCTTGACATTAACCTTAGAGAAACTGCTCTTGAAATGATAAAAGCAATGAAACGCAACGGCGTAGCTATAAGCTTTGATGTAAATTATCGTGCTGCGTTATGGAGCGAGGAAGAGGCAAGAGCGGTTATCGAAAAAATATTGCCGGTTGTGGATATTTTATTTGTATCCGAGGAAACATCAAGAAGAATGCTTGGACGAACAGGAACACTTGATGAAATTATGAAAGGTTATGCCGATACATACGGTTGCAAAGTTGTTGCAACGACACGTCGTGAGGTTGTAAGTCCTACAAAGCACAATTTTGGTTCAAGGGTTTACTATGACGGAAAATTTTATGAAGAACCACATTATATGAACATCGAAGTAATTGACCGCGTGGGAAGCGGAGATGCATACGTTGCGGGTGTGCTTTACGGCATACTTTCGGGTGATGATATAGAAAAAGCAATGTCTTATGGTAATGCGCTCAGTGCAATTAAAAATACGGTATCGGGAGATATGTCGATAAGCTCTATTGACGAGGTTGAGTCGGTTATAAAAGCTCGCAAGGCAACAGGGCATCAGGACGAGATGATACGATAGGAGTGATTTTTGTTGAAGGTTTATATCGTAAGGCATGGTGAAAGCGAAACAAACCAAAAAGGTTTGTGGACGGGATGGCTTGATGTTAACCTTACTGATGCGGGCAAAAAACAAGCAAAAAATGCTGGAGAATTTTTGAACAAAATTAAGTTTGATAAGATTTATTCGAGTGATTTGGTACGTGCAAGACAAACGGCGGAAAATGCACTTGCGGGATGTGATTACGAAACATTGGATTTGCTTCGTGAAATAAACGTAGGCACGATTGCAGGCGAGTCTCTTTCCATTATAACAGATGAGCAACGCAAGGTTATTTTCAAAGATGGCTATACAATCTTTGATGGAGAATCAAAAGCGGATTTTGCAAACAGAGTTTTGGCATTTATGAAAAGGCTTGAGTCTGAGAAATGCGAAAATGTAGCCGTTTTTACGCATAATGGTTTTCTTCGAACATTTTTTGATACTGTTGCGGGAGTATACATTCCAAGAAAAAGTATGCTTTGTAAAAATTGTACAGTTGCAATTTTTGAGTATACAGATGATATTTGGAGATTACATAGCTGGATGAATTTGTTTTAAAAATATAGGCACACAAGGAGAATTACAATGAAAAAAGATGTCAGACTATATAACGTTTTATTCCCATTATGGATGCTGTTATTATTTCCTGTAACATGGATTGTGGTTATACCTGGAAATTTTATCATAGATAGCATTGTGCTCATTGTTGCTATGTCAATTTTGCACTTTGAAAATAAAAAAGAATTTTACAAAAGAAACATAGTAAAAATCTTTGGGGTAGGAATCGTATCTGACCTTATAGGCTCGGTATATATGCTTGTTATGATGATTGTTTTTGAACTTGGAAGCATGGGCGATGAGTGGTATACTACCGTGCCTGCACTTTTGATTGCATCAGTGCTAATTTATATAATGAATTACTACATATCATTCAAAGAATGCGACAAAAAGTTAAGAATCAAGCTTGCTTTAACTTTTGCTATCGCTACGGCACCATATACTTTTCTGATTCCGTCAAGATGGCTTTATAATTATTAAACAGGGGATATGTTATGCAAAACGCAAGAGTTTTTGAAGGTGAATATCTCGGCATAAAAACGATTGAATTTGAATGTGGCGGTTATACAGGCGCTTTTATAACTGATGGGGCAAAGCTCATCAGGCTTGATTATTCACCCAAAAATATAAAACTTATACGCAATACAGCCAGTAATGCAGACGAGCTTCGCGAAAGGCGTATATTTGGTATGCCTGTTTTGTTTTTTCCAAACAGAACAACATACGGCAGGTTTAAATTTGAAGGAAGAACATACCAGCTGCCCATAAATACTAAGGCGCCGTATGATATGAACATTCATGGCTTTTTGAATGGTTTTACAACGTGGAACATAGCAAAAAAAGAGGCAACAGACAACTGCGTCAACATAACTTTTGAATATATAATAGATAAAACAAAAAAATGCTTTGAATATTTTGATTTTAATGTTAAAATAGTATATGAGAATATTATTACACCAGATGGACTTTCTCAAAATATTATTTTTGATAATATGAGTGATAAAAATATGCCGTTTGGTTTTGCATATCACACCGCATTTAATATTCCGTTTAATGATTCGCCCAAGGATGCTTTTTACATCAAAGCAAATCTGAAAAGTAAATATGAGCTTGGGTATGATACTATACCGACGGGCAAGCTTTTGCCGCTTAGCGAATTTCAAAATAAGGCTTTGGGAAAGCTTGGCGTACCATCGCATAAAGAAACCCTTGACGATTTGTTTTTGGCAGATGACAACACAGCGAATATATCAGTTATAACAGATGCTAATACAAATACACGGGTGTTTTATGAGGCAGACGAAAGTTTTAAGCATTGGATTTTGTATAACGAAACAAAAAATTCGGATTTTGTTTGTATAGAGCCGCAAACATGGGCTACAAATGCGCTTAACATGGATATGGAAAGCGCAAATCTTATTGTTATAAAGGCTGGCGAAAAACTTAAATTGTCAACTAAATTATATGTAAAAATTTGATTTTTGGAGGAAAAACAATGCTCACAGATATTCAAATAGCACAACAATGTAAAATGCTGCCGATAGCCGAGGTAGCAAAAAAGGCAGGCGTTGAAGAAAACGAGCTTTATATGTATGGTCCTTATAAGGCAAAGCTTACGGACGAGCTTGCAAAGAGAGTAGCAAATAATAAAGATGGCAAGCTTGTTCTGGTAACAGCCATTAATCCAACTCCCGCGGGAGAAGGAAAAACAACCACTACTGTCGGACTTGGTCAGGCTCTTTCAAAACTTGGCAAAAACGCTATTATTGCATTGCGCGAGCCATCGCTTGGTCCTGTTATGGGCGTAAAAGGCGGCGCAGCAGGTGGTGGATATGCACAGGTTGTACCTATGGAAGATATAAATCTTCACTTCACAGGGGATATGCACGCTATTACAGCGGCAAACAACCTTCTTTCAGCGATGCTTGACAACCATATCCATCAGGGGAACGAGCTTAATATAGATTCGCGCACAGTAGCGTGGAAACGCGTGCTTGATATGAATGACAGAGCACTTCGCCATACAGTAGTTGGTCTTGGTGGCAAGGCAAATGGATTTGTTCGTGAAGACGGCTTTATGATTACTGTTGCTTCGGAAATTATGGCTATAATTTGCCTTGCAAACGATATAGATGATTTAAAGCAAAGACTTGGAAGAATTGTTGTTGCATACAATTATGACGGAGAACCGGTATGTGCAAAGGAATTAAAAGCAGAAGGCGCTATGACGCTTTTGTTAAAAGATGCTCTTATGCCAAACATTGTACAAACGCTTGAAAATACGCCTTGTCTTATGCACGGTGGTCCTTTTGCGAATATTGCGCACGGCTGTAATAGTGTTCGTGCAACAAAGCTTGCGTTAAAGCTTAGTGATTACACTGTTACAGAGGCAGGCTTTGGAGCGGATTTGGGCGCAGAAAAATTCCTTGATATAAAATGTCGTATGGCTGGCTTAAAGCCTGATATGACAGTTATTGTAGCAACTATTCGCGCTCTTAAGTATAATGGTGGAGTTTTAAAAGACAACCTTAAAGAAGAAAATGTGCAGGCGGTTGAAAAGGGAATACCAAACCTTGAAAAACATATCGAAAACATGAAAAAGTTTGGTTTGCCCGTTGTGGTCGCGCTCAATGTATTTGATACAGATACAGATGCCGAGATAAACGTCGTTGAAAAAATGTGTGCAAAATATGATGTTATCTGCGCACGAAGCGAGGTTTTTGCAAAAGGTGGCGAAGGCGGAATAGAGCTTGCCAAAGCGGTTTTGGATACGCTTGAAAACAAAAAATCCAATTATGCTCCTGTTTACAGTCTTGATATGAGTATCGAAGATAAAATAGATACGCTCGTAAGAGAGATTTATGGCGGAAATGGCGCCGTATATAGCGTAAAAGCAAGAAATCAAATCAAAAAGCTTACTCAGTTAGGATTTGATAAGCTTCCAATATGTATGGCAAAAACTCAGTATTCGCTTTCTGATAATCCAAAGCTTTTGGGACGTCCCACAGACTTTGAGATTACGATATCAGAGGTAAGAGCAAGTGCGGGTGCAGGCTTTGTTGTTGTCCAGACAGGGGATATAATGACAATGCCGGGACTTCCCAAAAAGCCTGCGGCTGAAAACATAGATATTCTTAAAAACGGCGAAATTGTAGGCTTATTCTAATTTGAACCGACGATTTTGAAAAGAGGATTGTAAGATAATTATGAAGTATGTTTCAAACAGCAGAGAAGATACTATTAAAATTGCATACGAATTTGCCAGCGGTTTAAAAAGAGGGGATATTGTATGTCTTACGGGTGACCTTGGAGCAGGTAAAACGGCATTTGTATCAGGAGTTGCAAAGGCACTTGGATATAACGGGTATACAAGCAGTCCTACATTTACGCTTATAAACGAGTATATGGCAGATATACCGATATATCATTTTGACGTATACAGAATAGATTTTAGCGATGAGATGTATGATATAGGAATAGACGATTATTTGTTTGGAGATGGCATATGTCTTATCGAATGGCCCGAGAAAATAGAGGAGATTCTGCCTGATAATACAATCAGCGTAAAAATAACAAAAAATGTCGATATAAGCGATGATTACAGAGAAATCTTGATTGAAAGGGAGTAGGTATACGGTGAAGATTTTAGCGCTTGACGCATCATCAGGTGTTGCATCTGCGGCGCTTGTATGTGATGATATACTTGTTGGAGAATATACAATAAATCATAAAAAAACACATTCACAGACGCTTATGCCGATGATAAGCTCTCTTTTAGAAGACTGCGAAAGTAAACTAAGCGAAATTGATGCATTTGCTATATCAGTTGGACCCGGTTCATTTACAGGACTCAGAATAGGTATTGCTACTGCAAAAGGACTTGCGCATGCGAGTGGCAAGCCAATTGTAGGGGTGTCTACCCTTGAGGCTATGGCATATAATTTACCATTTTGCAAAGATTTGATAGTGCCAATTATGGATGCACGTCGTGACCAGGTGTATGGCGGGGCTTATCATTGGGAAGATGATGGGCTTTGCACTGTTTGTGAGCCTTGCGCAGTGTCGATAGATGAAATTTTGGATATTGTAAAACGCGAGAATAAAAAAGCCGTATTTATAGGTGATGGTATACTTCGCTTTAAAGAACAGATAGAGTGCGAGCTCGGTGATATGTGTGAGTTTGCATTTGCAAATTCAAATATGCAGCGTGCTTCGTCTGTAGCTGTTTTGGCAAAGAAAAAGATTGAAGCAGGAGAAGCCGTTTCGTGCGAGAAAATAACTCCTGTATATCTTAGAAAATCGCAGGCCGAAAGGGAATATGACGAAAAAAATAATAAATAAACTTATAATACATTTAGGAGGATAAATTATGATAGCAATTGGAAGTGACCATGGTGGTTTTGAATTAAAAGCCAAGATTATTGAATTTTTGAAAGAAAAAAATGTTGAAGTTAAGGATTACGGTTGTTATAATACAGATTCGATTGATTATCCCGATGTTGCAAAGGATGTATGTCAGGCTGTTGTGAAAAACGAGTGCGAACGCGGAATTTTGGTATGCGGAACAGGTATTGGAATAAGCATTGCAGCAAACAAAGTGCGTGGAATAAGAGCTGCACTTTGCCACAGCAGTTTTGATGCGAAAATGTGCAGAATGCATAACGATGCAAACGTATTGTGCCTTGGCGGAAGAACAACCGGCCCTGAAATTGCACTTGAAATTGTTAATTCTTATTTGTCTGCATCGTTTGAGGGCGGAAGACATGCTAAGCGCGTAGAGAAAATTATGTCGCTTGAGGACTAAAAATTACTTTTTGGAGGTCACATATGAACAGAACAGAAGCAAGATGCGAGGCTTTTAAACTCGTGTTTCAGATTACGGCGCATAAAGATTCTTATCCTGATGTAGTCGATATGTTCGAGACAGACAATGAAGAACTAAAAAAGACAGATAAAAAACAGTATAATTATATCGTTTCAACTGCGAACGGAGTATTTGAGAATATGAATACTCTTGATAATATGATTGCTGAGAATTTGAAATCAGGATGGAAAATAGATCGTCTGTCAAAGGTTAGCCTTGCTGTATTGCGCCTGGCTTTGTACGAAATTGTTTATGTTGAAGATATACCGGACAGAGTATCAGTAAACGAAGCAGTTGAGCTTGCAAAGTTATATGACGTCGATGAGGCTCCGCCGTTTATAAACGGGGTGCTTAGCGGTGTTTTAAAAGGCGGCAAGCAAGCTTAAAAAACAGATTTGAAGGGTGGAGTATGTATTGGAGGAAAAAATATATACCGCAACCGTATCACAGCTTAATAAATTTATAAAACAGGTTTTGGATGGGGCGCAAATTCTAAACAATATATGGGTTAAGGGTGAGATTTCAAACTTTAAGCAGCATTATTCGGGTCATTGCTATCTTACTCTTAAAGACGAAGGCGGAGTTTTAAAAGCCGTTATGTTCAAAGCAAGTGCGTCGCATCTTAGCTTTACGCCTGAAAATGGTATGAAGGTGCTTGCACGTGGCAGAGTGTCTGTATATGAACGCGATGGTGCGTATCAGCTGTATATTGAAGAAATGCAGCCTGACGGAGTTGGCTCACTCCACATTGCGTATGAGCAATTAAAGGCAAAACTTGCCGAGGAGGGGCTATTTAATGAAGAGTTTAAAAAGCCAATCCCAAAATACCCTATGTCTATTGGAGTAATCACTGCAACAACGGGTGCTGCAATACGTGATATAATAAATGTGCTCTCACGTCGTTATCCGTGCGCAAAAGTGCTTATTTATCCATCACTTGTTCAAGGTGATGGCGCTTCGGCAGGTATTTGTGAAGGTATAAAATATTTTAATGATACACAAAGCGTTGATGTTATGATTGTTGGCCGTGGCGGTGGCTCGATTGAGGATTTGTGGGCATTTAACGAAGAGGCGACAGCGCGTGCCATTTTTGCATCTAAGATACCGGTTATATCTGCAGTTGGACATGAAACTGATTTTACAATTGCTGATTTTGTCGCTGATATGCGTGCACCAACACCTTCTGCGGCAGCGGAGCTTGCAGTGCCTTCTGTTTATGAGCTTGATGAAAAAATTTCTTCTTTAAAATCGCGCATAGTATTTTCGGCGCTTAATCTCATAAAATTTAAAAGAGAAATACTTTCAAAGCTTGAACCGAAAAATCCAAAGACGAAGCTTGCTGATACAAGAATTTTTATAGACGAGCTTACAAAGAGGCTCGAAAGGAACATACGACTTATCATATCAAAGAAAACTGATAAGCTTAAGCTTGTAGCAGGAAAGCTTGATGCAATGAGTCCTCTTGCTGTATTGGGTAGGGGATACAGTATAGCTAGACAAGACGATGGAAAGGTAATAAAAGCAGTAGCAGATGCCGTAAAAGGCGATGAATTTGAGCTTGTGCTTTCTGATGGAAGCACAAGAGCAAAATTTATATAGTCAAAATTTTGCATGAAAGGAAGAAAAGAATGAGTGCAAGTAAGAAAAACGAAACTATAAACCTTGAAAAAAGCATTGAAGAACTTGAAGAAATAGTAAAAAATCTTGAAAAAAATGACATTTCGCTTGATGAATCTTTGAAATTATTTGAGCGTGGTGTGGTTTTGTCGGGACAGTGCAATAAACTGCTTGATGAGGCAGAACACAAGGTTAATGTCCTTTTGAAAAAAGATGGCGAAATAATTGAAAGTGATTTTTTGTCGGAAGATGGAGAATAATATGGATTTTAAGACGGAATTTAACAATAAAGTAAACACTGTAAATACATACCTCGAAAAGTATCTTGAGAATAAAACAGACGTACCTGCAACAATACTTGAGTCTATGCGATACAGCTTGTTTGCAGGTGGAAAACGTATAAGACCTGTACTTATGATGGCATCGTATGAGTTGTTTGAGGATAACACAGATGTTGTTATGCCGTTTGCTTGTGCACTTGAAATGATTCATACATATTCGCTTATACATGATGATTTGCCGGCTATGGACAATTCCGATTTGCGCCGTGGACGAAAGACTAATCATATAGTTTTTGGCGAGGCGATTGCTGTTTTGGCGGGTGATGCGCTTTTAAACTATGCGTTTGAAACAATGCTTTCAAGCGCAGTTGCAAATTCTGAAAAAACAATCAGGGCAGCAGCTTATATGGCAACTTGTTCCGGTATTGGCGGTATGATAGGCGGTCAGGTTATTGATATATTAAGCGAAAACAAGGTTATTGATGAAACTACGATGCAAGAGCTTCACACAAAAAAGACAGGAGCGCTTATAAGAAGCGGCGCTATTTGTGGTGCGATTTGTGCCGGCGCTGATGAAGGTAAAATCAAGCTATTAGAAGAGTATGCCTTAAATCTTGGCCTTGCATTTCAAATAAAGGATGATATTTTGGATGTAGAGGGAGATGTGTCAAAGCTTGGCAAGCCCACGGGCGGTGATACTGAGCTTTGCAAAAACACATATGTATCGCTTTACGGAATTGACAGAGCAAAAGAAATGCTTGAAGAAAGCACAAATAAAGCAAAGGCTTTACTTGGCGAATTTGGAAAAAAAGCAAGCTTTTTAATTGATTTTACCGATTATCTTTTAAAAAGGGATAATTAATTTATACAGGAGAGAAAGATTATGACTTTTTTTAATGAGTTATATTATAATCAGGCTTTTTGGACAGCAATTCTTTCGTGGTTTGTTGCACAGTTTATCAAGGTTATTACCGTACTTGTCAGCGAGAAACGATTTGATTTTTCACGTTTTGTTGGTTCGGGTGGTATGCCAAGCTCACATTCATCGTTTGTTACATCGCTTGCTGTTATGATAGGCTTGAAAAATGGTTTTGACAGTGAAGGATTTGCTATATGTTTCGTGCTTGCTTTGGTAGTTATGTACGATGCATCCGGAGTAAGACGTGCAGCAGGAAAACAGGCGTCTATACTTAATCAGATTATAGAGCATTGGGATGAAGGACCGAAAATACAGGGCGAAAGATTAAAAGAACTTATAGGACATACGCCATTTGAGGTTGTTGCAGGCGCTGCACTTGGAATTTTTATTGCGATTATAATGTATATGTTTGTATATTGATTGCAGATAGCGAAAAACTATTAAAAAACTTCTTGAATTGACTAAAAATTTGTAGTATAATAAGATTGTATTTGATGAAGGAGGCGAAATATATGCCCAATTACGAAACTATGAAATTTGATAATATGGAAAACGAGCGCACAAAAGAGGTGCGTGAAATTATATGTACTGTATATAACGCTTTGAGGGTAAAAGGTTATAATCCGGTGAGTCAGATTGTGGGATATATTCTCTCTGGTGATCCCACATATATCACCAATTACAACAACGCACGAAGCATTATAAATCGCGTGGAGCGCGATGAAATATTAGAAGAGTTTGTAAAAAATTATTTAAAAGAGCTTTAATAAAACAACTTTTAAGGTATTCGCAAATAATATAATGTTGCGGATACTTTTTTATAGATAAAAAAGTCCGCAGGAATTAAGGAGGGGCAAATTCCTGCGGAGTATTTTAACAGCCCAACTTATAGGTTGGACCGAAAACACCTTGGTGTAAGTTACAATATCAATCTATGAGAAAACATTTATTTTGTGAATAAAATTATTAAATTTACTATAATTTTATTATGTAAACAAGAATGGCTTTTGTATAAAATCAAAAACAGAAGAAGGGGAGAGTATGGAGTTTTTATCAGAGCCTAATTTGCCAACAAAAAAGGTTGGTTATGTTATAATAGATTGTCGCTGCGACAAAAAAATTATAAAAGCGCTTGAGGATATGGGAATAACAGTGTTTTTGAGTTGCAAAATCGACTCTTTATATGATAGCGTAAGTACGCATCCCGATATGAGCATACATCATGCAGGCGACAATGTTTTTGTTTGCGAGCCTTCTGCTTATGATTATTATGCGCAAATGCTTACTTTGCCGGGTATAAAATTAATAAAAGGTTCTTCGAAGCTTACAAGCACATATCCATTTGACATTGCATATAATGTAGCGCGAGTTGCGAATTTTGCGTTTCATAAGATAAAATATACAGATTTGCTAGTGCGAGAACACAGTAAAAATATCCAATTTATAGATGTAGCTCAGGGATACAGTAAATGCAATATTTGTATAATAGCAAAAAACGCTTTTATAACAGAGGATGCTTCCATATATGAAAAAGGTGTGGAAAACGGCATGGATGTATTAAAAATAAATACCGGCGATGTTTTTCTAAAAGGCTTTGAATACGGCTTTTTTGGCGGTGCTACGGGACTTATAAGCCATGATATTCTTGCTATTACTGGTAATGTGGAAAAACATATTAATTTTATGGAAATTGTCAACTTTTGCAGCAAATATAGTGTAAAGGTCAAAAGCTTGACACGTGAAAATATAGTGGATATAGGCTCGATTCTTCCGGTTGCATACGCTTAATATACCTATTTTTGCTTGAATATATACACACGTGATTGACATACTAAATTTATCTTGAAGGAAAGGTGAGAACGTGTGATAAAAACGGTGTCTGTTGGGCTTGTAGGTGATTCAAAAATCAATTATATAACATTTAATCTCCATAATAATCATGACATTGAGCAGTTTTATGATGATTTAGCAGCGTATATTATCAGTAAATATAACGACTACTTTTTAAAATTAATAATTAATAGAAATTATGGATATTTTGACCAAAAAGATAAAATTTTTATATACAAATCTGCCAAAAAAACTTTTTCGAACATATATTTGGTCGAAAAAGATAATAGAAAGCTTATAAGAAGTGAATTAAATAATTATTTTACAATTGAAAATACCTGCAATATATATTTGGAAGGATTTGTCTTGTTCAGATTGGGAAAGTATATGGAAAAGCTTGAAATCTTGATTGACCGTGTTGTAGATGACTATTTTGTAAAAATGGAATATGAAAACTTTATAATGATGCTTAAAGAATTTGTAGTGTTGCAAGCACCGAGTATAAGACTTGTTCACATCTTTTTAAAAAGTGATAAACGATACAGTGTATGTAACGAAAATTTTGAAGAGTTCTCACAGAGTCAACTTTTGGGGATGAGTCTTGAAAATGAGAGTGATATAATAAATGAAGATGATTTTTTATTGTCAGCACTTATAAACATGGCGCCACAGAAAATTATAATACATCAGGTGCGAAAAATAAAAAACAAACAGCTATTAGAAACCCTGCAGAAAATTTTTGAAAGACGTCTTACAATGTGCAATGGCTGCAAAATATGTGATATAGATATAATCAACTGATATTTGTTTAAAAATACACATCTAATTCTTATAAAGAACAATTTATAAGAATTAGATTTATTTTAAAAATTCCCCTATTTCTTGTTTAGAATAGAAAAAACCTTGTATCAAGCGCTTTTATACTGATACAAGGTTTTAATTTTATTATTTTTCTTCTATGGTCTTAACTCCAAGTTCCTCTAATTGCTTGTCATACACAACATCGGGCGAATTCGTCATAAGTTCTGATGCATTTTGAACTTTTGGGAATGCAATTACTTCCCTTATAGATTCTGCTCCGCAAAGAAGCATTACAAATCTGTCAAGTCCATAAGCCATACCACCATGCGGCGGTGTACCATACTTAAACGCTTCGAGAAGATATCCAAATCGCGCCTGTGCATCTTCTTTATCAAGACCTATTACCTCAAACATTTTCTCTTGCAATTGCGAGTTGAATATTCTTATGCTTCCGCCTCCAAGCTCACAACCGTTTAAGATAATATCGTATGCTTTTGCACGAACGCGACCGGGATCGGTTTCAAGGAACTCGATATCCTCGTCCATCGGTGAAGTAAACGGATGATGCATTGCAACATAGCGTCCTTCTTCTTCATCATACTCAAGAAGCGGAAATTCTGTAACCCATAATAAGTTAAACTTGCTTTTATCAATTAAATCAAGTCTACGTGCGATTTCACAACGAAGTGCACCAAGTGAGTCAAACACAACCTTGTCTTTGTCTGCAACAAAAACAACTGTGTCCCCTACCTTAGTACCCATTTTTTCAAAAATTGCATTGATTTCATCTTCTGTTAGGAATTTTGCAATTGGTGAACGCACGCCACTTTCTTCGCGTACCATCCAAGCAAGACCTTTTGCGCGGTATGTTTTCACGAATTCACCAAGCGAATCAAGCTCTTTTCGACTCAATTTTTCTGCGCCGCCATCTATATTTATCGCCCTGACGCTGCTACCGTCTTTTACGGCACCGGAAAATACTCCAAAGCCACAATCAGCTACAATATCGCTTATATTAACGATTTCAAGACCAAAGCGTGTATCAGGCTTGTCGGAACCAAAACGCTCCATTGCCTCTTTGTACGGCATACGCATAAAAGGAGTTTGTATATCCATACCCATAACTTCCTTGAATACGCGTGCGATCATACGTTCATTTACTTCGATTACATCATCTATCTCAACAAATGACATCTCAAGGTCGATTTGTGTAAATTCAGGCTGTCTGTCTGCACGCAAATCTTCATCACGGAAGCACTTTGCAATCTGGAAATATCTGTCCATTCCCGATAGCATCAAAATCTGCTTATAAAGCTGTGGCGACTGTGGAAGTGCATAAAATTTGCCATGGTGTATTCTGCTTGGTACAAGATAATCACGCGCACCCTCAGGTGTACTTTTTGTAAGAATAGGTGTTTCAATTTCAAGAAAACCGTTTTCATCGTAGAAATCGCGTGCAATCTTTGCAACCTTATGTCTTAATACAAGGTTTTGATGCATCGGTTTACGACGCAAATCGAGATAACGATACTTTAATCTAAGCTCGTCTTTTACATCTGTTTCATCCTTTATTTCAAACGGCGGCGTTTCAGCTTTGCTGAGTATACGAAGCTCACTTACCTTAATTTCGATAGTACCGGTAGGAATCTTAGGATTTGGCGCACTACGAAGCACTACCTCACCTACTGCAGCGATAACGTATTCATTTCTTAGCGATGCAGCCTTATCAAACAATTCTTTATTGATATCTGTATCAAAAGAAAGCTGAATTTTACCATAGCGGTCACGTAAATCTACAAATATAAGCGAGCCGAGGTTACGATATACATCAACCCATCCCATAACTGTAACTGTTTGTCCTATATTAGCTTCTGAAAGCTGTCCGCAGTAATGACTACGTTTAATACCCTTTAGTGTATCCATTAAAATCTCCTCATTTCTATCTTAAATAATCCGCAATCTTATCAAGTGTTACATCTGTGGTTGTACCGTCACTCATATTTTTGAGCGTTGCTTCGTTTTTATCAATTTCATCATCACCAAGCACAACGGTGTATAAATAGCCTGATTTGTCAGCATATTTCATCTGTGCCTTAAGACTTCTTCCCATACGATCCTTTTCGCAGACGATTCCTGACTTGCGCAATTCGTATACAAGCTTTTCTGCATAGATATCAGCTTTTTTACCAATTGTTGCTACAAAAAGCTGTGGCGCCTTTACCTCACCGAAAGAAAGTCCTTTGTTTTCCATAACCATAATGAGTCTTTCAATTCCAAGTGCAAAACCAATTCCGGGTGTAGCGTTTCCGCCGAGTTCACTTATTAATCCATCATAGCGTCCGCCACCACACACTGCAGACTGTGAGCCGATATCGTTTGACGAAACTTCGAAAACAGTTTTTGTATAATAATCAAGTCCGCGCACAATATCGGGGTCAACCGTATATGAAATGCCTATCGCATCAAGCCCTGATTTTACCGAATTAAAATGTTCGCTACACTCGTCGCAGATATAATCAATAAGCTTCGGTGCGTTTTTGGCAAGTGCACCGCATATTGGTGATTTACAATCAAGAATACGAAGCGGATTACGCTCGAGTCTGCTCTTACAAGTGTCGCACAACTCGTCATAATGCTCTTTAAAATACTCTATAAGCTTTTCGTTATATTTTTTACGACATTCAGGACATCCTATTGAATTGATATTAAGAGTCAAGTCGTTAAGACCAAGCTCATTTAAGTACATTATAGCAAGCGATATAATTTCAACATCAACGCTTGGTTTATCAGAGCCGAAAACCTCTACACCAAACTGATGAAATTCACGAAGGCGACCCGCCTGAGGTTTTTCATATCTAAAGCAAGGTATCGTATAAAAAAGCTTTACAGGCAGAGGGTTTGCTCCAAGATTATGTTCTATAAATGCACGCGCAGCAGATGCTGTTCCTTCGGGACGCAAAGTGATGCTGCGATCTCCTTTGTCGGTGAATGTATACATCTGTTTTTCTACTACGTCAGTGGTATCCCCCACACCACGCAGAAAAAGCTCTGTATGTTCAAACGTAGGTGTGCGAATTTCCCCATAACCAAAACGAGCACATATATCACGAGCTTTTGACTCAAGATATTGCCATTTAGCAGTATTGGGCGACAATATATCGCTGGTACCTCTTGGTGCCTTTGTAAGCATAATTTTTCCTCCAGATATAACAAAAATTTTTCATATATAAAAAGTCGATTTACAAAGCAAACTCCCCCGAAAAAGGGAGAGATTACACAATAAATATTGTATCGTTTTTTATGTCTAAAGTCAAGGTTTTTTTATCCATTTGCGCAAATGGTTTACATAAAACGATTATGGTA
>SVKA01000014.1 GCA_015068725.1 Oscillospiraceae bacterium | reverse complement strand
ACGAGGCGGGACTCACACCTGACAAAGCGTACAAAAAGTGTGCGACAACTGTCGGCGACGTGCTCGGTAAATATCATCCGCACGGCGACGCTTCTGTATATGATGCTCTCGTAAGACTGGCGCAGGATTTTTCGATGCGTTATCCACTCGTAGACGGTCAGGGTAACTTCGGTTCAGTAGACGGAGACCCGCCGGCTGCTTATCGTTACACTGAGTCGAAAATGAGCAAAATTGCGCTCGAGATGCTTGCTGATATCGAAAAGGAAACGGTTGATTTTGGACCAAACTATGATGACAGCAGACTTGAGCCTATGGTTATAACGTCAAAATTCCCGAACCTTCTTGTAAACGGTTCGTCGGGTATTGCTGTTGGTATGGCAACCAACATTCCGCCTCACAACCTTGGCGAGGTAATTGACGGTATTATCGCCATTATGGAGGATCCTAACATTACCATTGATGAGCTTATGAACTACATCAAGGGACCGGACTTTCCGACGGCGGGAATTATTATGGGAAAAAGCGGTATCCGCGCTGCATACCATACAGGCCGCGGCAGAATACTTATGCGTGCGCGTGCCGTTATAGAGGAGTTTAAAACACATCAGCAGATTGTGGTTACAGAAATTCCCTATCAGGTTAATAAAGCAAAGCTTGTTGAAAAAATAGGCGAGCTTGTGCGCGACAAGCGTATAGAAGGCATTGCGAAAATTCGCGACGAGTCCGACAGAGAGGGTATGCGTATTGTAATCGAGGTAAAGCGTGATGCAAATGCAAACGTTATACTAAATCAGCTTTATAAAAACACCTCGATGCAGGAGAGCTTTTGCGCGAATATGATTGCTATTGTTAACAATACTGAGCCTAAGCTTCTCAATTTGCGTGAAATACTTGATTATTATATCGAATTCCAGAAAGATGTTCTTATGCGCAAGACTCGCTTTGAGCTTAAAAAGGCGATTGACAGAGAGCATATCTTAAATGGTTTGTGTATTGCGATAGACAATATCGATGAGGTAATAAACGTAATCCGCGAATCAAAGGGCGGCGTTGCTGATGCAAAGGCAGAGCTTATGGAGCGCTTTGGCCTTACAGATGTTCAGGCACAGGCAATCGTTGATATGAGGCTTGGACGACTTAGCGGACTTGAGCGTCAGAAGATTCATGACGAGCTTGGTGAGGTACAGTCGCAGATTAAATATCTTAACGATGTACTTGCAGATGAGGAGCTTGCGCTTAGCATCATAAAAGAAGACCTTATAAGAATAAAAGAAAAGTACGGCGACGAAAGACGAAGCGAAATCGTGCCCGTTGTTGATGAGATTGACATTGAAGATTTGATTGAAGAGGAAGATGTTGTTATAACACTTACTCATTTTGGATATGTAAAGCGTATGCCCGTCGATACATACCGTTCGCAAAGACGTGGCGGACGTGGAATTTCGGCGCAGTCTGTTCGTGATGAGGACTTTGTAGAAGAGCTTATGACGACTTCTACACACGATAATATACTGTTCTTTACAAATCAGGGCAGAATGTTCAGATTAAAGGGGTATCAAATTCCCGAAGCGTCGCGTCAGTCAAAGGGTACTGCAATTGTAAACCTTTTAGAGCTTGCACCGGGTGAGAAAATCAGCACAACAATTACACTTAGAGAGTTTAGCGATGATAAATATCTGACCTTTGTTACAAAGGGCGGTATCACAAAGAGAAGCCCGCTTTCTGACTATGATACAAACCGTAAAAACGGACTTCGTGCGATTGGTCTTGACGAGGGCGACGAGGTAATAAAGGTTGCACTTACTGACGGCAGCTGCGAAATGATTGTCGGCACATCTGACGGTATGGCAATCCGCTTTGACGAAAACGATGTTCGTGTTATGGGACGTATGGCTCGTGGTGTGCGTGCGATAAGACTTTCGGATAACGACAGTGTTGTAGGCGCAAGTATTGCCCGTGAAGGAACAAGACTTTTAGTCGTTTCGGAAAACGGATATGGCAAAAAGACCGAGCTTGATGAATACCATGTACAAAACCGTGGCGGTAAGGGTGTGCTCACCTATCGCATTACAGAGCAGACTGGCAAAATTGCGGGTATAAGCACCGTTACAGATGAGGACGACCTTATGCTTATTACCGATGCAGGCGTAATAATAAGAATGCATACCTGTGATATAAGCACATATTCGCGTGTTACAAAGGGTGTTCGCCTTATGAAGCTTGCCGATGGCGTAAAAATCGTATCGCTTGCAAGCGCAGGACGTGAAGAAGAGGAAGACGAAGAAATCATTTCTGATGAAGCACAAACCGGCGATGCACAAACAGAGCAAACAACAGAAGAATAAACTAAATTAAAAAAGAAGGTATCGTTTGGATACCTTCTTTTTTATATACTTTTTTATCGTATTAATCTTCAAATTCCTTTTTCTCTTTAAGCCTGTCATACACAAACTCTCTTATAAGTGCATATCCGAGCGAGGCAAAGGGCACAGACAAAACCATTCCAATTGCACCAAACAGACTTCCGCCAACAAGAATTGAGAAAAGCACCCAAATTCCCGGAAGACCGACTGAATCGCCGACAACCTTCGGATATATAAAATTGCCTTCAATCTGCTGAAATACTACTGCCATAATAACAAAAATTATTGCGAGGTTTGGATTTACCATAAGCAGTATAAATGCAGACGGAATTGCGCCTATAATCGGACCAAACATAGGTATAAGGCTGCATACCGCCATAATCGTAGAAATAAGCGGCGCGTACGGCATACGAAAGATGCTTGTTCCTATAAAATACATTACGCCTAAAATTACTGCTTCGGTAAGCTGTCCCACAACAAAGCTTGTAAAAATCAGATTTGCTTTTGCTGCGATGCTTTTTGCGTTTGAGAAATTTTTTGGCGAAAGGACAGCCTTTGATGTAATCTCTACATTATAAAGCAGCTTTTCTTTTCCCAAAAGCAGATATATTGCAAAAATAACTCCCATAAAGAAATTGAACAACGACGAGGTAAAGCCTGTTGCAAAATTCAGCACGCGCGGGGATATGTCTGCAAGAATAGATGAAACCCTGTTAAAAATATCGTTCCAGCTGATTGCAAAGCTGCCCAAATCTTCGACGCCAAGATTAAACCAGCCAAGAGCGGTCGAGGTCATATTCTGAAGATATGAAACGTATATCGGCATATTTCCCGAAAGAAGTCTTATGCTTTGTGCAAGCTGAGGTCCTACAAATAATACAACAGCCGCGATTGCAAGAAGTATTATTAAAAACGACAAGAGCATGCACACCGGACGCTTTAATTTTTGCCAGAGCTTAAATTTTGGCTTATCTAAAAAACGAAACGCTTTGTTTTCAAGATATTTCATTATAATATTAATTATAAATGCCACAACAAGTCCGGTTAAAAATGGATTAAGTATTGCTATAATCCAACCGAGAAGCGACATTGTTGTATTCATGTTAAAAAGCGCAACAGCAAGCACTATCGAATAGGTTATAATAAATATTATATTTTTTGTTTCTATGTTGACTCTTTTTTTATCCATATTTTTCTTCGCCTGCCTTTATAAAATGCCTATATATACTTATTATACCATAAACGTTAAAAAAGTCTACAAAATTATTTTATATTAACAAAATATATAATTTTGTATTACTTGACGCACGGCTTGTTATTATGGTATACTTTCATTGAGTAAGCTGGATGGTTGCGGGCAGAGAGCCGTGAGGCACTGTCTGAGGAAAGTCCGGGCTTCACAGGGCAAGGGTGCCGGATAACGTCCGGCGGAGGCGACTCCAGGGATAGTGCAACAGAAATAAACCGCCTGCTTTTGCAGGTAAGGATGGAAAGGCGAGGTAAGAGCTCACCGGCGCCTTGGCGACTTGGCGGCCATGTAAACCCCACTCGAAGCAACACCACAAAGGAAGGAATTAAGTCGGCCCGACGCTCCTTCGGGTAGGTGGCTAAAATCATGTGGTAACATGTGATGTAGATAGATAACCATCCACGACAGAACCCGGCTTACAGGCTTACTCTTTTATTTTATATAAAAAAGGTGCTTTGCTTAAAGCACCTTTTTATGTTTTATTATTTTATACTTTCAACAAATTTTTTGCCATTCTCAATTGCGGTTTTCACCATTTCTTTTGCAGGACCACCGATAATGTTTCTGCCATTTACGCATGTATCCATGCTTATTGCATCGTATACATCATCTTCAAATATGTCAGAGCATGTCTTGAACTCATCCATACTGAATTCATCAAGCGCCTTGCCCTTTTCAAGTGCATACGCCACCATTTTTCCAACTACTGCGTGCGCCTCGCGGAACGGAAGCCCTTTTTTAACAAGATAATCAGCTGCGTCGGTTGCATTTGTAAAGCCGCCCTTCGCACCACGAAGCATAGTGCCTTTTTTGATTTTCATAGTAAGAATCATACTGCAAAATACGGGGATACAAAGCTTTACGGTATCGATTGCATCAAACACAGGCTCCTTATCCTCCTGCATATCCTTGTTGTACGCGAGCGGAATACCCTTCATAGTTGTCAAAAGACTCATTAAATCGCCGTATACGCGGCCCGTTTTTCCGCGAATAAGCTCAGCTACGTCGGGGTTTTTCTTCTGCGGCATAATTGATGAGCCGGTTGAGTATGCGTCGTCCATTTCAACAAATGAAAATTCGTGGCTGCTCCAAAGGATTAACTCTTCACAGAAACGGCTAAGATGCATCATCATAATAGAGAGCGTGCTCATAAGCTCAAGTGCAAAATCTCTATCGCTTACGCCGTCAAGCGAATTTGCAGTTACGCCGTCAAAGCCAAGCGCGTCCGCTACATATTCGCGGTCAAGCGGGTATGTAGTTGCGGCAAGCGCCCCCGAACCGAGCGGGCAGATATTCGTGCGCTTAAAAGTATCATCAAGACGGCCAATATCACGGCGAAGCATCTCAAAATATGCCATAACGTGATGCGCAAATGTAATCGGCTGTGCCTTTTGAAGATGTGTATAGCCGGGCATAATCGTATCTGTATTTTCACTTGCAAGCTTTAAAATAGCTTCCATAAGCGAGATAACCATAGCACGAATTTCACAAATTTCATCCTTTATATACATTCTTATATCAAGTGCAACCTGGTCATTGCGGCTTCTGCCTGTATGAAGGCGTTTGCCTGCATCGCCGATTCTGTCCGTAAGGATTTTTTCGATATTCATATGAATATCTTCGGCATCGACCAAAAATTCTACCTTGCCGTTTTCAATGTCAGTAAGAATTTCGCCAAGTGTTTTTACGATAAGCTCTGCATCCTCTTTTGGAATTATGCCTTGCTTTCCAAGCATTGATGCGTGCGCGATACTTCCCTTTATGTCTTGCTTATACATACGCATATCAAAGCGTATTGATGAGTTAAAATCATCAACTGCCGCATCTGTCGATTTTGAAAAGCGTCCTGACCATAGTTTCATAAAACTTCAAACCTTTCGATTTTAAATTTGAACTCTGTTTTAAAAAACAGGCGGACAAAAGCCCGCCCGTTTTAAGTCTGATACATTTTTGACCTATTACTTTAAGCCGTTTCTTCTCTTCATGTTTGCACGAACCTTTAACGGAAGACCAAACAAGTTGATAAAGCCGTTAGCATCCTTCTGGTCATATACTTCGTCAGCATCAAATGTAGCAATGTCCTCGTCATAAAGTGAATACGGTGATGTTGTACCTGCAGGTGTGCAGTTGCCCTTATAAAGCTTCATCTTAACTGAGCCTGTAACAGTCTGCTGTGTGCTGTCAACAAAAGCTGATAAAGCCTCGCGAAGAGGTGTATACCAAAGACCATCGTATACCAAATCTGCAAACTGGTTTGCAACATTTGCCTTATAATGAAGTGTCTGCTTGTCAAGGCACAAAAGCTCAAGCTCGCGGTGAGCGGCATACAAAAGTGTACCGCCGGGTGTTTCGTACACGCCACGGCTCTTCATACCAACAAGTCTGTTTTCAACGATATCGTCAATACCTACGCCGTTTGCGCCTGCAAGCTCGTTTGCCTTTTTAACAAGCTCAACCGGTGAATATTTTACACCGTCAATTGCAACCGGAATACCCTTTTCAAAATCGATTGTAACATAAGTTGGTGTATCAGGTGCCTTTTCAGGCGAAACCATCAATTTCAAAATTTTGTCAAGATTTGGCTCGTTTGCCGGATTTTCAAGGTCCATACCCTCATGGCTAAGATGCCAGATGTTTCTGTCCATTGAGTAGTTATCCTCTTTTGTAACTGGGATATCTATGCCGCGTGCAAGTGCATAATCAATTTCCTCTTCACGCGATTTGATGTCCCATATACGCCACGGAGCAATAATCTTAAGGTGCGGAGCAAGCGCCTTTATAGTAAGCTCGAAACGAACCTGGTCATTACCTTTACCTGTGCAGCCATGACAAATTGCAGTTGCGCCTTCTTTTTCAGCTATCTCAACAATTCTTTTTGCGATACACGGTCTTGCGTGTGATGTACCGAGAAGGTATTTTCCTTCGTATACAGCGCCTGCCTTTAGTGTAGGCCAGATAAAATCTGTAACGTATTCTTCCTGAAGGTTTTCTATGTAAAGCTTTGATGCACCTGTTTTAAGAGCTTTTTCTTCAAGACCTTCTGTTTCTTTGCCCTGTCCTACATCGCCGCATACAGCGATTACTTCATAGTCGTAGTTTTCTTTTAGCCACGGAATGATAATTGATGTATCAAGTCCGCCCGAATAAGCCAAAACAACTTTTTCTTTTGCCATTTGCAATTCCTCCCGTTTGTGGTATAATAAATATACCCATTTATAATACATTTTGAATATTTATACAAATTCAAGTGTTATTATACTACAAAAAAATGACTATTACAAGAGAAAAGAGAGAAAAATATGATAATTTTAGGAATTGACCCCGGAATTGCCATAGTCGGTTGGGGAGTGATTGAATTTTCAGGCAATAAAATGAAGCCACTCGCATACGGAGCGATTACAACGCCGGCGCATACGCCCATTACACAGAGGCTCAAAACTATATATGACGAGCTTAGCTTGATAATCGATAAATACAAGCCCGAGGCGATGGCGGTTGAGGAGCTGTTTTTTAACACAAATGTAAAAACGGCAATTACGGTTGCGCACGCACGCGGAATTGTGCTTTTGTGTGCCTCGCAAAAGGGAGTGAGCGATTTTGAATATACTCCGCTCCAGGTAAAGCAGGCGCTTACGGGATATGGACGTGCAGACAAGATGCAGATACAAAGTATGGTAAAAATTATGCTCGGCTTAAACGCCGTGCCAAAGCCTGATGACACGGCAGATGCACTTGCGATTGCCATTTGCCACGCACATTCGCACAACTTAAGCTCGAAGGGATACATATAATAAACACACAAATCACACATAACTGTAATGTAAATGAAAATTGACGATTAATATAAAAGGGTGTATAATATTAGTATATATTGCTGTATTGTACCCCTTTTTGCGTTTTTGGGGAACAAATAAAAAGACAATATCTGGGAAAAGAGGACTAATATTATGTTTTACTACATATCGGGTGCGCTTGCTATGAAGGGCGAGGGCTATGTGGTGATTGATGCAAACGGAATCGGATATAAAATTCTGACGTCGCTTTACAGTATTGAAAAGCTTTCAAACACCGGCGAAGTAAAAATGTATACGTATATGTATCTTCGCGAGGATATATGCGATTTGTACGGCTTTGCAAGCGAGGAAGAGCTTAATATGTTTACCCTTCTTATAAGCGTGTCGGGCATAGGGCCAAAGGCGGCTGTCGCTATTTTGTCAACAATGTCGCCATCTGATGTTGCGCTTGCAATAGTTTCGGGCGATACAAAGGCGATTACGCGCGCACAGGGTGTAGGTCCAAAGGTTGCACAGCGCATTTTATTAGAGCTTAAAGATAAGATAAAAAACGAGCAGATGCTCTCGGGAGCGGTGTCGGGCGATGATACTGTGCCGGTAAGTTTTGGGGTATCAAACGAGGCTGTTGAGGCGCTTTGCGTACTCGGTTATAGCTCGGCAGAAGCAAAACATGCACTTTCTGGCATTGATATGAGTATGGACCTTGAGCTTATAATCAAAGAGGCACTTAAAAAACTTATGAAGTAGGTGAAAAAGTATGAATTTTGACGATAGTCTTGACCAAAGACTTGTGACGAGCGAATTTACAACGCTCGATGATGAAATTGAAACGAGCCTCAGACCGCGCGTGCTTTCTGAATATGTCGGTCAGACAAAGGCAAAAGAAATGCTTAAAATATATATCGAGGCTGCACGCAGTCGTAAAGAAGCGCTTGACCACGTGCTTTTGTACGGACCGCCCGGACTTGGTAAAACGACGCTTGCGGCAATTATTGCAAATGAAATGGGCGTAAGCATACGCATAACGAGTGGTCCTGCGATTGAAAAGGCGGGCGACCTTGCTGCTATACTTACGAATTTGTCGGAGCACGATATTTTGTTTATAGATGAAATCCACCGACTCAGTAGAAGTGTTGAGGAGGTTTTATATCCTGCGATGGAGGACTATGCGCTTGATATAATTATCGGCAAGGGTCCTTCGGCGCGTTCTCTTCGAATTGATTTGCCAAAATTTACATTAATTGGAGCAACGACAAGAGCGGGTCTTCTGACAGCGCCGCTGCGCGATCGCTTTGGTGTTATAAGCAGACTCGAGATGTATACAAAAGAAGAGCTTATACAAATCGTAACGCGCTCAGCAAAAATACTTAATATTGATATAACAAACGACGGAGCAGCGCAGATTGCATCGCGCTCGCGCGGAACGCCTCGTATAGCAAATCGGTTTTTAAAGCGTGTGCGCGATTTTGCACAGGTAAGAGCTGATGGCGTAATAACGGGCGAGGTTGCATCCGAGGCGCTTAATATGCTTGAGGTGGACGAGCTTGGACTTGATATGGTTGACAGACGAATGATGCATGCGATTATAAGAAACTTTGGCGGAGGTCCCGTTGGACTTGACACGCTTGCGGCGTCAATCGGAGAAGAGGCAAATACAATCGAGGATGTATATGAGCCGTATCTTTTGCAGCTTGGCTTTTTAAACCGTACGCCGAGAGGAAGAATGCTTACACCGCTTGCGTACGAGCATTTAAAAATTCCTTATAATCAGGACGATAAATCAAAGGGGCAACAGATTTCGCTTGATGTGTAAAAATAAAGCTTTACATTAAATAAAAAACGATTGGAGATGAGAGTGTGAAAAAAATTACAGCAGTTTTTATGAGTCTTCTTTTGATATGTTTAACAATATGTGCAAACTTTTTAATAAATGTAAACGCTGCTGCTCCAATGTTTAGTGCGCAGCTTGCATATGACGGACAGGTGCATGATTATTATGGAACGTATTTTAACGTGTTTGTAGATGATGAAAAAATCGAATCTCCAATACCGCCGGTAGTGCTCTCGAACGGACGCTCAATTGTTTCAGTCAGAGAGATTTTTGAATCTGTCGGAGCGGATGTCTTGTGGACGGCAGGTGAGCCGAGCCGTGTTTTAATCTGCCGCGACGCAGATATTGTATCGCTTGCACTTGATGACGATATTGCCCTTGTCAACGGCAAGGAGGTTAAAATGGATGCCGAGGCAAAGCTTGTTGCGTATAATGGAATAGGAAAAACGATGGTGCCTGTCAGGTTTGTTGCACAAACGCTTGGCATGGATGTTGATTATGTGGAAAAAAGCAATTCTATACTTATAAATACACCGCCGACACCAACTCCTACTCCGACGCCGACACCAACGCCCACGCCAACCGTAAAACCAACCGCAAAACCGACAACGAAGCCGACGGCCACCCCAAAGCCGTTAAAAAGCGTAGATGCGATTTCGTATGCGGAGTTTGAAGGAAAAGTAACAGTTCAGATTGCACTCAGTCATCCGATAGACGATTATGACCGTTTTTTATTAACTGACCCCGAAAGAGTCGTGGTAGACCTGAAAGGTTATGACATAAGCGGTGTAAGCTCTGTTTACAGAGTGGGAACATTTGTATCACAGATAAGAACAGGCACTTATAATGACTGTGCAAGAATTGTAATAGATACCTTTGACCTTGATACATATAACACATCCTTGTCAAAGGACAAAAAAACGATTACGGTAAGACTTAATGAACTGGTTAAAGAAATAGATAAGAAGCAAGATTTTGGAGATTATAAAGTCGTGCTTGACCCCGGACACGGCGGAAGCGACCCCGGTGCAATAGGTTATAACGAGGATGGCACGATTGCTCTTCAGGAAAAGGATGTTACGCTTCCGATATCCAATATGGTGTATAAAATTCTTCGTGAAAACGGGGTAAAGGTGTATTATACACGAAATACAGATGTATATGTAACGCTTGGTGACAGAGTGGGGTTTGCAAACAGAATAGATGCATCGCTTTTTGTAAGTATTCATTGTAATGCATTTACGTCAGACGATGTAAACGGTACACTTGTTATGCATCATACAACAAAGGATACAACAGAGTATGGTGTTTCGGGAAAAGACCTTGCAAACAATATACTAAAATACCTTCCCGATGCACTTGGAACACAGGACAGTGGCCGCACCGACGGAAGTGCGATGTACGTAATACGAAAGACAAATATGCCGTCCGTCATTGTTGAAACGGCATTTATTACAAACGAAGATGACCGCGAAAAGCTTGCGGACAAAAAGCTGCAAGAAAAAGCAGCCGAGGCGATTGCGAAGGGAATTATGGACAGTGTTAAAAAGCTTAAAAAATAATTAGTAGGGAATGTCTGATATGATAAAAAAACTTACATTTTTAATAACTGCATTATTTTTTGTGTGCTTTTCTTCTTATGCGCTTGCATACGAAACTCCGGGTGCGATTATGGTAGGGCTTGATTTTGGAAGCGAGGCAAAGGATTCGCTTGTGGTAAGCGCAGACGATGGTGCGGTTGTTGGTTATGTATATGAAAAAAGCTTTTATGGGCATATGAATGTAGACGCATCCGAAATTACCGTCGAGAAAGGTGGCGGAGCGTATCTTCGTACAAAGGATGAGTATGAAAGCCTTGAAGATGCGATGAAAAAAGCACAGGAATTAAGAAAACAGGACGTATATGCGCATGGCGGTTATATAGACGGAAAATACTATGTTATGTTCGGGCTTTATGGCTCACTTGATGAGGCAAAAAAGTCTGTGTCCGATTTGGAATTTACATCTCTTGAACTTGAGGCGATAAGTCTTGATACAAAAGCTGTTATGATAAGCGCACAGGGCTTTAATATGATTTTCAGAAGCGATAAAGAGATGTTTTCGATAGGCTCTGCGTCAGAAAAAACCGTAAGTGTAAACGGAAGTGAATACTACGGCTATATTGTATGCGACAGAATTCACACAGACAAAATTGCCGTGCTAAACCTTGTTTCGACAGACGATTATGTTGCATGTGTAGTCGGAAGCGAAATGTATTCAACATGGCATATTGAGGCGCTTAAAGCGCAGGCGGTTATTGCGCGTACGTATGCTATGACAACTACGTCATACAAAAGCTATGGAATTGACGTTACAGATGATACACGTTCGCAGGCGTATTACGGTCTTTCGCGTGAAACGGAGTCGACAAGGCGTGCGGCGGACGAAACCTCGGGCGTGGTTTTATTATATAACGGCAAGCCTGCGCAGACGTTTTTTTGTGCAAGCAGCGGCGGCAAAACCGCCGATGTATATTCGGCGTGGGGCGGCGGAGAAGGTCTTGATTATCTTGTAAGCGTAGAGGATAAATATGAGGACTCGGAAAAAGTAGCTGTCTGGAGTGTAACTTACAGCGCCGATGAAATAGCACAAAAGCTTGCAAAAGCAGGTGTGGATATTGGTGAGGTAACAAATGTAGTGGTGCTTGAACGAGGCGAAAAGGATGAGCGTGTGCGAAAGCTTAAATTTGAGGGAACAGAAGGCACGCACACGGTTACGTTTGAAAGATGCCGCACAATTTTGGGATTAAAGAGTCAGTATTATTACATACGAAGCAGCAGACAAACACACTCTGCTACTGCTTTTGTTATAAGCGCTGCAGGTGTAAAAAACATTCCTCTTAAAGAAGTAAGTGTTCTTTCGGCTACAAAAAGCGCCACTCTTTTAGAAGGCGCAAGTGTGCTTGGCTCGGGCGGCGCAAAGCATATATCGTGGACGTTCGCCCAAAAAGAGGACACTTATACATTTGACGGACGTGGAAACGGGCACGGCATAGGCCTTAGTCAATACGGAGCAAAAGGTATGGCAGAGGCAGGCTTTGACTATGAGCAGATTTTGCTTCATTACTATGTAGGAACGACGTTGTCAAACTGAGATAAACGATGCGTATTTGGAGGCATTAATTTTGAAAACACATGATTTTTATTATGATTTACCACAGGAGCTTATCGCACAAATTCCGCTAAAGGACAGAAGTGCGTCGCGACTTATGGTACTTGACAAAAAAGAGCAGAGCATAAAGCATGACTGCTTTAAAAATATTGCAGATTATTTTAATGAGGGCGATTGCCTTGTTTTAAATGACACTCGTGTTATACCTGCGCGTCTTTATGGAAAGCGCACCGATACGGGCGGCGCAATAGAGTTTTTGCTGCTAAATAAACGCTCGCTTGACGAGTGGGAGGTAATTTTAAAGCCGGGAAAGCGCGCAAAGGTTGGAGCGGAGTTTGAGTTTGGCGACGGTATGCTAAAAGCCGAGGTAAAAGAGATTGTAAACGATGGCAACCGCATTGTAAAATTTAATTATGATGGCGTATTTGAAGAGGTGCTTGACAAGCTCGGCGAAATGCCGCTTCCACCTTATATAACGCACAAACTTGAGGATAAAGAGCGTTATCAGACTGTGTATTCAAAGCATGACGGCTCTGCGGCGGCACCTACTGCGGGACTTCATTTTACACCCGAGCTTTTTGATGTAATAAGAAAAAAAGGCGTCAAAATTGAGTTTGCAACGCTTCATGTAGGACTTGGAACATTTCGTCCGGTAAAGGCAGATGACGTGCGTGACCACAAAATGCACAGCGAATTTTTTGTAATTGATGAAAAGACGGCAAACGCAATAAACGAAACAAAAAAGAATGGCGGCCGTGTAATATCCGTTGGAACAACGGCGAACAGAGTGCTTGAAACGGTCTCTGATGAAAATGGGTTTGTAACGGCGCGGACGGGATGGACGGATATTTTTATCTATCCGGGATATAAATTTAAATGTACGAATGCGCTTATAACTAATTTTCACCTTCCCGAATCGACACTTATTATGCTTGTAAGTGCGTTTGCGGGCCGTGATTTTGTGATGCAGGCTTATAAAACAGCGGTCGAGGAAAAATATCGTTTCTTCAGCTTTGGAGATGCGATGTTTATTGGATAATAATGGCATTTACAATGTAAAATTCTTTGGAGGAGTTTATGTTTAAACTGATAAAAACACAAGGCAAGGCCAGACGTGGTGAGTTTAGTACCGTGCACGGCACAATACAGACGCCTGTATTTATGAATGTCGGAACGTGCGCTGCTATAAAGGGCGGCGTATCGAGCATGGATTTAAAGGATATAGGATGTCAGGTCGAGCTTTCAAACACATATCACCTGCACATTCGCCCGGGTGATACCCTTATACACAAAATGGGCGGACTTCATAAATTTATGAACTGGGACAGACCGATACTTACTGACAGCGGTGGTTTTCAGGTGTTTTCACTTGCCCAGCTCAGGCGGATTGAAGAGGAAGGCGTGCTTTTTGCGTCGCACGTCGATGGTAAAAGAATTTTTATGGGACCTGAGGAGAGTATGCGTATACAGTCAAATCTTGCCTCGACAATTGCAATGGCATTTGATGAATGTATAGAAAATCCTGCTCCGTATGATTATGTGCGTCGTTCAACAGAGCGTACAACGCGTTGGCTCGAGCGCTGCAAAAAGGAAATGGAGCATTTAAACTCACTTTCGCATACAATAAATAAAAAGCAGATGCTTTTTGGTATAAATCAGGGCTCAACGTACGATGATATAAGAAAAGAGCATATGCAACAGATTGCCGAATTTGACCTTGACGGCTATGCAATAGGCGGTCTTGCAGTTGGAGAAACGCATGAGCAGATGTATCATATAATAGAGCAGGTAGAGCCGTATATGCCTGTGGATAAGCCCAGATATCTGATGGGAGTAGGTACACCTGTTAATATAATCGAAGCAGTAAGTCGCGGAGTCGACTTTTTTGACTGCGTAATGCCGAGCCGAAATGCGCGACACGGACACGTGTTTACGCACGAGGGCATTATAAACATTATGAATGTAAAATATGAGATGGATGATTTGCCGATAGAGGAAGGGTGCTGCTGTCCTGCGTGCAAAAATTACAGCCGCTCATATATACGCCATCTGTTCAAGGCGAAGGAAATGCTTGCACAAAGGCTGTGTGTACTTCATAATCTGTATTTTTACAATAATCTGATGCAGGAGATAAGAGATGCGCTTGATGAGGACAGATTTGATGAATACAAGGCACAAAACGCCGCTAAAATGGGACGAAGAATATAGTTTCACATCACATAAAAGTGCTATTATTGAGCAATTCAAAAAAAAGTCTTGACTAAAAGGTATTTTTTTAGTATATTTAAAGTAATGCAAATTATTTTTATAGAACATAATGTTTCTGAGAGGGGATTTTATAATGTATTCCAAAGAAGTTGTTCTTCAAAATCAGGTTGGACTTCATGCAAGACCGGCGACCTTTTTTATCCAGAAAGCAAATGAGTTTAAGTCGAGCATATGGGTTGAGAAGGACGAAAGAAAAGTTAATGCAAAGAGCCTTTTGGGCATACTCTCGCTTGGCATTGCGCGTGGCAGCAATATAAACATCATTGCTGATGGCGTTGATGAAAAGCAGGCTGTTGATGCATTGGTAGACCTTATTGAGTCAAATTTTTCTGAGTAAGGTTACCCTTCAGGGTGTGAGTAAACAACCGGGATATCGCTTTGGCGGTATCCTTTTTGCTATCACAAAGGGAATATTTTTTACAAAAAATGCGAAAATAATAAAAAAACACTTGCATTTGCAATTATTGTGTGGTAAAATAGTCGGGTGATACGGATGGTCCTCTGTCGATAGCCGGACATGAACATCTATGAAGGAAGGAGGCAAATAAAAAAATGGATATGATTAAATCACTTACAGAAGGTCAGATCAGAACAGATTTACCTCAGCTTAATATCGGTGATACTTTGAAGGTATACTTTAAGGTTATCGAGGGTACTCGTGAGAGAATCCAGATGTTCGAAGGAACACTTATTAAGAAAAACGGCGGCGGGATTTCCGAAACATTTACAGTAAGACGTGTTTCTTACGGCGTAGGTGTTGAGAGAACTTTCCCTGTTAATTCTCCAAAAATCGATAAGATTGAGATTTCAAGAAAAGGTAGAGTTAGAAGAGCTAAGCTTTACTACTTACGTGACAGAGTTGGTAAGAGTGCCAAGGTTAAAGAGAGAATATAACATCTGCTTACAAAAGGGACATTTTAGTCCCTTTTGTGTTAGCCGTAATTATTATGGTTGTCTTAGTTTACTGTCTGGAGGAAGAATGTTATGGATGAAAGAAACAATCAATTTGACAATGAAAGTGCCAGGGAAGAATTGGGCGCTGACATAGAGATAAAAGATGATGTATATATAGATGTATCTGAAAATGATGATAACTCGGATATCGATAAGGCAGGTATGAGTATATCAATTCATGCTTCGGGTGAGGAAAGCAAAAAAGAGAGTGTTAATCTTTTAAAAGAGATTCGCGAGTGGCTTTTTGCAATAGTATCTGCGATTGTAATTGTGGTGCTTTTAAAGGGATTTGTATTTGACTTTGTCATTGTTGACGGACGAAGCATGCAGACAACGCTTATGGATAAGGATCGCCTTGTGCTTACAAAGCTCGGCTATACACCCCAGAAGGGCGATATAGTTGTGCTTGATGCAAATTATAAGCTTCGCGAGGCTTATATAGACAGACAAAAAGAAACTAAAGGTGATAATTTTAGCGCTTTTGATGAATTTAAGCTTCGTTACCTTCCTTGGGAGCAAAAAAAATATGGTATAGCTCCGCTTCATTATGTAAAACGTGTAATAGCGCTTGAAGGTGAAGTGATTGATATTAACAATGCCACAAGCGAGGTCAGTGTAAACGGTGAGATAATACAGGAGCCGTACCTTAATAACGTAAGAACGTATAGCGGCATAGAAACAGCTTTTCCGTATACGGTTGATGAGGGCTGTGTATTTGTAATGGGCGATAACCGTGAGGATTCGCGCGATAGCCGCTTTGCTATGCCCGGCACAATACCGTATGAGGCAGTCCTTGGAAAAGCGACGTTTCGTTTCTGGCCGCTGGGTGTGATTGGCACGGTCGAATAATTTTGTAAAAATGGCTATTTGAGGGGTTGACTCACACTCGGGTTAACCCCGTAATTTTTCTTTGGGAGGAAAAGAAAGTGCAACTACAATGGTATCCCGGACATATGGCAAAAACACGCAGACTTATAGGGGAAAATTTGAAGCTTGTTGATGTGGTGGTTGAAATACTTGACGCGCGCGTACCGTATTCGAGCCGAAATCCTGACTTTGACGATATGCTTTTGTCAAAACCGCGTGTTGTTGTTATGAATAAATTTGATTTGTCTGACGAGTCTGTAACAAAAATGTGGGTAGAATGGTATGAAAAGCAGGGTGTAAAAGTCATCCTGACCGATTCTCTTTCGGGAAAAGGCGTTGATAAAATTGCGCCAGCGGCAAAACAGACAATATCAGAAAAAATTGCCTACGATGCACAGCGTGGGCTTACAAAAGCGGTGCGCATTATGGTTGTGGGAATTCCGAATGTAGGAAAGTCATCGCTTATCAATCGTCTTTCGGGGCGCGCCGCAGCAAAAACAGGGGACAAGCCGGGAGTTACGAGAGGAAAACAGTGGATACGCCTAAATTCGCAGCTTGAAATTCTTGACACACCCGGTATTTTGTGGCCAAAATTTGAAAATCAGGAAATCGGAAAAAATCTGGCGTTTATAGGCTCAATTCGTGATGAGATTATGGATGTTGAGGAGCTTGCGTGTCATTTGCTTGTGTTCTTGCGCGACAATTATAAGGATATGCTATGCGCGCGCTACAAGCTTGATACTGATATATCAGAGCTTGGCGGATATGAGATATTAGAATATATCAGCAAAAAGCGAGGCTTTGTTGTGTCGGGGGGCGAGCTTGACACATACAGGGGCGCCAATATTGTTTTAGACGAGTTTCGCGCGGCAAAAATAGGACGAATTACGCTTGAGGTGCCTCCGCAGGAGTAAAGAAAACAAAAAAGCCGTCATAAAGACGACTTTGGTTTGTTTTTTTGCGATAATTACTCAACAATAAATTCTTTCATATCAGCTTTGAAGCTTTCTGCACTGGCATCGTCGCAATGAGCTTCTAATGTAATTGGTTTGCTAAGATCAAGTGAGAATATTCCCATTATTGATTTTGCGTCTACGACATATCTGCCGGAGGCAAGGTCTACATCAAAATCATAACGATTAACCGTATTTACAAAATTTTTAACGCTGTTGATTGAGCTGAGTGAAATGTTAAATGTTGTCATAATAAAAAACCTCCTAAAATATACAAAAATTTCTATATATTAATATTACCACGATAAATCATATTTAGTCAATGATATTTGAAAAAATTAACAAACTTTTAATATTGTTGATTAAAACTTACTATAAAAATACCGGACGGGAAGATGTAATATGAAAAGGGTAGCGTTTTGTACGCTTGGATGCAAGGTAAATCAATATGAAACGCAGGCGATGTGTGAGCTTTTTTTAAATAATGGCTATACTGAGGTGGATTTTGACGAACAAGCCGATGTATACGTCATAAATACCTGCTCTGTTACAAGTATGTCTGACAGAAAGTCTAGGCAGATGATAAGGCGTGCAAAAAAGCGGAGCAAAGATGCGATTGTTGTTGTAACGGGCTGCTATGCCCAAACTGCAGCAAAGGAGCTTGCAAAAATAGAAGATATAAACCTTATAATAGGTACAAGCGGAAGAAGCGAAATCGTATCATTGACAGAGCGTGTTACTTCTCAAAGCAAACATATCGCAGTCGGCGATATAATGCACACACACGAATTTGAAAATCTTTCTGTAAACAGCTATTCGGACAGAACGAGAGCATACATAAAGCTTCAGGAAGGATGTAGTCAGTTCTGCTCATACTGCATTATACCATATGCGCGCGGTCCTATAAGAAGCCGAAGCGAAGATGAGGTTATAGAGGAGGCAAAGCGCCTTTGCAAAAACGGCTTTCGCGAGCTTGTTTTGGTGGGAATTCATATCGCATCATATGGAAGAGATTTAAAAAACGATACTTCGCTTGAAAAAATAATATGTAAAATTTCAGAGCTTGAAGATGTAAAAAGAATACGCCTCAGCTCGATTGAGCCGATGACGCTTGACGAAAACTTTATAAAAGCGGTAAGCGCTGCGGGAGATAAGCTGTGTCATCATTTTCATATATCGCTACAATCCGGCTGCGACGAAACGCTTGTGCGCATGAACAGAAAGTATCTGTCTGTTGATTTTGAAAAAATTGTATCTGGCTTAAGAGAGGCGATAGCCGACTGCGCAATTACTACCGATATTATGGTGGGATTTGCGGGCGAAACGGATGAGGAGTTTGAACAAAGCCTTGCCTTTGCTGATAAAATCTCTTTTTCGGATATGCACGTATTTTCCTATTCGCCGCGTCCTGGAACACCTGCGGCAAAAATGGATAATCAGGTTTCGCCCGAGATGAGGCATGAGCGAAGCGCGCGTATGCTTGAAGTGGCAGAAAAAAATCGTGATGCTTTTCTAGACAAATTTGTGGGTAAAACGCTCGAAATCCTTTTTGAACGTGAATGTGATGATAAAAAAGGCTTTTATGAGGGCAAGAGCCAGAACTATATCAGTGTAATTTGTAAGGCTGGAAACGATTTGTCGGGACAGTTTTTGAATGTGAAACTAACTCACCACAAAGATGGCATAATGTATGGTGAGATTGTATTGTAGCAGGGGGAGAGCAATATGCAAAATGCAAAAACAGTGCTTATAACAGGTGCGTCAAGGGGTATCGGACGTGCGTGTGCGCTCAAATTTGCCAAAAACGGACACAGGGTGATTATAAATTATAACAAAGGCAAAAATGAGGCGCAGGAGCTTGTAAATATTATTAATGAAAATGGTGGATATGCCGTCTCTTATCAGGCGGACGTGTCGGATGCCGCCGAGGTAGAAGAAATGTTTTCAAAAATTAACGAGCGCTTTGGCGGAGTGGATATTCTTATAAATAATGCCGGCATAGCAAAAACGATGATGTTTTGTGATATGAGCGAAAAAGACTGGGACGAGGTCTTCGGTACAAACGTAAAGGGAATGTTTAACTGCACAAAGCAGGCGATTTCGTATATGGTAAATAAAAAATATGGCAAAATAGTCAACATATCATCAATCTGGGGAATGTGCGGAGCATCGTGCGAGGTTGCATACTCGGCGTCAAAGGCGGCGGTAATTGGCTTTACAAAGGCGCTTGCGAGCGAGCTTGGACCGAGCGGGATTTGTGTAAACTGTGTTGCGCCCGGCGTAATTGATACCGATATGAATAATAATCTTACAAATGAGGATAAAGACGAGCTATGCGCTATGACACCGCTTTGTCGTATGGGAAGCGTGGATGAAGTTGCAGATGTGGTGTATTTTCTTTCGGGTGATGAATCAAGCTTTGTAACGGGGCAGGTTATAAGTCCAAATGGCGGATTTGTTTTATGATTTACAAACAAAAAACTCCTATGAATTTCATAGGAGTTTTATATATTGTTTAATATATAAGATTAGAAATTAATCTTTTCGCCGCCCTTGTCAGCAGACTCAATAGCAGCAAGTGCCATTCTGATTGAGTCAACAGACTCTTCCGGACGGTTGTAATCAAGCTCTTCGCCGGCTTTGATTTTGCCTGCAAAGTACTTGATTTCGTGATAGAACGGGTCAAACACGTTCTTTTCTGCAAGGTCAGTAACCGTACCGTCCTCGGCTACCTTCATAAACACTTCTCTGCCGGGCGAGCGATCCTGGAAAACATAACCGCGCTCAAAGTTTACACGAATACCGCGCATGTCGAATTTGTTTGATGGTACATACCAATCGCAACTTGAGAGTACAAACATATCATCGTATATATATGTGGCTACCTCTGTATCATAACCGCCATCTGTAATGCCCATGTTTTTGCCGACCATTGTAACAGCCTTTGGCATACCAAACATGCCGCGGATTACGTCGATATCATGCACATGCATATCAAGCGCGCCACTGCCTGAAAGCTCATAATTTCTGAACCAGTCATTAAAACCGAACGATTTGCCGTTTCTTAAAATATCATAAGTGCCGCCATGACGCTGGAACTGCGCACTGACGGGCTTGCCGAATTCGCCGCTGTCGATAATTTCCTTGATTGTCTGAGCTGCAAGGTTAAATCTGTTACAGTATGCAATCATAAGACGCTTGCCTGTTCTTTTTGAAGCTTCAACCATACTCTCGGCCTGCTCAACTGTTCTTGCCATTGGCTTTTCTGACATTACATCATAGCCTGCCTCCATAGCCTTGATAGCAATTTCAGCATGAAGATATGTGGGAAGGCAAATGTCGATATAATCGAGCTTGCCCTGCTCTGCCTTAAGCATTTCGTCTATATCTGTATATTTGCGTGCGTTTGTGAATACATTAAGAAATTCATCTTCAAGACGCTCGGGACGAAAATCGCAAAAAGCCACTACTTCAACTTCGCCTTCTTCAAAAAGTCTACTGTAACCTCTAAGGTGAGATCTTGCAATACCACCATTACCAATAATACCTGCTTTTATCATAATTTTTACCCTCTTTCTTTTATTTTATATACTTTAGATAATACCTTTTTCTTTAAGCTTGGCAGAAAGCCACTCGTATGATTTTTCGGCTCTTTCAAAAGGAACGTAATCGCCTCTTTTGCCAAATTCGATACTAAATACTCTTGTATCACCCTTACTTATGAGTGTGTCAATAAGCTTGTCAGAGTCAATTTCGGCGTCCCATATAGGAGTAAGATATCCGTTCTCTGTCGAATAGCCCTTAAAGTGAACGTACTGCGTACGATGAGGATATTTTTCGACAAGCGCAATCGGGTCAGCGCCGCCGCCCTGAGCATTGCCTGTATCAATCATCATCATATAATCATCGCCCGTGTTTTCCATAAGAAAATCAAACACAGCTTTTTTGCCATCAACTGTCGTTGTGTGGTCGCCGCCGTGGTCGTGAAAGCCCGTGAGAAAGCCTGCTGCGCGGATTTTGTCTGCTGCCTCGTTCATCTGTGCAATAAAGCTTTTTCGATAATTATTATCAGCCTTTTTCCAATCAAGCTCGGCGATACCGCCGCCAATAACCAAAACCTCGCAATTTAGCTTTTTGCAGTACGCGATGACCTCATCAAGCTCATTATTAACTATTGTACCCCAGCCAATCATCAGCGAGAAACACTCAAGGTTTGCGTCCTTAAGCGCCTTGATATAGTACTCGGCACTTGTATCAGGCACTTTTGCATCTTTAAGCATGCCCCATGTTGTTTCGATGCCCTGATAGCCGATGTCGGCTATTCTTTTAAGTGTCTTTGCAGGGTCCTCTGAAAAATCCTCTCTTACTGCCCAGGTCTGAAGACCTATTTTTACGTTTGACATAGACAATCCTCCTTTAAAACTTCAGACATTGTTTAAATCGATTAGATTGTATAATAATCAACTTGTATTGTCAATGATTTGGGGCAAAGAGAAGGAAAAATAACATCCAAAAAGGGAAAAAATACAGAAAAACAAATTTTGGAATCAAGCTGTTTTGTTAAACAAAAAAATCTCCTATGAAAGCTCACAGGAGATTTTTGTATGTTTTAAGATAAGATTAGAATTCGATTTTTTCGCCGCCCTTGTCAGCAGACTCAATAGCAGCAAGTGCCATTCTGATTGAGTCAACAGACTCTTCCGGACGGTTGTAATCAAGCTCTTCGCCTGCTGCGATTTTGCCTGCAAAATACTTGATTTCTTCATAATATGGGTCAAACTTGTTCTTATCTGCAAGATCAGTAACTGTGCCGTCCTCTGCTACCTTCCAGAATACTGTTCTGTCAGGTGTACGATCCTGGAACATATAACCACGCTCAAAGTTTACACGGATACCACGGCTGTCAAACTTGTTTGCAGGTATGCACCAGTCACAGTTTGAATTTACGAACATATCATCATAGATGAATGTTGTTGTTTCCATGTCGTAACCGCCGCCTCTTGTCATACGGTTAATACCTGCCATAGTAACAGCCTTAGGCATACCGAACATACCACGAATTACGTCGATATCATGTACGTGCATATCAAGAGCACCACTACCTGAAAGTGCGAAATCTTTAAACCAGTCATTAGCACCAAAAGGCTTTCTTCCGTACAATGTGTCAAGACCACCGCCATGACGCTGGAAGTGTGCGCTAAGGGGTTTGCCAAGCTCGCCGCTGTCGATAACCTCTTTGATTGTCTGTGCTGCAAGGTTAAATCTGTTGCAGTATGCAATCATAAGACGCTGACCTGTTCTCTTTGAAGCTTCAACCATGCTCTCTGCTTCTTCAACAGTTCTTGCCATCGGCTTTTCTGACATTATGTCATAGCCTGCTTCCATAGTTTTGATAGCAATCTCAGCATGACGATATGTTGGAACGCAGCTATCAAAGAAATCAACTTTGCCTTTTTCTGCTTCAAGCATTTCGTCGAGGTTTGTGTATGTACGAGCCTCTGTGAAAACGCCAAGACACTCCTTCTCAAGACGCTCAGGACGAATGTCGCAAAATGCTACGATTTCTGCTATGCCTTCTTTTGCAAGACGCTCATAAGCTGAAAGATGCGCGCGCATAATACCGCCGTTACCAATAATACCTACTTTTAACATAATTTTCTACCTGCTTTCTTTTATTTTTATTAATTTTAAAACAGTCAAATTAGAACGGAATAAGCTCATCATTCATCGGCGCGCCGTATTCGCTTATACCAAATACCTCTGCAAACAATGTTGCCTTACCCTTTTCCTCACCATAACGCTCGATAAGCTTGTCGCGGTGTGCAACAGCGGGCTTAGCCTCTCTGTACTCTGACTGAGCACCGATAAGGTTTTTAGCGAGGAACGCTTCGTCTATCGGTGTGCCGTCGCGCGGAATTCTTGGCTCGTGGAGCCACTCAAGACGCTCAGCAGGATCTGTCGGAACCTGATCGAGAGTACCCTTTGTATAAGGAAGCCACTCAAACACCTGTGATTCGTGAAGTGCAAGAATCTTGAACTTGTCGTCGATAACGTCGTCAATGCTTACAGCGATATCTGCCTTGAACGGCGGGTTCTGGAAATGATCGTAGAAATACAAAATTGTAGGAGTCTTTTCCATAGCCGGAACATCGGGGCAGTAGTGCGGAACTATCAAAAGATAGGAAGCATCCTGCACAAGCATTGATGCGTTTCTGTGGTCTGCATGATAGTCGTTAGGACGGCTGCAGAAAATAATGTCGGGGTTGAACTTACGGATTTCACGAACAAGTCTTGCTCTTGTTTCAAGGTCTGCAAAAAGCTCGCAGTCCTCCGAATCCTGCCATACGTCATACTCGATACCTGCAAATTTTGCAACTGCAAGTGATTCGCCGCGACGACGATCTCTTATTTCTGTGGGTGAAAGCTCGTGGTGTCCACCGCTTCCGTTAACCATTGCAAGAAACTTTACCTTGTGGCCTGCTCTTGCATACTTTAGTGCCAAACCGCCGCAACGAAAATCGCAATCGTCCGGATGAGCACCAATCATCATAGCTCTTATCTGTTTCATGATAAAAACCTCCCTTTCTTGTCTTGTATATGTAATATTTTAAAACTCAACTTAGCCGACCAAGCCTTCGAGATAGCTCTTTATTTTAGCAAGCTGCTCGTTACGGTCATCTTTGTATATTTCATACTCAATCGTAACTGCACCATCGTAACCGATTTCTTTAAGTGTCTTTATAAATTCCGGATAGTTAACATCGCCTTCGCCGGCGGGAACCTCTACCTTCTTAAACTCCGGAATAACAGGCTGCAAAGCATCCTTTGCATGCACGCCGCGAATATACGGCGCAAGGAACTTAAGAGCAGTAACGGGGTGTGCACCACGTCCGTTCAAAATAAGGTTTGCCGGGTCAAAGTTTATACCGATGTTATCTGCACCAATATCTCTTATAAGATAAGCGAGTGAAAGCGGAAGCTCTTCGCCTGTTTCAAACAAGAAATACTGATTGTGCTTTTTAAGCACTGAACAAATATATTTAAGAGCTGCAACAACACCAAGGTTATCGGGGTGGAACGGGCTGTCCGGAAGATAACCGATGTGAGTGATTACATCTGTAACGCCGATTTTTCTTGCGAATTCTGCGCCGCGAAGAATTTCATTAACACGCTGTGCTCTGTATGCAGGTGGCACAAGACCAAGAGTAATATATCCCTTTGGATATGCCCACTCAGCAGGACCTGACCAGCCGCACCAAACAGCTGTTATGGTAAAATTAAAGTCCTTGCATGCGCGCTTTACCTTTTCAACATTTTCATCAGTGTAATTATCCATGTTCCACATGGAAAGCTGACCGTTATCAAAGCCCTGCTCGTGTGCTTCTTTAATAGCCTCGTACAAGTCTTTGTCAACGTGAACTAAAATACCTACTTTCATTTTTTGTTCCCTCCATTTATGTATAAGTAAAATTGCAATTAACCAATCAAGCCTTCAAGGTAGCTCTTTATCTGTGCAAGCTTTGCGTTACGGTCACCTTCATACTTTTCGTACTCGATTGAAATGGCTCCGTCATAGCCGATTTCTTTAAGAGTCTTTATGAATTCGGGGAAGTTAACATCGCCTTCGCCTGCGGGAACTTCTACCTTTTTAAGTTCAGGAATTGTCGGCTGCAAAGCATCCTTTGCATGCACGCCACGAATGTAGGGCGCAAGGAATTTAAGAGCAGTAACAGGGTGCGAGCCACGACCGTTCATAATAAGGTTTGCCGGGTCGAAGTTTATACCGATATTATCTGCACCGATATCTCTTATAAGATAAGCAAGTGAGAGCGGAAGCTCTTCGCCTGTTTCAAACAAGAAATTTTGATTATATGGCTTAAGCTTGTTGCATATAAGCGTAAGCGCATTTACTACACCTATATTGTCGGGATCATACGGATTGTCTGGAAGATAACCGATGTGGGTGATTATATCGGAAACGCCGATCTTTCTTGCAAACTCTGCACCAAGCAAAAGGTCCTCAACACGTTTTGCTCTCCAGTCGGACGGAACAAGACCGATTCTGTTATACATTCCGGGGTATGAAAAGCCTCTCGGACCTGACCAACCGCACCAAACAGCTGTTACAGTAAAGCCGAAGTCCTTGCAAGCTTTTTTAACAAGCTCTGCATTCTCGTCTGTGTAATAAGACATATTCCAATAAAGAAGCTGACCATTATCAAAGCCCTGTTCATGTGCCTCTTTGATATAATCGTATACTTTATCTTCTCTTACGAAAATCGAAATACCTACCTTCATTTTTTTCTCCCTCCAGTTATATGTTGTCAATATCAGATAAGGCCTTTTTCCTTAAGCTTAGCTGAAAGCCACTCGTATGATTTTTCAGCTCTTTCAAACGGAATGTACTCGCCTCTCTTACCAAACTCGATACTGAACACTCTTGTGTTACCCTTGTTAATGAGTGTATCAATAAGTTTGTCAGAATCAATTTCAGCCTGCCAGATAGGTGTGAGATATCCAAGCTCTGACGAATAACCCTTGAAGTGAACGTACTGTGTACGATGCGGATACTTTTCGATAAGTGCAATCGGGTCAGCACCGCCACCCTGAGTATTACCTGTATCAATCATCATCATATAGTCGTCGTCTGTGTTCTCCATAAGGAAATCAAACACTGCCTTTTCGCCATCAACTGTTGTTGTATGGTCGCAGTCATGGTTGTGGAAGCCTGTGAGTAGTCCTGCTGCCTGAATCTTCTTAACGGCAGCATCCATTTTTTCAAGTACTTCTTTCTGATATTCAACGCCGTTTTCAGCCCACGGAAGCTGTGCAACGCCGCCACCTATAATTAAAACCTCGCAGCCGAGCTTTTTGCAGTAATCAATAACAGTGTCAAGCTCTCCGTCTTCGATTGTGTTCCAGCTAATCATAATTGAAAAGCACTTTAAATTTGCATCCTTAAGAGCCTGGATATAGAACTCTGCACTTGTGTCCTCTACCTTAGCATCTTTTAGAGCGCCCCATGTTGTTTCGATGCCCTCATAGCCGATGTCAGCTATTCTTTTAAGGGTTTTTGCCGGATCTTCTGCAAAATCCTCTCTGACGCAGTGAGTCTGAATACCTACTTTAATGTTTGACATAGTAAATCCTCCTAAAACTTACTAAATTTTGTTTGATTATTTATAATCGGTTAAATTATACAATAATGATGTCGGATTGTCAATGCTTTCGAGCGAATAAATAGCAAAATAATTGTAGAAAAATAAACGTTTTTTGCTTGAAAAATGGGTAATTATGCAGTATACTATAAAACTATAAGGGGGTAAATACAAAATGGAGAGTTTAGCATTATCCTTTAACGCGATTGCGCCGATTTTTATCCTGATAATTTTAGGCTATTTTCTCAAAAAAATCAAGGTCGGCGACCCAAAGAGCTTTGACACAATGAACAAGCTTGTTTTCAAGCTGTTTTTGCCGGTGCTTCTTTTTTACAACATATACAAAACGGAAAAGGGCGACGTCTTTGATGCAAAGCTCATAGCGTTTTTGGTGCTTGGAGTAATTGCGGTTTTTGTAATAGGCTATATTTGCGCGATGGTTTTTACCAAACAGAATTCAAGACGCGGAGTTATGATGCAGGGCTTTTTCCGCTCAAATCTTGCCATATTCGGAATGCCGATTGTGGGCTATATCTGCGGCGAAGGCTCGGGCGCACTTACTGCGCTTGCGATTGCGGTGGTTATACCTGTATTCAATGTGCTTGCTGTTATAGCGCTCGAGCGTTTCAGAGGAGCGGAGGGAAAAGTGAATTTCGGCAAGCTTTTTATGGGAATAATCAAAAATCCGCTCATCATAGGCTGCATTATCGGCCTTGTGTTTTTCCTTTTGGGGATAAAGCTTCCCACAGCGCTTGAAAAATCGGTAAAGGATATTTCGTCTGTCGCAACGCCACTTGCACTTATTGTACTTGGTTCAAAGTTTGAATTTTCTGCCGTAAGGGACTGCCTTAAAGAGCTTGTGGTTACACTCGGCTTCAGACTTATTATAATACCGCTTATTATGCTTGCGGCGGCCGTATGGCTTGGCTTTACGGGCGAAGCACTTGCGTGTATTCTTATCACATTCGCATCACCCGTTGCCACATCATCATTTGCTATGGCGCAGCAAATGGGCGGCGATGAACAGCTTGCAGCGCAGCTTGTGGTTATGTCGTCGGCATTTTGTCTTTTTACGATGTTTGTATGGATTTTCTCGCTAAGCTATTTGGGTTTGTTTTAAAAAGAACAAAAAACAAATGGAGTATAACGAAACAATATAAAATAAATATAAAAAAGAGAGGTAGAAATTATGAAGGTTGCAGTAACTTATGAAAATGGAAATGTATTTGGACACTTTGGACATACAGAGCAGTTCAAAATTTATGAGGTTGAAAACGGTGAGGTGTTATCCGGCGAGGTGGTTGACACTTTCGGTAGTGGTCATGGTGCTTTGGCACAATTTTTGAGCGACAGAGACGTAAATGCCCTCATCTGTGGCGGTATCGGCATGGGCGCAAGAATTGCGCTTGAGCAGGCGGGTATCTTTCTTATGCCAGGCGTTTCGGGAAGTGCGGACGAAGCAGTAAAAAGCTTTGCCGAAGGCAACCTCGTGTTTAACCCCGATGCAAAATGCAATCATCATCACGAAGGTGAGCACGATTGTGGCTCTCATGACTGTGGTGGTCATTGCGGCGAGGATAAGCACGGCTGCGGAGGCAATCACTAAAAAATTTTTACAGAAGAACAGTTTGATTTATAAAATTACAATGGCAGATATGGTATAATTTAAGCTGCGAATACAACATTTTCTTGTTGACATTTTTACGGGGGCAATATATAATTTAATAGTTGATATATTTTTAAAATGACAGGGGGGCGTTATTATGAATAAGCCATTTGTCTTTGCAGATGAATGTAATTTTGAGGATTTGGGTGGTGGCGTAACAAGACGTATACTTGCTTACGGTGATGATTTGATGCAGGTTGAGGTGCATTTTGAAAAAGGCGCTGTTGGTGCTATGCATAATCATGAGCATACACAGCTTACCCATGTGCTCGAAGGAGAATTTGAATTTACAATCGGTGATGAGAAGAAAATTGTAAAAAAGGGAGATACTCTTTACAAGGTTCCCAACATTATGCATGGTTGCGTTTGCATTAAAAAGGGAATTTTGCTTGATACATTCACGCCCTGCAGAAAGGATTTTCTTAAATAGTCGATATAAAAAACAAAATAATTTCACAAAAATTCTTTTCGGCAAGCTTGTGTAATACAACTGTAAAAATAAAAAATAAAATTTCTATTGATTATTACGGAAAAAAGAGTTATAATATATGTGGGTATTTGTGCAAAGCTGATACAATTTTTTGTTGTATCACGTTTTTTGCATATTAAAAAGAGTTGCGTTTGCGGTAGAAATTATCGCAAAAAACTTTTTAATCCGGCAGTCTTTATGCGTAATGTCTTTATGGTACTGCTTGGTTTATGATAAAATTTTTACATACACACTCTGAAGGAGGGTAAAAAAATGAACATTTTTAAACGTATGGCATCAATAGCTCTTGTGGCTATTATGGTGCTACAAGTGGCAGTATTTGCTGCACCCGTACCGAATGACGTAATCGGTACTGAGTACGAATCAGCTGCATCTATGCTTTGTGCATTGGATATCATGGTTGGTGACGGCTCAAACTTTAATCCTGATGACAATATTACAAGAGCTGAATTTGCTCAGATTATGATGAAGAGCCTTGCGCTCGATTCAGCAGCTGAAGCTTATCAGCCGACAGGAATGTTTACAGACGTTGCAAAGGACAACATCTTTGCTCCTGCAATCGAGCTTGGAGCAGGAATCGGCGCTATCAAAGGTTATGGCGGCGGATTGTTTGGTCCTGACGATAACGTTCTCGGAACAGAAGCTGTAAAGATGATGGTTTTTGCAGCAGGTCATGATGCTGTTGCAGATGGTAACGGCGGATATCCGACAGGTTATATGTCTGTTGCTATGGATATTGGTATGCTTGCAGGTATTGCAAACATCGATTTCACAGTACCTATGACAAGAGGACAGGCTGCTATTCTTTGTGCAAACACATTAAAGGTTGACATGAAGAAGAAGATTACATCAGGCGGCGAGGTTCAGTATGTGCAGCAGGAAGGCGTAAGTCTTCTTTCAGAGAAGCACGATACATACATGGCAGAGGGTATTGTTAGCGCAAACGAGCTTACTGAATTGTATACACCAAGCTCACTTCGCGAAGGCAGAGTTCAGATTTCGGGCGATAGTGCCGGAATTTATATTGCAGGTTCAACAACTATTGCCGATGTTCTTGGTCAGTACGTAAAAGCATATTATACATATGACGAAGACGCAGGCGAAGGCACAATTATTTCATATGATATAGTTGAGCAGAAAAATGATGTACAGACAACATCTCTTTCAAATATTGAGGCCGGTTATACAAACGCACTTGTTAAGTATTGGAACGATCCTGAAAATGATATCAAGCCCGTTGAGGTTGAGATAACAACAGGAACACCTGCTATTATACTTAATGGTGTTTCAACAACTGCTGCTTTGACAACAGTTCTTGGCAACGTAAGCCTTCTTGAAGGTGATATCACTTTCATCGATTCAAAGTCTGCAAATGGTGCACTTGGCAGCGATGGAAAAGCAGATGTAATTATCATCACGGCTTATGACACTATTGTTGTAGATAAGGCTACCTCTGATGAGGAAGGACAGTTTATAAAGAGTAAGCTCAACAACGAAACATTCGAGTTTGATCTTAATGCACCTGGCGTAGTGTCCAGCGTTAAGGATGTAGATGGCAACGAAATGGCGCTTGAAGATGTTTGGGCAGGCGATATCATTTCATTTGCAGCAAGTGATCCCGGTGCACGTCAGTATGTTGACATGGTTATTTCTACCGAGTCATTTGAAGGTACAATCACAGAAAAATCAACAAAGAATGGCTATGACATACTTACTATTGATGGCGAGAAATATAAGATTTCAAAGAAATTTGCCCTGACAAGCAGATATATAAACGATATCAAAGTGGGTAGAGAGGCTGCCTTCTATACAGATATATTTGGTAATATCGTATATGGTGCACTTTTGGGTGACACAGAAGGTATATTCGGTATTTTGACACAGTATGTTGATGGCAAGGGTCTTGATACATCATTGAAGCTTCGCATCTTCACAGAGGGTGTGTATTCAGATATCTCAACAGCATCAAAGGTTACAGTTGATGGCGTAATCTGCAGAGAGCCTTCAGCAGTAAAGGCTGCTCTTAACACAGCTCTTGCAAACATTACAACTTCAATAACAACATCAGGTGCTACAAATGGTTATTATGATGAGTCAACAACTGTTACTCCGCTTCTTTATACACTTAATGAGGAAGGCCTCATCACAGCTATTGATACACCTTACAAAAACAGCTCTTATGAATCAAATTATACACTTGGTCCTGTAAAAGGCAGAAGCGATCTTGAATTTATAACAGCAAACTATAGCTCGTCTTCGCTCACAATTGAGCCGAGATATACTGTAACAAAGACTACACCGGTTGTTGTATTGCCGTCAGCGTTTGCAGACCTTGAATCAACAAAGAAGATTATTTGGGGAACACAGGCAAACCTGAGTCAGAAGGACAATAAAGTGCAGATGTTCACAACGGATCCGACATCGTCAAAGGCAATGTACGTTGTTGCAATGACAGGTGCATCACTTGATGACTGGGATAACACAAGCGTTGTTAGTGCACAGTCGACTAACTACTTTAACACTGTATTCTTCGTTGTTTCCGATGTAATCGAGGCGATTAACGATGAAGGCGATAAGACAGTAATGCTTACAGGTCTTGTTGCAGGCGCTGAAAAGGAATATACAGTTAATGCTGATTACTTTGCTGAAAGCTTTAAGTCAGATATCTGGCGTCCTGAAATCAGTGCATACGATGCAGAGGTTAGTGCATTGAAGGACCCGAGTCGTGCTTCGGCAGGCGTTATAGTTGGTGACGTTATCAGATTTAAGGCAAACGCAGCAAATGAGATTGTATGGGTAGAGCCGATATATCTCTCAGACGTAAAGATTGCTCGTTCACGTGACTATGCTAACAGACCTGACATTATCGCAAGTGAGCGTAAGAGCGCTATTGACGTTTCTGTAGTATACAAACTCGAGGAGGATTATGCACAGGTTAAATCGTTGATTACAAAGTCAGGCTCAAGCAATACAGGTTTTGATAAGACACCTACAACACGTATTATAACAAACGCCAACGGCTTTGTAGTATCTGCAAAATCAAAGGATTCAGCCGTTGCAGAGGACAAGACAGGTTGGGTGCTTTATGATGAAGTTGCTGGTGCTTATCTTGTAAGTAATGGTAGCACCATAACAAACGGCTTTGCAGCAGATCAGGTGATTGACCTTAGCAAGTTCCCTGTTACAGTATTTGATGCAAGCAAGCCGGAAGGCAAGCAGGTATATGCAGGCAGCATAAATGATATTTATGATACTGACCTCACAGCTTCACGCAACAAGCCTGCAAGCTTGATAATCACACAGCGCAGAGATAGTAATCCTAAGAGCTTGTACGTAATTAAGTTCTAAGAATTAAACAAATTAAAAGACATCGCAGAAAATGCGATGTCTTTTTTTGTTGTGGGAGAAGCCATAAGTTTAAACATAAAAAACGACAACACATTTTGTGTTGTCGTTTTCAGTAGGTTATTTATCAAAGAACAAATTACTTTTTCGCACCCTTGGTATAATCTACATGAAGAAGCTCATGTGCTCTTCCTTTGATAATTTCTTTATAAATAGTATCTGTCAAAGGATTTTCTTCACTTCTTCTTATACTATGAAGCAGGTCTGACTCATAGAGACCCTGAGTTCTTTTAAGTGTTGCGCCATGTCCTGCATAGGGCTGACCGCCACCGTTGACACAACCGCCCGGACAAGCCATAATTTCGATAAAGTCAAAGTGTTCGCCGGCTTTAATTCTTCCAAGCAAATCATCAGCATTTCCAAGGCCGCTTACAACTGCAATTTTGAGTTGCTTCTCGCCATAAGGAACAGTAAATTCCTTGATGCCCTCGCTTCCTCTTTGACCGGCATTTGCAACAGTCAAAAGGTCTGCTCTGCTTTTGTTTGTTGATACTCTTCGCAAAACTGCCTCTGTAACACCGCCCGTAACACCGAAGATAACACCGGCACCGGATGCGGACGCAAACGGCATATCAACCGCTTCGGGTTGAAGCTGATTGAATATAATGCCCGATTCCTTAATCATAACTATCAATTCCTGAGTCGTAATAACCGCATCTACATTAGGTCCAAGCTCGGTTATAAACTCTTCTCTTGCAGCTTCAAATTTCTTGCCTGTGCAAGGCATTACTGCAACGTGGAACATCTTTTTGTCTTCTTTTTTATTCTGGTCCTTCAAAACAGATGCCATCATCTGCATTGGTGAACGACAGGTTGAAACGTTGGGCAAAAATTCGGGGAATTTTTTCTCGCAGAACTGTACCCAACCCGGACAACATGAGGTAATCAAAGGAAGGTTCTTATTTTCCGTGATGCGAGAGAGAAATTCCTCTGATTCTTCAAGAACTGTCAAATCAGCGCCGAGAGTTGTATCATAAACCTCGTCAAAGCCCATGCGACGAAGCGCTGCAACGATTTTTCCAAATACGTTTGAGCCGTCCTCTGTATCAAGCTCTCTGCCTATTGCTACACGCACCGCAGGAGCAATCTGCACAGTAGTTTTAAGCTCTGGATTATCAATCGCATCCCATACCTTGTTTATATCGTTTTTAACAACGATTGCACCGGTAGGACAAACAGCAGCACACTGACCACAACCAACACATGGAGACTCGGCGAGTGGCATATCAAAAGCTGTGCTGATAGTCATATTAGAACCACGATGTGCAAAATCAATTGCACCCACGTGCTGAATCTCGTTGCAAACTCTTACACAGTCGCCGCAAAGGATACATTTTCCTGCATCTCGTGAAATACAAGCGGATGAAACATCCTCACCCTTAGTAGATTTTGCACGGTTGGGGAAACGAACACCCTCGATATTAAAGCGCATAGCAAGGTCTTGCAATTTACACTTGTTGTTGTTTTCGCATACCGTACAATCACGACAGTGGTTTGCAAGAAGCAGCTCAAGGATGTTCTTGCGGTAACGGCGAAGCTTTTCAGTATTGGTTTTTACGTTCATTCCCGCCTTGGGAGGAGTAGAACAAGCCGCATCAAGACCGCCCCACTCATTTTCTACCATACACATACGGCAAGCACCGTATATGGACAATTCGGAGTGATAGCAGAATGTAGGCATTTTAATGCCTATCTTACGGCAAAGCTCCAAAATATTTTTTTCGTCTTCAATTTCTACGGGAATTCCGTCAATTGTCATATATTTTTTCTCGTTCATTTTTTTTAAGCCTCCTTTATTGCCTTAAATGCACAAGCCTCGATACAACTTCCACAACGAATACACTTATTAAGATCAATTGTAAAGGGTTCTTTGATTTTTCCACTGATAGCGCCAACAGGACAAATGCGTGAGCACTTGCTGCAGCCCTTACAAAGCTCGGGATCTATAACAATCTGTTTAAGCTTCTGACATGCACCGGCAGGGCAACGCTTATCATAAATGTGTGCTTCGTACTCTTCGCGGAAATTCTTTATCGTGCTTACAACAGGGGAGGATGCGGATTTTCCAAGACCGCAAAGTGCAGTGGCAGAAATTGTTTCAGCAAGCTCCAAGAGAAGCTCAATGTCGCCGTCCTTGCCTTCACCTGCTACAATTCTTTCAAGGATTTCAAGCATTCTCTTTGTTCCTTCACGACATGGAACGCATTTTCCGCAGGATTCATTCTGTGTAAAGTTCATAAAGAAGCGGGCAACCTCAACCATACAAGTATTCGAGTCCATAACAACAAGACCGCCCGAGCCTATCATAGCGCCGACCTTTTTAAGAGTATCAAAATCGAGAGGCAAATCCAGGTGTTCACTTGTCAAGCAAGCGCCTGAAGGTCCACCAATCTGAACAGCTTTAAATTCGCCGTCGCCTCTCATACCGCCACCGATATCAAAGATGATTTTGCGCAGCGTTGTTCCCATCGGAACTTCGATAAGGCCTGTGTTCTTTATATTACCGGTCAAAGCAAAAGCCTTTGTTCCGGGGCTCTTTTCAGAACCATAACCACGGAACCAATCGGAGCCGTTTGTAATAATAGATGCTACGTTAGCATAGGTTTCAACGTTGTTAAGGCAGGTGGGCTTATCAAAAAGTCCATGCTCTACCGTTCTTGGTGGCTTTACTCTTGGGAAACCACGTTTACCTTCGATAGAAGCAGTCAGGGCAGAACCCTCACCGCAAACGAAAGCGCCTGCACCACAGTTGATGTGCATACGGAAACAAAAGTCAGTTCCCAAAATATTATCACCTAAAAGGCCGATTTCTTCTGCTTGTGCAATGGCAGTTTTCAAGCGTTTTACGGCAAGCGGGTATTCTGCACGAACGTATATATAACCTTCGGTAGCGCCGCAAGCGATACCTGCAATCATCATACCCTCAAGCATTCTGTGTGGGTCGCCCTCCATGATTGAACGATCCATAAATGCGCCCGGGTCGCCCTCGTCGCCATTACAAACAACGTATTTTGGAGTTTCACTCTGGCGTTTAACCTGATCCCATTTTTTGCCGGCAGGGAAACCGCCACCGCCTCTTCCACGCAAGCCTGATTCGGTAATTTCGGATACGATTTTGTCTGCATCCATATCGAAAAGTGCTTTTACAAGAGCGCTGTAACCACCAATAGCGATATATTCACGAATAGAGTCGGCATCAATTTTACCGCAATGCTCGAGCACCATACGTGTTTGCTGATGATAGAAGGGGATCTGCGACTGCTCACGATAAACAACGCCGTCCTTTTTATATGCAAGACGATCGATGCATTCGCCTTTTTCGATAGTTTTTTCTACTATCTCGGTACAATCCTCGACTTTAACCTTTGTATAAAGCCATCCCTGAGGCTCGATACGAACCAATGGACCCATTTCGCAAAAGCCGTGGCATCCGCTTTTTTTAAGTCCAATGCCGGGAGAATGAGGATCTTCCATCAAACCAATTTCTACAGGAAGGCCTTTTTCTTCTATAAGATTTTTTAGTGTATCAAAAATATCAAGCGATCCGCCTGCAACACAACCGGTACCTGCACATACAATGATTTTCTTTTGCTGAGCAGCGTAATCCTTTTCTGCCTTTTGTTTGTAGGAAATAAAATCGGCTTTATTATTAAGCATTGTCAATCTCCTCCTTGAGTGTATTTAAAAGGGCAACAACTTTTTCGGGTGTCATTTCCGGATGTACTACATCGTTTACAGTAATAACCGGAGCAAGACCACAAGCGCCCAGACAAGAAACGGTTTCAACCGTAAAATTTAAGTCGTCTGTTGTCTTTTTGCTTGCAGAAAGACCAAGCTCACTTCTGAGTTTTTCCAAAATCGGAATAGACTTTCTAACGTGGCAAGCAGTACCATCGCAAACCTTAATAACGTATTTTCCTTTGGGTTCAAGGGAAAAATTCTCATAAAATGTTGCAATGCTGTAAATGCGTGCCTCGCCCATACCAAGCTCTTTGGAAAGAATGGGGAAAATCTCTCTCGGAAGGTAGTGATAAACCTCCTGAATTTCCTGAAGAATGGAAATAATATCCACTTGCTTGTAATCGTGTTTTTTGAGTATTTCGTGAACTGTGCCGAAATCAAGATTTATTGCCATTTTGTTTCCTCCTTTGAGTGTATATATTATCTTAAAAATATTTTTTAATTTTTTAGTGTCTGCCGCCAATTTGTCGGTTGATTTTTTTGCTTTTAGAACGCCTTACTTAACCATTATACATTGTAACATTTATTTTTGATTTTGGCAAGTGTTAATATGTTGTATTGGTAATATTTTTGTCGCTATATGCATTATTTGATAAAAAAAAGATTACCGCTTTTTAAAACGGTAATCTTTCAATGTTTTATTATTTACTAAGAGCTTCGTCTATTGCCTTTGCTGCTGTCTTACCTGCACCCATTGCAGAAATAACGGTAGCAGCACCTGTAACTGCGTCGCCACCTGCATAAACAGCGTTTCGGGATGTAAGCCCATCCTCGTTTATGATAATTCCGCCTCTTGAATTTACATCAAGACCATCTGTTGTAGATTTAATAAGCGGATTGGGCGAAGTACCAATAGACATAATCACAGTATCAACATCAATAGTAAATTCGCTGCCCGCAATCTCAACCGGTCGTCTTCTGCCTTTTTCGTCCGGCTCGCCGAGCTCCATCCTAATACATTTCATGCCGCAAACGAAACCGTTTTTAGCATCTCTTGGATTATCGGGATTGTTGTAGCCGATAATTTCGGTCGGATTGCAGAGAAGGCAAAATTCAATTCCTTCCTCCTCGGCGTGTTCAACCTCTTCTCGTCTTGCAGGAAGCTCGTCCATGGAACGACGATAAACTATATACACCTTTTCAGCACCCAGACGAAGTGCAGTTCTTGCCGCGTCCATAGCAACGTTTCCGCCACCGACAACCGCAACATGTCCGCCTTTCATAATAGGTGTCTGCGGGTTTTCTTCATAAGATTTCATCAAATTACTTCTTGTTAAAAACTCATTGGCAGAATAAACACCGTTAAGCGACTCGCCGGGAATACCCATAAAGTTCGGAAGACCTGCGCCTGAGCCGATAAATACCGCTTCAAAGCCCATTTCAAACAGCTCATCAACAGTTAAAGTTTTTCCGATTACAACATTAGTTTCAATCTTAACGCCGAGCTTTTCAAGAGTTTCTACTTCTTTTGCAACGATTGATTTTGGCAAACGAAATTCAGGTATTCCGTAAACCAAAACGCCGCCGGCTGTATGAAGTGCTTCGTAAATTGTTACATCATAGCCCTTTTTGGCAAGGTCGCCCGCACAGGTAAGACCGGAAGGACCTGAACCTACAACTGCAACCTTATGTCCGTTTGATTCGGGCTTTGCAGGAGCCTCCGTGCAGAAGGTGTTGTGCCAATCGGCAACAAAACGTTCAAGACGTCCAATTCCTACTGATTCGCCTTTTATTCCGCGAACACACTTTGACTCGCACTGTGTTTCCTGAGGACAAACTCTGCCGCATACAGCAGGAAGTGAAGAGGTTTTTGAGATAATCTGATATGCAGCTTCAAAATCTCCCTCTTTGATTTTGGAAATAAATTCAGGAATACGAATTTTAACAGGGCAAGCACCAACGCAAGGCATATTCTTACAATCAAGGCAGCGCATTGCTTCGTCTATTGCGGTTTCTTTGGAATAGCCAAGTGCAACCTCGTCAAAGTTGCGTGCACGAATCTTGGCATCCTGTGTTGGCATTTCGTTTCTTTTCAATGACATATTTGGCATCTTAGAGCACCTCCTTATTAAAAAGGTTACAAGTTTCTTCATATGCGTGGCGCTCAAAATCCGAATACATTCTGCCTCTTGACATCGCTTCGTCAAAATCAATTTCATATCCGTTAAAATCAGGACCGTCAACACATGCAAATTTTGTTACCTTTTTGCCGTCTACATTAAGAGTGAGTCGGCATCCGCCGCACATTCCTGTTCCATCTATCATAATAGGATTCATAGACGCAGTAACAGGCACCTCATAAGGTCTTGCGGTTTCAACTACGAATTTCATCATAATAAGAGGCCCGATAGTGATAATCATATCAAACTTTTCGCCTGATTCAAGCATTTCTTTTAACGGAACGGTTACGTTTCCGTGTTTTCCGTATGAGCCGTCATCAGTCATAACGTGCAAGGTATTTGAATATTTGTTAAACTCGTCTTCAAGAATTAAAAGGTCGCGGTTTCTGAATCCGATAATGCTTGTTACATCAGCGCCCATTTCGTGAAGTGCCTCTGCAATAGGCATAGCAATAGCACAGCCAACACCACCGCCGACGATACATACCTTTTTGAGCCCGTCAAGATGTGTTGCCGTACCAAGAGGACCTACAAAGTCCTGAATAGAGTCGCCTTTTTCTTTTTGTGCCAGTCTTTTGGTAGTTGAGCCAACAACCTGGAAAATAATTTTAACTGTTCCGTTTTCTTTGTTTACTCCTGCTACGGTAAGCGGGATTCTTTCGCCCTCACTATCCACACGAAGAATAATAAACTGTCCGGGCTTTGCCTTATTTGCTACAAGCGGAGCCTCAATTGACAGCTGAATTACTGTGGGATTTAATACTTTTTTATCAATTATCTTATACATCGTTTTTCTCCATTCGTCAAAAGGTGGCTACCGATAAAAATCGATAACCTGCCTTTTGGATATTTATGGTTAATTTGTCATTAGAAATCAACTTCTGTGTCATAGTAGCAGCACTTAAGAAGCTTTTCCATTTCTTCAGGGGAAATCTTTCTTGGGTTAGAGCCTGTGCAAGCGTCTGCAACTGCGTTCTTTGCAATTTCAGGAAGTCTTTCAAGGAATATTTCTTCCGGAACAAAGCCCTGCTCACAAGGAAGAGAGTCTGCACCATAGTTTTTGATGCACTGCGGAATATTAAGCGCATCGTTCATATCACGAAGATATTTAATAAGGTTTGCAACTTTTTCATCGTCGTTTGCACCGCCAAGACCCATGAAGTCTGCAATTACACCATAACGCTTTTTAGCAGTTTCATCTTTTGCATTAAATGCAATAACCTTTGGAAGATACATAGCGTTTGCTGCACCGTGAACGATGTGTGCGCCAAGATCTTCAAATATAGCACCTGTCTTATGAGCCATTGAGTGAACAATACCCAAAAGTGCATTTGAGAATGCCATACCTGCAAGACACTGAGCATTGTGCATAGAAGCACGCTTTGTCATATCGCCGTTATAAGAATCAACAAGATCGTTTTGAATCATCTTAATAGCAAAGATTGCAAGAGGATCTGTAAATTCTGAGTTAGCAGTTGATACATAGGCCTCAATTGAGTGTGTCATAGCATCCATACCTGTGTGAGCTACAAGCTTTTGAGGCATTGTTTCTGCAAGGTCAGGATCTACAATAGCAACGTCAGGTGTGATTTCAAAGTCAGCGAGAGGATATTTGATGCCTTTTTCATAATCTGTGATTACAGAAAATGCAGTAACCTCTGTTGCTGTACCTGAAGTAGACGGGATAGCACAGAAACGTGCCTTTTTACGAAGCTGCGGAATGCCGAAAACAACACACATTTGCTCAAATGTGATTTCGGGATATTCGTACTTAATCCACATAGCTTTTGCAGCATCAATAGGTGAGCCACCGCCGATTGCAACGATCCAGTCGGGCTGAAATTTTTCCATGGCCTGCGCACCGCGCATAACTGTATCTACAGACGGATCCGGTTCGATACCTTCAAATATTTCAACTTCCATTCCTGCTTCTTTAAGATATGCAACAACTTTATCAAGAAAACCAAAGCGTTTCATAGAACCGCCACCAACACAAACCATTGCGCGTGTTCCATCAAGTGTTTTTAGTGCTTCAAGAGCACCTTTGCCATGATAAAGATCACGGGGAAGAGTAAATCTGTTCATAACCAAAATCTCCTTTACATATTATTTGTTATTATTTTAACACATTTATTTTTGTTTTGCAATACTAAATTTTTACATAAGTATTATCATTATTATATAATCAAATGTTAGAAAGTATACCCCTATTTTTGTCGATATGCAAACTTTGCTAAATCATTTTATCATATTTATACAAGCATTTCAATCTGCACAATAAATAAAAGTTTTTATTAAAAATATTTGTAAGCAAAAAATAACCCCAACTTTTTATCAAAGTCAGGGTTATAGTTTGGTGCACCTGAAAGGACTGTTACTCTTTTTAAGGGAGTGCCCTCTTAACCTGCTTTTTCTATATTAAGTTCGCTGTTAAACTCTACCGTTCCAACAAACTTATAATAAATATTTATATCCTGATAAGTTTCGCCCTGATATTCGTACTTTTCGCCGACTTCGATTCTGTCGATAAGCTCATGGAGAATCTCGTATGTGAGTTCTTTAATTCCAATGTACTTTTCAATTAAGTTTACAAAGTCTACGGCATTATCCTTTGATTTGTGATATTCGTTAAGCTCGCTTTCAATTCTTAATGCCTCGGCTTTTAATTCTGCCTGTTCTTCTTCGTATCCTGCAAGGAGCGATGCCATTCTCTCGCTTGATAAATGCCCTAAGACTGAATTTTCATATGTCTTTTTAATCAAGAGTTCAAGCTCGCCGATTCTCTTATTTGCTTTTGCAAGCTTTCGTTGATTGCCTTTGGTTTCTGCCATAATCTTTTGCTCGTTGCATTTAAACGCCGCTTTGTATAGGGCATCTCTGTCGGTTTCAAGCATCACTGTCTTTGCATAGATGTCTGCAAGGACTACACCATATAAATCGTCATACCTTATGTAATGAGATGGGCAGTATTTCTTACCCTTTAGGTTGTAAGTGTTGCATACATAAGATTTGGTTGCATTGGAGAATACCAAGGCCTTTTTACAATCCATGCATTTTATTATCTTTGCAAATATTTGTGTTTCGCCTGTTTTGGTTTCTCTTGACCGACTTTCGAGTAACTTTTGTACTTCGTCAAAGGTCTGCTTATCAATTATAGGCTCATGTGTTTTTTCTACCACAATCCATTCATCCTTTGGAACATCCCTGAACTTCTTTGACTTGAAAGGCTTTTCTTTTCTGTGGTTTACCATATTACCTATGTAGACTTCGTTTATAAGCATATCGCCCACAGTATCATCACACCAATAACATTCATCATCGTGTGCGGTCATAGCAGAGTAATGATTCATGCCCTGAGTTTTTGCGTAGGCAGCAGGAGTAAGGATTTTTTCTTCGTGAAGAATTTTTGTTATTTTCCTTTTCCCATAGCCTTGTTTTGCTAAGTCGAAGATATGTCTTACAATATGTGCAACCTCTTCATCAATTATAAGATGATGCTTGTCCTTCGGGTCCTTTTGGTATCCGTATGGTGCTTTACTGCCAAGGAACCAACCTGATTCCGATTTGGTTTTGTATGCCGACCTTGTCTTTTCGGATATATCTCTTGGATACATTGCATTATACATATTCTTGAAGGTTGCAATTTGTTGATAACCATTTAAGTATGTATCAACGCCATCATCTATTGCAATAAACCGAATGCCTCTTGCTATGAAAATGTCCTCGTAATATAGATTTGCCTGAACATCATTTCTGCCAA
>SVKA01000013.1 GCA_015068725.1 Oscillospiraceae bacterium | reverse complement strand
CTTTTGTATATGCCTTGTGTTTTGAACAAACCTCACCTCTCGTCGTACACACGTACGACTTCGGGTTACCCCTACGGGTTCGGTTTGTCCAATCTACGCTATTTTTCGTCCAGCCACCAAAAAATTGTAGCAAAATGCGTACACCACTCAAGGCGCAAAGATACATAGTAAAGTCTTTCGGCTGATAGGCTATAACAAATAAAGATTAAAGAAGAAATTCTCTGTTTGCCGAATTTCTTTTGTATATGCCTTGTGTTTTGAACAAACCTCACCTCTCGTCGTACACACGTACGACTTCGGGTTACCCCTACGGGTTCGGTTTGTCCAATCTACGCTATTTTTCGTCCAGCCACCAAAAAATTGCAGCAAAATGCGTACACCACTCAAAAAACAGGTTGTAGCAAAACTTATTTGTCTACAACCTGTTCTTCTTTTAACAACATTTTATATGCTTTCTTTAAAGTACATATTGCGAAGCTTTTTTAAAAGGCGTCGCTCCATTCGTGATATACACATCTGCGATACTCCCATATCGATTGCTATTTGCTTCTGGCTTTTTTCTTCGTAATACCTTTTGTGCACAAAGCTGCGTTCATCTTCGCCCAAAAGACGCATACAATTGTCGACAAAATCCTTGTCCTCGACAAGCAAAAAGCCCTCATCGGTCTGTCCGAGAATATTTTCAAAACGTATATCATCGCCTAAAATTTCGCTCTCTATTGACACAATCTGCAAAGGCGCCTCATCGCTTTTTGCGTCATCATTCTCGCCGCTGTTTGCCATATGTATTCTGTGTGCCTTTGAAAAAATTTCATACAGTCTTCTCGGCACGCGTATGAAATTACCCTTATCTCTGAAATATTTTTTTATCTCGCCGATAATTGTCGGCGCTGCAAAGGTCGTAAACCTCACTCCCTTTGATACATCAAAGCGCTCGACGGCATACAAAAGCCCAATACATGCCACCTGATACAAATCGTCATAGTCAATGCCGCGTCCGCAAAAGCGCTTTGCCGCTATTTGTGCTACATATGTATATCTGTCTATAATTTCATTTCTGAGTACAGTATCTTTTGTCTTCCGATATCGCTCAAAAAGCATCTGCTCTGTAAGCTTGTCCTTTGCCGCTTGCTGCTCCATAATATCTAAGCCCCTTTAAGGATTTACGCTCCCGCCGCTTATAATATAACGCGCCATATTTAAGCCGTTTTCGTGATTTTTCTTTTGCCAGCTTGTCTTGTCATTTGCCCGAAGCGGACGAACGGCAAGATATAATCTTTCGGCATTCATTCCTTCTATTTGTGTGAAAATCGGATTTTGGCTCATATTTACGGCATATACACTTCCATTATCGTAGCGCTTTAAAAGGCTTTCATCAATCGAAAACTCAGTTGTATATTCACTAAGGTCTACAAAGCCGTACTCTGCATAGCGACCGAGAAATTTTTCATCAAAAAGAAGCACTACCGCATCTCCGCCTGCCATTTCAATGTCCGCCATGTTAAAGTTTGCACCCATTTCCTCGCTGCCGCTGCCGTTGTCAAGATATATCACATTAACCTTTGCTTTTGTTTTTTTGTTATTGTCAATATCACCTGTTACCAAGGCAAGCTTGTCCTCTAGCTGATACGCCTCAATCTGTCCCATCGTTTCAAGTCCGCCCATATATGTCATTGTAAAGTCGGGACGTACATTTGTGGCACATTCCGTTATGCCAAAAATCAGCAAAAACAAAACTCCTATACCACCAATTATGTACCACTTATAGTGATACCATAAATTTTCCCACCACTGCTTTGAAAATGTTTTAAGATAAGTCGAAAACATTGTACCCATATTAATATTCATAACCTTTCCTTAAAAAGCTGTTTTTTAATGACATCATTATACTATACCTTTTAAAAAAAGTCCAGCACAATTTCAAATCCCCCAAAGCTTGTTTACAATGTTCACAATATGGACATATTTGGAGTTTTCAAAAAATTTTTACAATTTTCCTTTAAATACCTCAACCTCGACACCCGTATAATACGTCTTTAAAATATCCTCGCATTTTACGCCCGTACTTGCAAGATAATTGGCACCATACTGGCTCATACCCACACCATGACCGTTTCCTTTTGTGGTCATTGTGATAGAGTTTTCATCATACGAAAACTCTATATTTGTCGAACGAAGCGAAAATATATTTCTAAACTGCGTGGCCTTTATGCTCACGCCACCCGTAACAATCGTTGTTATTCCGCCTGCCTCGCTTCTGTTTATGGTTTCTATAAGAGTGCGCCTATCAAAGCTTGCATCGGGAAAATTTTGTACGATTTTATTTTTATACTCATCAACAGAAAGTGTAACGGAGTCATTATATTTGGGCGAAAGAGAGTCCCCCTCACTCTTTACACTCACAAGATACGGTATATCGCCGCCCCACACATCTTTTGCATTTTCTGTAAAGCCGCTGCTTGTCGAGTGAAAAACTGCATTTACCAAAGCTCCGTCATACGTCATTACTATGCCTTTTGTCTGCTCTGTGCACGACGAAATCTTGTCCCAGTAAAAATCAAAGCTGTCGCCCCACTGCTCCTTAAGCTTTTCTGTGGGCGTCCACGCCTTGCAGTGTGCCGGATCATCGCACGTCATCGCGCCATTATGCTCGTCTGGCGTACCGTCACGCATATATCCCTGCATACGCGCAAGAATATAACTTCTTGCAGCAATTGCCTGTGCTTTAAGCGCCTCCTCATGAAAGCTTGCGGGCATTTCTGCACTGACAACTCCTTTTAAATATTCACAAAAATCAATTTCACGCACCTCTCCCGTGGAAGAAATACACGTCGTGATTTTTTCTATCGGCTCGTTTGCAGTTTGAGTGGTGCTTTTTTTATACGAAGGCGAAAGCCTCACAATCAGATAAGGTATAAAGAGAATTATACAAATATAAAGTGCACTTATAAACAAAAACCTTTTCATCTTTTTATCTCCTTCCGCATATTTTGTGCACCGGCGCCGTCTTTAATCAAAACAAAGAAAAGTCCTTGTCCGACAAAAAAATGTAACCAAGTGCCAGCAAAAGAGGAATGTCAAGTTCCTCCTTGTCTTGCAAAAGCAAAAATATTATACACAAAATAATTATGTCGTCAGCTTCGTAACGCCCCAAAATCTTTCCATTTTTAAAAAGCAAAGATAAAACAGACGTCTCGCTTTTTTCTTTTTCTTGCTCAGACACAAAAAGAGGTCGAGGTTTTATAATTTCCTCCGTCGCATCAGCCTTTCTCTCATTCACTCTTTGCGCATGCATAGGAACGCCTGCATTTGGAGCAGCCATTCCCATAGAATCGTATTTATAATATCTTTTCGCCATACTTTCCAACTCCGTATATCGTATTTTTTGCCTATAACACGTCCTTTAATTCTCCCAAAAGCGGCGCAAGACGCAAAAGGCCCAAAAGCTTTATCGCCGTATCGACGCTTTCACTCCTTGTAGAGCGGACATAGGGTTTTATTGCTTTTAAAAGATTTATGCGCGGGTCGCTCGTCTTGTTAAGGCTTTTATATGCTCCTGCTATTTTCATAATACTGTCGACAGGTATATCTGAAAGAGCTGAAAGCACGGGAGCATCATTTTCATCTTCGTCATCATCCTTTGGATTTTGCGGCGTATTTTTTGAATCGCCCGACATAAATGCACTTACAAGTGATTCAATCGTTTTTGCACCATCCGGGCTGTCAAGCATCTCTTTAAGGGCATCTATTGCCTTATCCATATCTTTTGACAATTATATCACCTCTTGTTTTTGTCTTTTTTGAGCTTATCCATAATTTCCCCATTACCCTTAAGCGCATCAAGCTTTGTTATATCAAAATTTGAAAGCTTTTGCTTTATTTGTTGCGGACTTAAACCACCAAGCATATCAAGCACCTTTTGCTTGTCAATATTGTCAAGCTGCTTTCTAAGCTTTTCGCTTTCGGCATCAGACATCCCCTTTAATTTGTCAATTCCCTTTTGCAGGGTATCGGCATCTATCGAGGATAATATTTTATCGGCTTTGCCCATAGAATCGTTTTTTTTCATAAAAATTGTCGCCTCCAAATTTTCTTTACACAATATTATATGAATACACCTTTCCCTAAATGCGTGTCCAATGTCGACATTTTGTAATAATTTGTAATTATATATTAATATAAAACCACTTTACATCGGCAGAAAATATGGTATAATGATATAAAGATGTATACTATATATCAGTAAAAAACTGAAATTTTTTACATAAAGGGAGGATAAGTAAATGAAAAAATTAATTGCACTTTCACTGGCTTGTATTATGATGCTTACGATGTGTACAGGCGTTTTTGCTGCAAGCTTTTCAGACCTTGTCGACGCACGTTGGGACTGGGCTCGCGATACGGTACTTGAGCTTGCCGAAAAAGGTATTGTAAAAGGATACTCGGACGGTACATATCAGCCTGCAAACAGCATTACAAATCAAGAAGCATTTACATTATTTGCAAGAACAATCGGCGTAAACGACGATGTTAACAAAGATGCTGTTGAGGCCGCACAGGCGCTTTATGCCCCTGTTTGTGCCAAGTATAATACATACGCAACAAAAGAGCTTTGCTATATGCTATACAGAGGAATATTTACAGAGGCTGAGATTGACACATATCTTAGCGAAGAAAGAAAAAATCTTCCCATGCAGCGCCACGAGGCCGCAATTCTCATAACAAAGATTATGGGCGGTCAGAAGGAGGTTGAAAACACTGTAATCTATGTGTTTGACTACACAGATGCAGATACAATCCCCGCGCCGTCAAAGGGATATATAGATTTTGTAACAAAAAAGGGCATAATGAAGGGTATGGAGGATAATACCTTCTCGCCAAGCACAAGCGTTACACGTGCCCAGGTCGCAATTATGCTCAAAAGAGTTATGGATTTTATGAATATGACAACCTCGGGCGGTACAATTTCAAGCATTGACTACTCGGCAAAAACATTTGTATTAAACGGCAAGGTTTATGCAATAAATGATGAAACTACAATAAACCTTGATGGCGAGCATGCGTATTTTGATGACCTCGGCATCGGCGATGAAGCTATTGTTACCATAACCAACAAGGGTGTATGGGCAATCGATGCAATCGAAGGCGAAGCACAGACAATAGATGCAATATATACAGGCTCGTTTGCAGATGCACGCGGCGAGTTTATAGAGGCTTATGGCTTTGGCTTTGATGCCTCTTCGGTGCAAGAGTATAAGCTCGGCGATAATGTTTCGTATACATATAACGGCGCACCAGCTTCCTTGTCGAACTTTGCAAAGGATGACAGAGTTTATATAACACTTGAAAATGAGGTTGTAACCTCGCTCGAAGGCGAATCAAGAATAAAAACAATAACGGACGCAACCGTTGAAGAGGTAATTTTCAGCCCAATAACAGAGCTTCGAATTGCACATCAGGACCCTGAATATGACGGCAAAACCTATCATATTGACAGCAAGGTTTCTGTTGTAAAAAATAAAAAATCTTCAAATCTTAGAAGCCTTTTGCCCGGTGATATCATAGAGCTTGAGCTTGAATATGACTCGATTACAGCAATTGTGGCATACTCACAGCTTAGCACAACAACAGGCACAATCGAAGAAATTACAATTGGAAGAAACAACTCATCAATAAAGGTTAGTGCAGATGGTCAGGTTGCTTCTTATGCGATAGTGCGCGATACAAAAATTTTCCTTAACGGAACAGCAGCTTCACTTTATGACCTTCGCGTAGACTACACGGTAGATATCAACATCGAAAGCAACACCGTTACACAGATTGATGTTCATGCAGTTTCACAGCCAAAAACTGTTACAGGAACAGTTGCGGTAGTTAACACATCACTCGGCTTTATAAACTTAAATGTTACGGATTCGAGCGGTAATGTTTCTGTGCAGCAGGTATTTGTAAAGGAAGATGCCTCGGTTATCGGCAGTGTTTCGGCTAAGAGGAGCAGCATTGATAAACTTGAGGAAGGCGACATGCTTATGATTTCGGGCGAGGTAAATATGGGCGCATTTGAGGCATCAACAATCATATTGATTGAAGATTAAAATACGAATGGGCAATATTAAAAGCGGAATGAATTTTCATTCCGCTTTTTTTGTATAAAGACTGTATATTCTGGATGCCAATGTTTTTAGTGATTACGAGGCATAAGGTTTAGATGCAAGCCGTTTTGTCGTAAGGTTTGCGGCGAAAATTTGTTTATACGCTATGGCTGTAATCAAAATCGCAATATTTCAAAAACTCTCTTGCCATCAACGTAGCTCCAACTTGATTTGGATGAATTCTGTCCCAAGCTATGTACCCCGAATATCTTATTTTACAATAATCTTCATACATCTTTTGAAAATCTATAAAAATACATTTATGCTTTTCTGCAAGTTTTTTGCTGATTGCAACATATTCATCCATTCTTTTGCGCATCATATCATCTTTATTTGGTTCCATTATGTAAGGAGATAATATAAACACACCTTTTACTTTATTTTTTACCATCGTAATCATTTCTTCGAGATTTTCCTCGTATTCTTCAGGCAAAACATGTCTGTCTAAAATAGCAGGTGAATCAAACTGTCTCCAGACATCATTTATACCAATACAAATTGAAACCCAATCAGGATTTAATTGTACAACATCCCTGTCAAATCTTGCCAACAAATCTCTGCTGGTATTTCCTGAAATACCAGAATTGGTTACTCTTAAAAAGATTTCGGGATAGTATGTAGCAAACATACTTTCAAGCACCCTAACATACCCTCTTCCCACATTGTCAAACCCTCCTTCCCCCACCGGATTTGTACTTCCCATATCGGTTACTGAATCTCCGGCAAAAACAATTCTGTCATAATTTTCAAATATCATTTTTCTTTCCTCCCATTGAAATATTAATTTTATTGTAGTCAAATGCTTTTTCAACAATCTTAATATAATGACTGTACAATCTGAATGCCAGTCTTTTTTAGCAAAAGTTCAAAAAACAATTATGAACTCTTATTGATTTTATTTTATGCAAAACTCAAAGTGAATCTCTTTCTCAGATAATCTATACTTTTCTAAAAGTTTCGGTCCGCACGAGTTTGACCCCACACCTGAATTTTTGTAGTCTATACGTATATTCGTGGAATCATCTTTAACAAGTTCATTCTGATGAGTGGCATCCGTCAACATTTTTGCCGTATAATGAGAAACATTGATATCCATTGTTTCTGCAGTTTCAAACATAAGACCGTTTTTAACTTTAAGATACTTTGTATTTATATGATTACCATGTTCCTGAGGCATAATGTAGTTTACATATTCACTATCGGCATCACTTTGATAACAGTCTATCATAGATGCATGATTCATATCGATATAGTTTTCATAAGGCCCCATACCAAAGTATTCAAACGCCGATTTTTCATAAGGAACTTTTATTTCAAATCCAAGACGCGGCAACCACTCGCATTTGTCTTTGATTTTACCACCAAGTTCAACTTTTATTGTACCATCCGACATCACACTATATTTTACAATATATCTAAAATATGGTGTTCTTGAAACTCCCGCAAGGCTTCCGTTTACTGTAACTTCCGCTCCGCACAAAGTACATTCATATATTTTATCAAACTGTCTGTCGAGGTTTTCCCCCTGCCATGTATTGTACCAATACCACGCCTGCTTAACATTTCTTTCGTTGTCAATCGGCGCGCGCATTGATGTTATCCTGATTGGAGCTTTTAACTGTTCTTCTCCATCCTTGACAATGCTTACAAATGTTCCAAGGTCTTTAGAAAAAGTATACTTAAATCCATCTCCGTAAAAAACGATAAAATTATCTGATTCTGTTACCTTTGCAGGATTATATTCTTTATTTGCCTTTTCGACTTTAGCAGGAAGCTGCAACTGTTTTTGTGCCACACAATATCCTGTTTTATCATAAAGATAACAGTTAACATAAGCTCCTAGCCTGCACTTTTCAGGGATAGAAATTTTTATTCTTTGTGTCTTCTTCGGCTCTATATCGAGAATCAGTTCTTTTTCTTCTGTAAGCTCTCCGTCAACTTTTATTACATATTTGAACTTGTATTCTGATAGATTTGTAAAATCATATCTGTTAAGAACCTCTATTTCATCATTGTTAAGCACACAATCCATATACTGATATACTGCCTTGACCTCTAACGAACCTGCTTTTAAACTTCTGTCATAAAACACCATTCCGTCTGAACAGAAGTTCGCATCATTTGTAAGCTCGCCTTCAAAATCACCGCCATATTTAGGCACACCATCTACAACAACAGTATGGTCTGCCCATTCCCAAACACAGCCACCAATCAGCTTTTTATGTTTATATATCAAATCCCAATAATCACATACATCACCCGGGCCATTACCCATTGCATGAGAATATTCGCACAAAAAGTACGGCATTTTAAAATCAGAACTTTCAGCTTTTTTCTTAATGCCTTCTATATCCTCATACATTCTTGAGAAAATGTCTACTCTGTCTTTAAAATGTGTTACATCTATTCCATAATGCTCAGATAATTCAGATGTCCTTGTTGCGTCCTCACAATGAATAAGCCTTTTGTTGTCTTGCTTTTTTATGTACTCTATCATAGCAAGATGGTTTTTTCCGTGACCGCTTTCATTCCCCGTTGACCACGAGAATATGGAAGTATGGTTTTTATCCCTATGGTAAGCCCTTGCCATTCTTTCAACAAAAGCTTCTTCCCATTCAGGCATTTCGCAAAGCCATTCGGGATTGTTTAAATAGTCGTAACCACATCCCCCTGCTTCCCTATTAACACATCCGTGGATTTCGAGATCGGTCTCAAGCATAACATAAAACCCAAGTTCATCACACATTTCGAGAAATTTAGGTGTTGGAGGATAGTGAGATGTTCTGATGGTGTTAATATTTAATTCTTTCATCAAAAGCAAATCTTTTCTTATCTCTTCATCCGTCATGCACCAACCGTTATGGGGATGGGTGTCGTGATGATTTACCCCCTTGAGCTTTACCTCCACTCCGTTTACCAAAAATTCATAATCTCTGCCTATTTCATAGGTTACGAAACCAACCTTCTGTGAAATAACTTCCCCGTTATATTCAAATAAGAGCTCATAAAGATATGGCTTTTCAGCATTCCATTTTATTGGATTTTCGACCGTAAAACTTGCACGGTTTTCAGCAAATTCTTTATTGAGAACATTCTTCTCATTGTCATAAAGAGTTATATCTGCCTTTCCTTCGAAAGAAATATTTATAACATTATCATCCGTTGTAATACTGATATCTTTTATGTGTCCCAAAGGTCTTGACATAAGATACACGTCCCTGAATATTCCGTTAAACCTGAAGAAATCCTGATCTTCTAAATAGGAGCCACTACACCACTTACGCACCTTTACAACAACAGTATTTTCTCCATTTTTAATATAATCTGTTATATCAAATTCTGCCTGAAGATGACTTCCCTGAGAAGATCCCACATACTTATCGTTAATATACAGTTCAAGACAACTAGAAACTCCCTCAAACACAATATATGTTCTCCTTGTTGTGTCATCAATATTAAATGTTCTTCTGTAAACACCCATAGGATTTTGGGAAGGAACAAATGGCGGATCGTACGGAAACGGATATGCAACATTTGCATAGTTCGGATTTTCATAACCACGAACCTGCCAACATGATGGAACATCTATCTTTCCCCATTCTTTTTCAAGATAGCCTTCCTCAAAATCCGCATCATAGAATTTAAAATCCCATATTCCGTTAAGCATTGTACATCCACCTTCGGGAATATAATACGCTCTTTGTAGTTCTCTATTTTCACTGATATATTTTAAATTCTCGTACTTTTTCATGCTTTTCTCCTCTTTTTTATAAATTTTACATTTTTCTTTATATGTTCATATCAAAATAAATCTAAAAAAATTGTTGATATTTAATCCAATAATTTACAAGTCTGTTCCAAAAACTGTTTGAATCAGAAATCAGTATATAACCCACAATCACTATAACAAAGATTACGTTTGGAATAAGTTGTTTTATATCTTTCTTTGTAATACATTGAATGACCGAAAAGAGCATTAAGAACAACGTCGAAAAAAGGAAAAAAAGCAAATATAGGATGTGTCATTAATCCCAAAACTATCTCTGCACCAAGACTATATGTGTCTGACCATTTATCCAAATAGTCCAGCAACAAGTCAAAAAGAATAAATATAACGACAACAATTGTGTTTGTTAAGATTAGTTTTTTCATTTTCGCACTTCCCCCTTCGTCTATATTCAATTTTTACTTTCCAAGATGTATCATCATAACTGTAATATCGGCGGGTGAAACTCCCGAAATACGCGATGCCTGCGAGAGCGTTTCGGGACGAACCTCTTTAAGCTTTTCTCTTGCCTCATCACGAAGTCCGTATACATCATCATAATTTATATCATCAGGTATTTTTTTGCCGTCAAGCTTTTTCATCTGTTCTGCGGCGCTTAGCTGCTTTTGTATATACCCTTCATATTTTATAAGAATTTCTGCCTCCTCTACCACTTCTCTCGCAAGAGGCGCACGCGTTTTGTCAACGCTTTCTAAAATATCATAGCTAAGCTCGGGACGGCGTATAAGCTCTGCAAGCTTAGTCCCCGTTTTAAGCGGTGTCGAGCTATATTTTTCCAAAAGCGGATTTGCATCTACAGGAGAAACGTTTATGCTCCACAGCCTTTCAACCTCTGCCTCTATTGCGTTTTGCTTTTCTATAAACTTTTCATATCGCTTATCGCTGATTAGTCCTATTTCGTGTCCGAGCGGCGTAAGACGTGCGTCGGCATTATCCTGACGCAGCAAAAGACGGTATTCCGAGCGCGAGGTCATCATTCTGTACGGCTCATTTGTGCCCTTTGTAACAAGGTCGTCAATGAGTGTTCCGATATAGCCTTCCGAGCGTTTTAGCACAATCGCCTCTTTGCCGTCAAGCTTTCTTGCGGCGTTAATTCCCGCAATAAGACCTTGCGCCGCCGCCTCTTCATAGCCGCTTGTGCCATTAAACTGTCCCGCTCCGAAAAGTCCCGATATAGCCTTAAACTCAAGCGAAGGTTTTAGCTGTAGCGTATTTATGCAGTCATACTCAATTGCGTACGCGCTTCGCATAATCTTTGCGTTTTCAAGTCCTTTTATGCTCCGAAGCATCTTTAGCTGAACATCCTCGGGAAGACTCGTCGACATTCCCTGCACATACATTTCCTCCGTATCTATTCCCATCGGCTCGATAAAGACCTGATGGCGCGGCTTGTCGGCAAAGCGCACTATTTTTGTTTCTATCGACGGACAATATCTCGGCCCAACACCCGTTATCGCTCCCGAATACATCGGCGCGCGGTGAAGGTTGTCGCGTATAATTTCGTGCGTTTTTTCATTTGTATATGTAAGATGACATGACACTTTGTTTTCAAGTTCACCCTCTGTTTCAAACGAAAACGGCGTTATCTCATCATCGCCAAGCTCTTCTTCCATAACTGAAAAATCGACGCTGCTTTTTAAAACTCTTGCAGGTGTGCCCGTTTTAAAACGCAAAATTTCTATACCAAGACGCTCAAGCGATTTTGAAAGCTCGGTTGCGGCAAACATTCCGTCAGGACCTGACTCACGAGCGTACTCACCTATTAATATTTTGCCGCCGAGGAATGTGCCCGTTGCAACAATAACGCATTTTGCACCAAAACGTGCACCTGTCGCAGTTACAACACCGCAAACTGCGTCATTGTCGGTAAGTATGTCAACGACCTCTGCCTGCAATACATCAAGATTTTCCTGAAGTTCAAGGCGGTGCTTCATCTCTATCTGATACGCACGTCTGTCAATTTGCGCGCGCAGCGAATGAACCGCAGGCCCTTTTGCGCGGTTTAATATTTTTGACTGTATAAATGTTTTGTCGGCTACCTTACCCATTTCTCCGCCAAGCGCATCAATTTCGCGTACAAGGTGTCCTTTTGCTGTACCTCCTATACATGGATTGCACGGAAGATTTGCTATTGCATCAAGGTTTGTGGCACACATAAGTGTTTTTTTGCCGAGCCTTGCAGGTGCAAATGCCGCCTCGCAGCCTGCATGACCGCCACCTATTACTATTACGTCATATTGTGCATCAAAATTATACATACTTTTAAGGTTTCTCTGCCTTTCATTTATAATTACCATAATGATACCACATAATTTGCATACTTTCAAGAGCGTAAAACGTGCGTATATTATAATTTTTAAGAAGAAAAAGCAGTTTTTGTCAAAAAAATATTGTATTGAGAAGTTTTTTGGTGTATAATGTGATAATAGTATTTATTGTATTATGGGAGGAAACTAATTATGGCTGAAAATGATATACAGCAATTATCGGAGCTTTTGCAAATAAGACGCGACAAGCTTACCGAACTTCAAAATGCAGGGCAGGATCCGTTTATAATTACAAAATTTGACAGAACACACGTATCATCACAAATAAAAGATAATTACACAACCGAAATGCGCGAAATCGCAAAAAGAGGCAGCGAGGAAACTGAAACAATAGAGGCAAAAATTTCGGCTCTTGACGGGCAAAAAGTAACTGTTGCAGGCAGAATTATGTCCAAAAGAGGTATGGGCAAGGTTGGATTTGTTCACATCGCAGATATGGAAGGCGATATTCAGCTTTTCGTTAAAAAGGATATCCTTGGCGAAGAAGAATACAACCGCTTTAAAAAACTCGATATCGGTGATATAATCGGCGCAGACGGCGAGGTTTTCACAACTCAGACAGGCGAAATCTCGGTAAGAGCTGACAAAATTACGCTTTTGTCAAAATCTCTTCAGATTCTACCCGAAAAATTCCACGGTATGACAAATACCGATTTGCGTTATCGTCAGCGCTATGTTGATTTGATAATGAACAGAGATGTTAAGGACACCTTCATCAAGCGCTCAAAGATTATCTCTACAATACGCAAATTCCTTGACGCTGACGGCTTTTTGGAGGTTGAAACTCCTATGCTTGTAACAAACGCAGGCGGTGCTGCTGCACGTCCGTTTGAAACACATTTTAACGCTTTGGACGAAGATTTTAAACTTCGTATTTCACTTGAGCTTTATTTAAAACGTCTTATCGTAGGCGGCTTTGATAAGGTTTATGAAATCGGCAGAGTTTTCAGAAACGAAGGTCTTGACACACGTCATAACCCCGAGTTTACTTTGATGGAGCTTTATCAGGCATACACCGACTATCATGGTATGATGGATTTGACCGAAAACCTTTACCGCCACGTTGCCAACGAGGTTCTCGGCACTACAAAAATTGTATATAACGGAATTGAAATGGATTTAGGCAAGCCGTTTGAACGCATCACAATGCTTGATGCTGTTAAAAAATACTCGGGCGTGGACTTTGAAAAAATTACCACTCTTGAAGAGGCCCGCAAGGTTGCAGATGAGCACCATGTGGAATATGAAGAAAGACACAAAAAGGGTGATATTTTAAATCTCTTCTTTGAAGAATTTGTTGAAGAACATCTAATTCAGCCTACATTTGTTATGGACCATCCGATTGAAATATCTCCTCTTACAAAGAAAAAGCCCGAAAACCCTGAATACGTTGAGCGTTTCGAGTTCTTTATGAACGGATGGGAAATGGCAAACGCATACTCGGAGCTTAATGACCCGATTGACCAGAGAGAGCGCTTTAAGGCTCAGGAGGAGCAGCTTGCTCAGGGCGATGAAGAGGCGAACACCACCGATGAAGACTTTATGAACGCACTCGAAATCGGTATGCCTCCGACGGGCGGTATCGGCTTTGGTATTGACCGTATGTGTATGCTTCTTACTGACTCGGCTGCAATCCGTGATGTATTGTTATTCCCAACAATGAAGCCACTTGATAAATAATTAAGCTTTCAGATTTTATAATCAGAGGAGGTTAATTATTATGTCAAATTCAAAACCGCTTTTTATAGTATTTGAGGGAATTGACGGTTCGGGAAAAAGCACTCAAATCCGTATGCTGCAAGAAAATTTAAAACTTATGGGCAGAAGCGTATGCACTACTGCCGAGCCTACAAATTCTGCAACGGGCGGTCTTATAAGGGACACTCTTAGCGGCAATTATATAAGAAGTACAGCAGAGCTTGCGAGCTTGTTTTTAACAGACAGAATTTCGCACAATGTCAACCCCGTATGGGGAATCAAAAAGCTTCTCGGCGAAGGCAAGGATGTAATTTCTGACAGATATTATTATTCTTCCTTTGCTTATCAGGGACTAAGCACCGACATTGACTGGGTGCTTGATATGAATTTGAATTGCCCAGATGTGCAAAAGCCCGATTTATGTATTTATCTTGATGTAGACCCTGACAGCTGCAAAAAGAGAATCGACACAAACCGCACTCATCTTGAAATTTTTGAGCTTGACCCCGAGCTTATGAAAAAAACACGCGCAAAGTTTTTTGAGGTGTTTGAAAAGCTTGGCGACTCAGAAAACATACGCATCGTAGATGCAAACAAGCCAATCGACGAATTGGCAGACGAAATTTTTGCGATTGTAAAAGGCCTGATTGATTAAAAAGCTAATATAAAAAAGGACTTCAAATTGAAGTCCTTTTTTAGTCTTTAAATTCAAATAATTTTTTAAGCGGTATATCTAATGCCTGCGCAATATCTATAAGTGTATCGAGTGTGCACGAACACGCAGCAGTTTCTATTCTTTGCATGTGATTTTTACTTATTTTCGCTTTTTCTGCTAATTGCATTTGTGTCAGACCTTGTTCTTTTCTATAATGTAAAATGTTTAGTCCTATGGCTAACCATGTATCGAAATTCTTATTTTTCATGTTACTCACCTCTATGTGTATATTATATTCCGAATTTCAATTCTTATCGACAATCAAAATGGTTGTTAAAACACCACAATTGATTGACTATTGTATAAATTCATGATATAATACACACAATTTGTTTGCTTTTAAAGCATAATTGTTGGTATTTGGTTATGCAAAAGCAAATTTGAGAGGTGTTAATATAATGAATAAAATATGTTGTTTTTCAGGTCATGGCAAAATATCTTACACCGATGATGTGTACGAAAAATTGATAAATCTTATTGAAGATTTAATTACCAACGAAAACGTATCAGAATTTTGGGTTGGAAATTACGGCAATTTTGACCGCCTTTGCGCCCACGCAGTACGCTCGCTTAAACAAAAGCATCTCTCACTCACGCTCAATCTCATAATTCCCTATGTAACAAACAGTATTAACGAATATAAACAGCAATATCAAAAAAACTATGACAACATTTTAATTGCAGATATAAGCGAGCGCACTCCCAGAAAACTGCAAATTTTAAAATGTAATGAATATATGGTTGACAATTCGGATTTTATGATTTGTTATGTGGAATATTTTTTTGGCGGCGCCGGCAAGGTTTTAGAATATGCAAAGAGAAAAAAGAACATAAAAATATTTAATCTGTCAGGAAAATAAAAAATAATGCTTGACAAACTTTTTATAACAGTGTAAAATATAATAGCTTATTTGTGTAAGCATAAAAATTTATCCTTACTCCGCACGTTTGATGTGGGGTCAAAGTCCAGAAGGAGGTGTAAGTGATGGAGATCATCAACAATTACGAAACTATTTTTATCGTAAATCCAGACCTTGACGAAGAAAAGACAAACGCAGTCGTAGACAAGTTCAAGGCGCTTATCGAGTCAGCCGGTACAATTGAATCAGTTGATGTATGGGGCAAAAGAAAGCTTGCATACGAAATCGCAAAGAAAACTGAGGGTTATTATGTACTCGTAAATTTCTCTTCTAAGAGTGATTTTCCGGCAGAACTTGACAGAAACTACAAGATTTCGGAAGATATCTTGAGAAGCATTATTATTAAAAAGTAATGCAGCTGCCGTGAATTTGGTAGCATACACAAATTTTGTTTATCCGTTACCTCGCCCACAAGGTAAACGCGAAAAATTTGTGTGCTATGTTTTGTGGGCAGAAAGGGCGAGGCTATATGAATAAAGCCATATTGGTAGGAAGGCTTACAGCTGACCCTGAGCTTAAAGCGACAACAAATGGTGTAAGCGTTTGCAGTTTTACTATTGCGGTTAACCGCAGATTTGCAAGAGCCGGTGAAGAGCGCAAGGCTGATTTTATCAACTGTGTGGCTTGGCGTCAGAGTGCGGAATTTATTTGCAATTACTTTGCAAAAGGCCGTATGATTGGTGTTATAGGCTCAATCCAGACAAGAGACTGGACAGATAACGAAGGCAAGAAAAGATACGCTACGGAAGTTATCGTAGACGAAGCATATTTTACAGAGAGCAAGGGCTCGGGCGATGGCGCACAAAGTGGTGCGTGGCCGCAGAGCAGAGGTTCAAATGAGCCTGCACAGGCTCCGCAAAGCTTTGATTCACTTCCGGACGGAGCTGATTTTATGCCCGGTATATCTGATGACGATTTGCCGTTTTAAAAGGCAAAAACAAGGTTAAGATTTCGATAAGGAGGTTAGTAAAATGTCAGAAAGAAATGAAAGACCTGCTCGTGGCGTTAAAAGAGCTAAGAGAAAGGTATGCGTTTTTTGTGCAGATAAAGTTACTGAGATAGATTACAAGGATACTTTCAAATTAAGAAAGTTTATTTCGGAGAAATCAAAGATTGTTCCGAGAAGAATCAGCGGTAACTGCGCAAAGCATCAGAGAGAGGTTACAGAGGCAATCAAAAGAGCAAGACATATTGCACTTTTGCCCTACACTTCTGATTGATAATTTGATATATTTAAAGGCTTCAGCATTTGCTGAAGCCTTTTTCGTTGTTATTTAAAGATACTTTTTCATATAGTATGAGCGCTTTAATTGTTTCTCTTCTTTATACGCACTTCTCATTTTTTCTATTATGGACGTATCCGCCCCCACGCCTTCAAGTTCTGCTTTAAGATTTGCCAAAAGCGTTTCTACTTCGCCGTCGCACTGCGCCTCGAGCGCGTATATCTCTTTTATATATTTTGAACCGACGCTCGAAAGTGCAGCCATATCCTTCTCATGCCTTGCTATGCTCACATATTCAGCGTGCGCCCTTGCCAAAACATTGTCTATACCGGCTATATATCTGTTTTCCATTGAATAAAGCTTTGAAACATATCGGTTTATAATTTCTTCTGTACTCACCTTTTTTCCCGGTGCAGCCGTCTCGTTTTTCACAGGCTCTGCATTCTGCGATTCGTTTTGTATCTCATTTTGCGATTCATCGCTTTTCTCGGAAATAATTTTTGCCAGCACTTCCTTTTCGCTTACCTCGCCGCTTTCAATCTGTGCTTTTTCCTCTTCGGTATATTCGCGAAAGCCCTCGCCAAGATAGGTTTCAAGCTCACTTTTTAATTCCTTGTCATTTTCAGCAATCTTTTCAGCTATTTTCTCAGGATCGTTTTTTATTGCACCGACAAAAGCGGCTATATTATCCCTTTGCCAAAACGCAAGAGCCAATGCTATAATAACCAAAACCGCAAAAACAATGCCCGTAACTTTTAAAAACTTTTTCAAAAAACTTCCCTCCAGTTTTATAAAAAACTATTTTTCGTTAAGCTGACCAAGACTTGCCGCCTGCAAATATGCGTTCACAAAGCCGTCGAGCGCACCGTCCATAACAGCGCCAATGTTGCCCACCTCATAATTTGTACGATGGTCCTTTACCATATTGTACGGGTGGAAAACGTATGAGCGAATCTGACTTCCCCATGCGATTTCCTTCTGAACGCCCTTGATATCTTCAATCTTGTCTTTATGCTGCTGCTCGGCAATCTGCACAAGCTTTGATTTTAGCATTTTCATGGCAGTTTCACGATTCTGATGCTGCGAACGCTCGGTCTGGCACGCAACAACAACACCCGTCGGAATATGCGTAATACGGATTGCCGAGTCTGTTTTATTGATATGCTGACCACCCGCACCACTTGCTCTGAAAGTATCAACACGCAAATCCTGCGGATTGATTGTTACCTCTATATCATCTTCAATTTCGGGCATAACCTCGACGGACGCAAAGGACGTGTGGCGTCGTCCCGACGAGTCAAACGGCGAAATTCGTACAAGGCGGTGAATACCCTTTTCCGCCTTTGCATATCCGTAGGCGTTAAGGCCGCTGATAAGAATTGTCGCACTCTTTATGCCCGCCTCATCTCCATCAAGAAGGTCAAGCACATCACAGCCAAAGCCGCGCTTTGCCGCCCACATCTGATACATACGAAGAAGCATCTGTGCCCAGTCCTGCGCCTCTGTTCCGCCTGCACCTGCGTGGAAAGTGATGATGGCGTTGCATTTGTCATATTTTCCTGACAAAAGTGTTTCAAGCGTCATGCTTTCAAGCGTTTCTTCTACTGCGTCGCACGCAGCCTTTATTTCGTCAAGAAGCGAATCGTCATCTTCCTCGATTGCGAGTGCAACAAGTGTTTTTGCATCCTCCCAATCGGCTACAAGTCTGTTATAGCGCTCCACCTTGTCCTTTAGCTGCTTTATTTTCTGCATGGTTTTTTGCGATTTTTCCATATCATTGTAAAAATCGGGGTCCATAGTTGTTTTTTCAAGCTCCTCGGCCTCTTTTATCGTAGAAGCGATGTCAAAGTGAATCCCTCAAATTCATTATCTTATCGTTTAAAGCTTCAAGACCAAGTCTGTACTCTTCGTACTCTAACATAATTTATCACATCCTTTAAAAAATTATATGTTTTATTTTTAAATCAAAGACATCTGCTTGTTTGGATTATCCTCTTCGCGAAGAAAATTTCCCATAGCAGGAATGTTCTTTGTCTTATAATAGCTTACATCCTCGATGCCGCTTTCCGATGCCAAAACAACATTTGAAACGACGCTTCCCTTTTTGGATATCATTACACTAACGCCCTGTGTTGTTTTTGTTGTTTTAAGCGGTATTTTTGCGCTGTTAAAGAAGAGCGCCTTTCCAAGATTTGAAAATACTACAAAATCGTGCTCCTCTTCGCCGAGAAATACAATCTTAACAAGCGGCGAACCCATATAATACGCATTTTGCAGACGTTTTCGGTTTGTTTTTGTCGCATAGGCATTAACGGGCACCTTTGCCATTTTGCCGCTTGCAAAGCAATAAAGAAAGTTGCCTTTATAATCGAGCGTAGGATGAATAAATACAATTTTCTCATCACTTTCCATCGAGAGAAGATTCGGCAGATACTCACCCATCTGACTCACCTTTGAATCGGCAATATCGTTAATCTTACACTTATAAACATTTCCTTTATCCGAGAATAAAAGCAAATCTGATTTGTTCGTGGTGTCAATCTCCTGAAGTATTACGTCGCCCTCTTTAAGATTGTGGTCTTTTCCCGATGAGCGAAGCGACACCGCAGAAACCTTTTTAAGATAATTATCACGCGTAAAGAAGAGTGTGAGCGCATAATCCTCCACAAACTGCTCCTCGCTAAAGTGCTCAACCTCATCTGCGGCAATTATCTGTGTTTTTCTTTCTGCTCCGTATTTTTTTGAAAGCTCTGAAAGCTGTTTTGCGATAAGCTTTTTAACAGCCGCCTCGCTGCCAAGCGTTTTTGTAAGATCTAAAATCTCTTTTGTAAGTGTTTCTATATCCTCTGTACGCTTCAATATATATTCACGGTTTAAATTACGAAGCTTTATATCTGCAATATACTCTGCCTGAACATTGTCAATGTCAAAGCCCTTCATAAGATTTGGTACAACCATACTCTCAAGCTCTGTATGGCGTATGATGCTTACCGCCTTATCAATGTCTAAAAGTATTTTCGCAAGACCTTCCAAAAGATGAAGTCTGTCAGACTTTTTCTCGATATCATACGCAAGACGCCTTTTTACGCAGCCTATCCTGAATCGTACCCACTCACGAAGAATTCCACGAACGCCAAGCACAACAGGTCCTCCGTCAATAAGCAGATTAAAGTTACAAGAAAAAGTGTCTTCAAGTGTTGTAAGCTTGAAAAGTCTTGTCATAAGCTTGTCAGGGTCGGTTCCACGTTTTAAATCAAGTGTGATTTTAAGACCGTTTTTATCCGTTTCATCACGCACATCAGAAATCTCACGGATTTTGCCCGCTTTTATAAGCTCGACAATCTTTTCAATAATAACCTCAAGCGTTGTAGAATACGGGATTTCGGTAATTTCTATGCAGTTATTCTTTTTGTCGTAGCTGTATACCGAGCGCAGCTTAAAACTACCTCGTCCCGTTTCAAGAACCTTCTGCATTTCTTCTTCATCATACAAAAGCGTCGCACCCGTCGAAAAATCAGGCGCTTTTATATACTGCGACAAAACAACCTTGTCATTTTTCATATACTCAATCGTCGCTTCACATATTTCGCCAAGATTGAAGCTTGCTATATTCGATGCCATGCCGACAGCTATACCCTGATTGGGATTTACCAATATGTTTGGAAATGCAGTCGGCAAAAGTACAGGCTCTTTCATTGTTGCGTCGTAGTTATCAACAAAATCAACCGTATTTTTGTCAATGTCGCCAAAAATGTCGCCACATATTGGGTCAAGCTTTACCTCTGTATATCGCGGCGCGGCAAAAGCCATATCGCGCGAATACTGCTTGCCAAAGTTTCCCTTTGAATCTACAAAAGGATACAAAAGCGCCTCATTACTGCGTGTAAGACGAACCATCGTCTCATATATAGCCATATCGCCGTGAGGGTTAAGCTTCATCGTCTGTCCCACTACGTTTGACGATTTTGTGCGTGCACCGCTCATAAGTCCCATTTTATACATCGTATAAAGAAGCTTTCTGTGCGAGGGCTTAAAGCCGTCAATCTCAGGTATCGCACGCGAAATTATAACGCTCATCGCATACGGCATATAGTTTTTTTCAAGAGTCTGTGTTATGGGCTGTTTATAAAAATTATCATTTCCCAAAAATGTATTATTTTCTTCCATTCGGCTCTCCCCTCCCATCAGCTAAGATCTGCAAGGTCTATATAATCACTGCCAAACTCGGCAATAAAGTCCTTGCGCCCCGAAAGATTATCGCCCAAAAGAAGCTCGAACATCTTTTCCGTTCTTTCGGCATCGTCAGGCTCTACTCTTATAAGCCTTCTTGTTTCGGGATTCATAGTTGTCTGCCACATCATATCGGGGTCATTTTCACCAAGACCCTTTGAGCGCTGAATTTTGTACTTATCATCGCCAAAGCCTGATACAATCTGTGCTTTTTCAGCCTCAGAATATGCAAAAAACGTATCGTTTTTATGTGTTATTTCAAAAAGCGGCGACTCGGCAATATATACCTTGCCTGCGCTTATGAGCGTGGGCACAAGGCGATAAATCATCGTAAGAATAAGTGTGCGTATCTGGAATCCGTCAACATCGGCATCAGTACATATAATAACCTTATTCCATCTTAGAAGGTTAATGTCAAACGAGTTAAAATCCTTGTTATGCTTTGTCGCAATTTCGACTCCGCATCCAAGCACTTTTATAAGGTCTGTTATAATCTCACTTTTAAAAATCTTTCCATAATCTGCTTTAAGACAGTTAAGTATTTTACCTCTTACAGGAATGATTGCCTGAAATTCTGCATCACGTCCCTGCTTGCAGGCACCAAGCGCCGAATCACCCTCCACGATGTATACCTCGCGCCTCTCCAAGTCCTTTGTACGACAGTCTACAAACTTTGATACTCGGTTTGTAACATCAATGCTTCCTGTAAGCTTCTTTTTGATGCTTACACGCGCTTTTTCCGCAGATTCGCGCGAGCGCTTGTTTATAAGCATCTGGTCTGCGATTTTATCAGCCTCAGCCTTGTTTTCAGTAAAATATATCGAAAGCTGAGTGCGCAAAAACTCTGTCATTGCATCTTGTATAAATTTATTGTTAATTGCCTTTTTTGTCTGATTTTCATAGCTTGTCTGCGTTGAAAACGTGCTTGACACAAACATAAGCGAATCGGCAACGTCCACAAAGGTGATTTTGCTTTCGTTTTTCTGATATTTACCGCTTTGCTTCAAATACTGGTCAATCGCCGAAACAAACGCGCTTTTTACCGCCTTGTCGGGCGAGCCACCATGCTCAAGAAAGCTTGAGTTGTGGTAATATTCAAGCATTGGCGTTTCGTTTGAAAAACAGAACGCAAGCTGAATTTTGACCTTGTATTCGTCCTTATCCTCACGATCGCGGCCTTTGCGTTCTGCCTCGCAGTACATTACGTCGGTAAAGTTTTTCTCGTTTCCGCACTCCTTTACATAATCCACGATACCGCTTTCATAGCAGAACTCATACATGTCCATGCCTTCATCGGTTTCGTTATAAAGTGTAAATGTCAGATTCGGATTTACAACCGCCTGCTTTTTAAGCGTTTCCATATAAAATTCAAGCGGAATATCTATATCTGTAAAAACCTCAAGATCAGGGCGCCAGCGTATCGTCGTTCCCGTCTGTTTAAAACGTGTTGGTTCTTTTGACAGTCCGCCTATATTTTCGCCCTTCTCAAAATGGAGCGTATACTTGTGTCCGTCAGAGAGCACCGTAACGTCCATAAATTCTGACGAATACTGTGTCGCACAGCTTCCAAGACCGTTAAGACCAAGGCTGTACTGATAGTTTCCGCCCGAATTGTTGTCATATTTTCCGCCCGCATACAGCTCGCAGAATACAAGCTCCCAGTTGTAGCGCTCCTCTTTTGGATTATAATCTACAGGCACACCGCGGCCGTGGTCGACAACCTCAATGGATTTATCTTTAAAGCGTGTTACCTCAATTCTGTCGCCGTAGCCTTCACGCGCCTCGTCTATTGCGTTTGATAAAATTTCGAAAAATGAATGACAACAGCCCTCAAGTCCATCAGAGCCAAACATTACCGCAGGACGAAGGCGCACTCTGTCCGCACCTTTAAGCTGAGATATACTTGTATTGCCGTATTGTTTTTTTGATTTTGATATTTTATTTTTTTCTTCCATTCAAACCCTACTCTCGAATTGTAGTGATTTTGGCACATAAACGCTGTGCCAAGACTATATAGCCATATTATGTATAGTCATATCCACATTATATGGTATATTAATTTTCAAAAAAAGTCAAGCGACACACATAAATTATAATATGTATGTAAACAAAATTTATTATTTATATTAAAATTAGTAACAATTAATTGAAAAAGGGAAAAATATAGTGTATAATATATTATGTATTTTAATGTGCAGATTTTATCCGTCGCATAAGGAGGTATATTCTTTTGGAAAATCAACAGTTTTCAATACCGCTTTCAGATGTTGTAAGCGAGTTTCATCTAGAAAAATTTTATGAAGCGCAAGGCTTTGATAACGAAGTAGTATCCGTCAGCGAGGTCAACCGCCCGGGTCTGCAGCTTGCAGGCTTTTTTGATTATTTTGACTCACGCAGAATTCAGGTTCTCGGAAGAGTTGAAATTTCATATCTTCACGAACTTTCTCACGAAGAAAAGATGGTGTGCTTTGACAGACTTGCTGCTACAAAGCCACCTATGATTGTTGTTACACGCTCACTCGAGGTTTTCCCCGAGCTTTTAGATGCTGCTAAAAAGCATGACGTTTCAATTTTCAGAAGCAGCCAGAGCACATCAAACTTTATGAGCGCCGTTATAAGCTATTTAAACGTTCAGCTTGCGCCGAGAATAACACGCCACGGCGTGCTTGTGGAGGTTCACGGCGAAGGCGTTCTCATCTTAGGCGAAAGCGGCGTCGGCAAAAGCGAAACAGCAGTTGAGCTTGTAAAAAGAGGCCACCGCTTTATAGCTGATGATGCCGTTGAATTAAAAAGAGTTTCCGATAAAACAATTGTCGGCACAGCTCCTGACATAATACGCCACTTTATCGAGCTTCGCGGTATAGGTATTGTAGATATCCGCCGCCTTTTCGGTATGGGCTCTGTAAAGGATACAGAAAAGGTCGATATGATAATTCACTTAGAGCCGTGGGAGGATACAAAGCAGTATGACAGACTCGGTCTTGTCGATGAATATACAAATATTTTGGGAATAAACATTCCTTCTCTTACAATCCCTGTGCGCCCCGGAAGAAACCTTGCAATTATTATAGAGGTTGCGGCAATGAACAACCGCCAGAAGCGTATGGGCTATAACGCGGCAGAGGAGCTTAATAATCGTCTTATGAGCAAGCTCGAGGACGAGGCCAATCAATAAGGTTTATAATTTTTAAAATATATTTTTTGGAGGACAACAGTTATGTATATAGGAATTGATTTGGGTGGAACAGGAATAAAGGTTGGTCTTGTGGACGAAAATCATCAGATAATCCACCGCGCAAACGCACCCACTCTGGCTCATCGTCATTATAGCGAAATAATAAAGGATATGGCAGAGCTTGCAAAAAAGGTTGTGCGCGAAGCAGGCTACGACATAGAAAAGGACATTAAATATATAGGCATCGGCTCGCCCGGAACGTGCGATTCAAAAAACGGCGTTGTTATATATGCAAACAACCTCAATTTTGACAATGTACCTTTAAGAGCAGAAATGCAAAACTATATCAATTTGCCCGTATACATCGGAAACGACGCAAACGTTGCCGCACTTGGTGAATTTAAAGTGCTTGACGAGGATATATCGGAAATGGTTGCAATCACTCTCGGAACAGGTGTTGGCGGCGGCGTAATCATAAACAAAAAGATTTACGAGGGCTTTAACGGCGAGGCAGCAGAGCTTGGTCATATGCAGGTGCAGATGATAGATGGCGAAAGCTGTACATGCGGCAGGACTGGCTGCTGGGAAGCATATGCTTCCATAACAGCACTTGTGCGCGACACAAAGCGTGCAATCGAGGCACATCCTGAATGTGAAATGGCAAAGGATGTTGCAGCGCACGATGTTCGCATAAACGGCAAAACATCATTTATGTGGGCAAAGAAGGGAGATCCCGTCGCACAAAAAGTTGTTGATAACTACATAAACTCAATCGCCCAGGGTATTGCTTCTGTTATAAACATATTCCAGCCCCAGGTTTTAGTGATTGGCGGCGCAATATCAAAAGAGGGCGACTATCTTTTAAATCCCATAAAAGAAATTGTTAATAAAACAACCTATTCCCGCACAGACAAGGTAACAGACATAAGAATTGCAAAGCTTGGAAACGATGCCGGCATTATCGGCGCAGCGCTTTTGGGTGAGCAAGTTATATTTTGAAGAAAGAGAGAGTTTCTATGAGCCTATCAAGTGAAATTATATCAAAGCTTATGAATACGGGACTTAAAATTACTTTTGATGAAGCTATGAGCAAGCACACTTCCTTTCAGATTGGTGGAAACGCAGACGCTTTGATAGAGCCTCGGGATACAGAAGAAATAAAAAAGGCAATCCTTGTATGCAAAGAGCTTGGCATAAAATATCACATAATAGGCAACGGTACAAATCTTTTAGTGTCCGACAAGGGCATTCGCGGAGCCGTTATAAAGCTTCGGGATAAAATGGCAAACGTTAAGGTTTGCAGCGATACAATATACGCGGATGCAGGCGCACTTTTGAGTGTAGTAGCGCATGTGGCGCTCGAAAATTCGCTTTCAGGCTTTGAATGCCTTGGTGGAATACCCGGTACGGTTGGCGGCGCAGTATATATGAACGCCGGCGCATACGGCGCACAGCTAAGCGATATTCTTATAGAGTCGTCATATATAGACTACGCCGGATATACAGGCGTCATTGATGCAAAAGACCACGATTTTGGCTACCGCAAAAGTGTATATACAAATTCTGATAAAATTATCACGGGCGCAGCTTTTCGTCTTACAAGCGCCCCAAAGGAGCAAATAAAAGAGCAAATGAAGGTATGCGCCAAGAAAAGACGCGACAAGCAGCCACTCGCTTTCCCAAGTGCAGGCTCTGTCTTTAAACGTCCCGAAGGATATTTTGCAGGCGCTCTTATAGAAGATGCGGGACTGAAAGGTTTTAGTATAGGCGGTGCGTGTGTGTCGGAAAAGCACGCCGGATTTATTATAAATAACGGCGGCGCAGCTGCAAAAGATGTACTAAGCCTTATAGAGCACATACAAAAAACTGTATACGAAAAAAATGGCGTTAAGCTTGAATGTGAAATAAAAATGCTTGGCGAATTTTAAATATTACTGATATACAAGGAGGATGTATTATGCGATTTATAATAATAACCGGACTTTCGGGCGCAGGTAAAACCCAGGTAATCCGTTGTCTTGAGGACCTTGATTACTATTGTATCGACAATATGCCGCCGGCGCTTATACCCAAGTTTGCGGAAATCTGCTATTCGTCAAACGGCAAAATCAACAAGGTCGCAATGGTAATCGACATTCGTGGCGGCGATATGTTTAACGAGCTGTTTAACGAGCTTAATACGCTTAAAGCATCAGGCTACAATTACGAGGTTCTGTTTTTGGAGGCTAATAACGAGGCCTTGGTTAAGCGTTATAAAGAAACACGCAGAATGCACCCTCTCGCACGCGACGGCCGTCTTATTGACGGCATCGAAAAAGAGCGCGATATATTAGAATATGTGCGCAAAAAAGCAAATCATATCTTAGATACATCGTCATACACTACAGCTCAGCTTAAAAACGCTGTTACAGAGCTTTTTGAAGGCGATGAAAACGGTCGCGGCGGAATTGTTATAAACATTCAGTCTTTCGGCTTTAAATACGGCATCGTGCTTGATGGCGATTTGGTTTTTGACGTTCGTTTTCTGCCCAATCCGTATTATAAAGAAAAACTTAAAAACCATACTGGCCTTGATAACGACGTTCAAGAGTATGTATTAAAATTTGAACAGACACAGGAGTTTGTAAAACGCCTTAACGAAATGATGGCGTATCTTTTGCCCTATTACATTGAGGAAGGAAAAAGCCAGCTTGTAATAGGTATCGGCTGCACAGGCGGCAAGCACCGCAGTGTTACTATTGCAATACAGCTTTACAATTTCTTAAAAGAAAACGGTTACAATGCAATTATAAGTCATCGCGATATTTTAAAGGATAAATATTAATCAAAAAAAACACGGAGAAGTAATATGTCTTTTGCATCAAATATAAAACAGCATCTTTGCTCTATTGTGCCTGATGCACCTTGTTGTCAGGCGGCGCAGCTTTGCGCGCTTATATGCTTTTCGGGCACTGTAAATACGCAAAAAAAGCTTAAAATAAAAACGGAAAACGAAGGTGTTGCCGAACACGCAAAGCACCTTCTTTCGCAGATTATAAGCCCTGATGATTTTTCGCACGCTCTGCCAAAAAGCGAGAGCGGAATTCATACAATTATGATATCAGGTCAGGATTCCCTTGCAGCTTTATCCGATGCGCTTATGCTCTCGCAAAACGGCGATACGTATTTGTATCCGTTTAAAACCATATGTTCATCCCCCTGTTGCAAGACGGCGTTTCTTCGCGGAGCGTTTTTGGGCGGCGGCTCAATTTCGGACCCTTCAAAAAACTATCACGCCGAATTTGTAACAAAAACGGCAAAGCTTGCCGATATGCTTTTCGAGCTTTTATTATCAGAGCAAATCAGTGCAAAAATAACTGTGCGAAAAAACAGTTTTGTCGTATATATCAAGGACAGCGAAGCGATTGCAAGCCTTCTTGGTCTTATGGGCGCAGGCATGTCGATGATGGAATTTTACAATATAAAAATTGAGCGTGAGGTAAGAAACAACGTAAACAGACAGGTAAACTGCGACAATGCAAACCTTGATAAAGTAACTGCCGCTGCGGGCAAACAAATCGCAGCAATTAAAAAAATTGAGGCTGCAATCGGCTTTGACTCTCTGCCGAGCACCCTTGGTGAAATTGCGGCTCTTCGGGTGCAAAATCCCGAAATATCTTTAAAGGAGCTTGGCACGCTTCTTAACCCGCCAATCGGAAAATCGGGAGTTAATCACAGACTTGAACGAATATGTGAAATAGCTGAAAAACTATAAATTGTATCTTATAAAAGGAGGTGGCGTCTATGGCAGAAATTATTGATTTTACACATTTACATGTACATACCGAGTACAGTCTTCTTGACGGCGCCGCCGCAGTAGACAAGCTTGTAAAAAAGGCAAAAAGTATGAATATGGATGCTATTGCCATGACCGACCATGGTGTAATGTATGGTGCGGTTGATTTTTACAAGGCTGCTATAAACGAAGGCATAAAGCCGATTATTGGCTGCGAGGTGTATACCGCTCCGAGAACCCGTTTTGACAAGCAGCACGAATATGATTCGGACATTTCGCACCTTGTATTACTTGCTAAAAATAACAACGGCTACCAGAATCTTATAAAGCTTGTTTCCGACGCTTTTACCGACGGCTTTTACTATAAGCCGCGCGTCGACGAAGAGCTTTTAGCGCGTTACAGTGAGGATTTAATCTGTCTTTCGGCGTGTCTTGCGGGCGAAATTCCAAAGCTTTTGCTCGAAGGAGATTATGAAGGCGCAAAAAAGAAGGCACTTTGGTATCAAAATATATATGGCAAGGAAAACTTTTTTATAGAGCTTCAGGACCATGGCATTGATGAGCAAAAACGCATTTTGCCAATGCTTATAAAGCTTTCAGACGAAATTGATGCGCCGCTTGTGGCAACCAATGACATTCACTATATCGAAAAAGATGACGCTCCCTATCAGGACGTTTTAATGTGTATACAAATGGGAAAAAAGGTCGATGATACCGACAGAATGAAATTTTCGACCGACGAATTTTATTTAAAAAGTGGCTCGCAGATGAAAGAGCTTTTTTCCTATGCTCCGTCATCTATTGAAAACACAAGAAAAATTGCCGATATGTGTAATGTAAGCTTTGACTTTGACAAAACATATCTTCCGCGCTATGACGTGCCGGATAATATGAGCGCATTTGAGTATCTTACAAAGCTTTGCACCGAGGGACTTAAAAAACGCTATAATCCCGTAACCGAGCAGGTACAAAGTCGCCTTGATTATGAGCTTGGCGTAATAAACTCAATGGGATATGTAGACTACTTTTTAATAGTGTGGGATTTTATAAAATTTGCAAAGGATAACAAAATCCCCGTAGGTCCCGGACGTGGCTCGGGCGCAGGAAGCATTGTTGCATACTGTCTTGACATTACGACGATTGACCCGTTAAAATACAGCTTGCTTTTCGAGCGTTTTCTAAACCCCGAGCGTGTGAGCATGCCCGATATTGATACCGATTTTTGTATTGACAGACGTGGCGAGGTCATTGATTACGTTATACGAAAATACGGCTATGACCACGTTGCGCAGATTATTACCTTCGGAAAATTGAAGGCCCGCGCCGCAATTCGTGATGTAGGACGTGCGCTCGACATTCCCCTTTCGGTTGTTGACACAGTTGCAAAGCTTGTACCGAGCGACCTTAAAATGACGCTTGACAAAGCACTCGAGGTAAGCGCCGAACTTTATGATATGTATTCAAAGGATGATTCTATAAAAAAACTTATTGATACTGCCAAAGTAATAGAGGGCCTTCCAAGACACAGCGGTGTTCACGCAGCGGGCGTAGTAATTACGGACAAGCCCGTTTCATCGTATGTGCCGCTCCAGCTTTCAAAAGACGTTGTTACAACGCAGTATCACATGGATAATCTAAGCGACCTCGGACTTTTGAAGATGGACTTTTTGGGACTTCGCAACCTTACGGTAATAAAAAATGCCGTTGATAATATAAAAATGAGTCGGTCAGAGGATGTCGACATTGACCACATTGATTATGAAAGAAAAGAAGTCTACGACATGATAAGCTCGGGCGATACGCTTGGCGTGTTTCAGCTCGAGAGCGGCGGTATGCGCGACTTTATAAAGGAATTAAAACCACGCTCGCTCGAGGATGTGATAGCGGGAATTTCGCTTTTCCGCCCAGGTCCGATGGAGCAGATTCCACGCTATGTAAAAAATAAGGACAATCCGGACAAAATAACATATAAACATCCGCTGTTAGAGCCTATCTTAAACGTTACATACGGCTGTATCGTTTATCAGGAGCAGGTGCTTCAAATCGTACAAAGCCTCGCCGGCTATTCACTTGGACGCGCAGATTTACTCAGACGTGCAATGAGCAAGAAAAAGCACGATGTAATGCAGCGTGAGCGAGAGTTTTTTATCTATGGTCAAAAGGATGAAAACGGCAATGTAGTTGTGGATGGTGCGATAGCACGAGGCGTAAACGAAGACGTTGCCGCTGCTATATTTGACGAAATTATGGACTTTGCAAGCTATGCGTTTAACAAATCGCACGCAGCTGCGTATGCAATCGTTGCCTATCAGACTGCATATTTAAAACATTACTATACGCCCGAATATATGGCGGCTCTTTTAAGCTCTATGATGAGCCAGACAACAAAAATAGTAGAATACATCGCCGATTGCAAGGCAAGAAGCATTGACCTTTTGCCCCCCGATGTAAACAAGAGCTTTTATCGCTTTACGGTAGAGGGCAGCGCCGTTCGCTTTGGCCTTGAAGCAGTAAAAAATGTGGGGCATAAGCTTTTGGTCCAGATTGCCGAAGAGCGCGAAAAAAATGGTGAGTTTAAGAGCTTTACAAACTTTTTGGAGCGCATGAGCGGCGGCGAACTTAACAGACGTGCGCTTGAAAATCTTATAAAATGCGGCGCATTTGACTCGATGGGTATGAGCAGACGTGCACTGCTTAGTTCCTACGACAACCTGCTTTCAGGCATTACCACTCAAAAACGTCAGAATATAGCAGGTCAAATATCGCTCTTTGATGATGATACTTTGGGTGAGCAGGCAAAAGCCGATGAGATTGTGAACTTGCCCGAATATGACAAAAAGCAGCTGCTTGCGATGGAAAAGGAAACAATCGGACTTTATCTTTCAGGACATCCGCTTGACGACTACACAGACAGTATTACAAAGCTTTCTACGGCTAATATCTTTGAGATAAATGAGCTTGCAACCGAGGATGAAAACGGCGAATTTATCATAAAAACCGATGCAAAATGGAAAGACGGCGATTTTGTTACAGTTGGTGGCATTATAACTGCACGACGCAACAAAACAACAAAAAACAATACCCAAATGGCATTTCTCACTTTTGAAGATTTGTATGCGGGCATTGACGTTATTGTTTTCCCGAAAATGTACGAAAAATTCTCCGCTGTTATGAAGGAGGATGACATAGTATTTATAAAAGCACGCATCAGTCTTCGCGAAGACGAGGCGCCAAAGCTTATGTGCGAGCAGATTATCCCCTATGATGATTATCTTGCCGAAGTAAGCTTACAGCCACAAACATTGTATTTAAAGCTTGAAAACGGCAAGGAGCATTTATGGGAGGATGCAAAAAAAGTCCTTCTGAAGCACCATGGCAACACATGCGTTAAGGTATTTTTTGAAAAAGACACCGCAGTTCGCAGCGTTTCAAAAGAGTTGTTTTGTGTGCTCAACGACTCTCTAAAGGCTGAATTAACAAGCATTTTGGGCGAAAATTGTATAAAAATTAAGTAATTATGTATTTTTATATTGCATTTGAGTGCAAAATAAGGTAAAATGGTGTCTGGGTTGTTTAAACTTTAACAAGCATAACAATTATGATTAAAGTATGCCTTGTGGCATTTTTCTCACAAAAAGGAGTGATACCTAATGTGGACAGTAGTATATATTGCAAAAAGCATGGAAATAGCAAAGCAAATAAGAGCAAAACTTGAGCAGGATGGTTTAATCGTAAAAATACGTCCTATTGCAAAAAAAGCAGACAATGCTGACAGCAGTTGCGAAGTTCTCGTCCCCGAATCAGAGGTTGAACAGGCTCATGGTCTTATTATTGACGCTGACTTTTAATTAAACAAAAGACTATATCAAAAACAAGAAGGAGTGTTTTTTATGGCTGACATCAAAAAAATTGGCGTACTCACAAGCGGAGGTGACGCTCCGGGAATGAACGCGGCAATTCGTGCCGTTGTACGTACCGCTGAATATAATGGTTTACAGGTTATGGGAATAAGACGAGGCTATAACGGTCTTATAAATGGTGATATTTTTGAAATGAATGCCCGCAGCGTGGCAGATACACTCCAGCACGGCGGAACAATTCTTCAAACTGCAAGATGCGACGAATTTCGCGAGCCCGAAGGCGTTAGACGTGCAGCTGAAGTTGCAAAAATTTTCGGCCTTGAAGGTCTTGTTGTAATTGGCGGCGACGGTTCGTTTCGCGGCGCACGCGACCTTTCCGAGCACGGCATCAGCACGATAGGAATTCCTGCAACAATCGATAACGACATTGGCTGCACAGAATACTGTATCGGCTTTGATACAGCTATGAATACTGCTATGGAAGCAATCGATAAAATCCGCGACACGGCAACAAGCCACGCGCGCAGCTCTGTAATTGAGGTTATGGGCCGCGACGCAGGATACATCGCACTCAACGTTGCGATTTCGTGTGGTGCTGAGTCTATTGTAATTCCCGAAAAGGAATTTAACTTTGATGAAGACGTGCTTCGTCCGATTATTGAAGGCAGACACAGAGGCAAAAAGCATTACCTTGTTATTCTTGCCGAAGGTGTTGGCTCAGCAATTCCGCTTGCAGAGGAAATCCAGACGCGCACAGGCATCAGAACAACGGCTACTGTGCTCGGCCATATCCAGCGTGGCGGTTCTCCGTCAGTACATGACAGAGTAAACGCAAGCACAATGGGCTTTAAGGCAGTTGAAACCTTGCTTGCAGGAAGAAAGAACAGACTTATTGTTATGCAAAATAACAAAATTGTTGATATCGATATGGAGGAAGGCTTTAAGCAGACAAAACAAATCAGCCAAGATGATATCAGAATGTGTGAAGTTTTGGCCTGGTAATATAAAAATGCGTACACCAAAAAAGAGAGAACAAAGTTCTCTCTTTTTTTATTTAATATTCTATCAAATGTAATTATCCGGATTTTTTAACACGCCGTTTTTATAAATTTCAAAGTGGCAGTGGTTACCGGTCGAGTTACCGGTTGAACCCATATATGCAATCGTTTCTCCCTTTTGCACGATGTCGCCAACCTTTACAGCAAAGCTGCTGTTGTGTGCGTAATATGTTACGTATCCATTCTGGTGGTCAATTTTTACAATCTTTCCGAAAAGACCATCCCAACCCGCAAAAATAACTTTTCCGTTATCTGCAGCGCGAATTGGCGTTCCGTAAGAATTTGCAATATCTATTCCCTTATGAAAGCCGCTTCTTCTATAGCCATAACGCGAGGTTACCGTACCATAAACAGGTGCTACAAAGCTTCCCGTGCCATAACCTGACGGTGGCTTCTTTGTGCCGACCTTTTTGATTTGTGTAACAGGCTCTTTGATAGTCGTCTGCGACAAAATCTCGCGCGAAATTTCCTTGCCGTTTTGCTCGACTATGTTTGCTACAACCAAAGCCTCGCCGTTTTCACCCTTTTGGGTAATTTCGCTTTTTCCTTTATACATGCTGTCTGTTTCAACAATCTGCGTTTCATAACCGATACTTTGTTTATATTCTTTAACCTGGCTTGTTGTTACTGTTACAACGGGGACGTATGATTTTATCACAATCACATCTCCGTCTGTTATATTTTCACCAAGACCTTCATTTAATGAAAGAATTTCGTCTACACTTGTATCAAACTTGCGAGCTATACCCCAAAGTGTATCTCCCGATAAAACTGTATAATCGTTTTCCTTTTTCTCGCTGCCGTTTAAAACATTAACAGCCTCTTTTGCACTTCTTAAAAGAGTGATAGGCGCCTGCTCAGCCTTTATCGTGAGCGGTTTGTCTGTCTGGAATGTTACGTTTTCATCGCCGCCCGTATAATAGTTTTGAAAATCGGTAAGAACCTGCTCGGCCTCCTCGGCGCTTGCGACTGCACAAAGCTGTGTATCTTCAAGATAAATCACATACATTTCGCGCATTTTATCGCTTAATGCACAGATTGCATTTTTCACGTCCTGCTCGGGTGCAAACGAACCTCTCGACACAAGACGCGGAATAGTTACTATCTCGGCATTGATTTTGCTTTCCTCGCCAAAATTTTCGGCAAGTATTATATTTACATCATTTATAATGCTCTCACACGTATCTCTGTCAGGCACTATGCCAACGCTTTGTCCGTTTACAACAGCTTCAAAGCCAACAGAGAAATTGAGCAAAACTATCAAAAGCACAACACAAACCAATCCCACGCTTCCGCCAAGCGCTACTGCCGGTCTGTTTTTTTCTTCGCTTACATATTTTTTAGCTTTCGCTGCAAAACCTGCACACTTATCTATAAAGCTGCCACCGCTCTTCTTGTTGCCCGGCGCAGTATCTGATACAACACCTGCACCCTTTTTAAACGCATCAAGGACAAATTTTTTCGCATTTAAATACGCTTTACGCAAAACACTGCGTTCTCTTTTTGCCTTTTTACGCTCGGCGGCTCTCTGTGCCCTCCATGTGCGCAAATCAATCCTTTGTTCCCGAAGCACGCTTTCCTGCTCTACATTCTTTACGATAATATCATCAGTGGTACTATCTTGTTCATTAACTGCGATACACATTCTCTGTGATGTATTGCTTTTATCAAATCTGTCGCACTTTGAACCGGAATATAATCCGTATCTCATCAAAACACCTCTCTAAATCTCTAAACCAACTATCCTATTAAAACAATCCTGCCGCACACGCTTGCGATAATTATGTACGAGTCAAAAAAGCGGCAAAACAAAATATCCTTTTGAAAATATAATTATTACAAATTTATTAACTAAAAACATTTTACACTATATCAAGAAAAAAATCAAGTCTTTTTGAAACTTTTTTGTAACAATTTTGTAAACAAATTTCGTGCGCTCATATTTTTTTGCTGACAAATTGGTAATATCCATAACATTAAAAAGTGGCATATATGAAAATTTAGACAAAATCGGGCCTGGTTTTTTGTTGGTATTTATACACTAATACAATCACACGCCCCTCTTTTTCCAATATTTGTAGACAGACTTTTGTTTTTCATTAAAAATTCTTGCAAAAATTTATTAAATGGTGTATATTATTCAGTAGAGAGAAGCGGTCTGCGTAAGAAAAGTTTGGATAAGTGGTCGCTTCATTTTAATGCACAAATAAAAAAATCAGATTTAAAAAATATGAGGTGAAAAGTTTTGAGCGATTTGGTACTCGATATTTTAAACGTTGTAACAATGGTGGTTCAGCTTTTGGCATTAGCAATAACTTTATACTATTTTACGGTGGGCATCTTTGGTTGGATTCCGAAAAAGGAAAAAGGCGAACCATCCACACGCAAAAATACGTTTGCCCTTCTTGTCGCAGCGCACGACGAAGAGGTCGTTATTGCAAACATGGTTGACAGCTTGGTAGCGCTTGATTATGACAAGGACTGTTTTGATGTATTTGTCATTGCCGACAACTGCACAGACAGCACCGCACAGGTTGCACGCGAGCACGGTGCAATTGTGTGTGAGCGCTTTGATACAACAAAGCGTGGCAAGGGCTTTGCTCTTGAATGGATGTTTGAAAAGCTTTTTAATATGGAAAAGCAATACGACTACATAGGCATATTCGACGCCGACAATCTTGTTGACAGAAACTTTTTAAAAGCGATGAACAAGCAGATTAACAACGGTTATAACGTTGTTCAGGGCTATGTTGACAGCAAAAATCCGTTTGATTCGTGGATTACGTGTGCATACTCGTTCTCTTTCTGGTCTGTAAGCCGCGTATTCCAGCTTGCAAGACACAACCTTGGTCTTTCGTGTCAGCTTTCGGGCACTGGCTTTGTTATGAAGACAGAGCTTTTAAAGAAGCTCGGTTGGGGTGCAACATGTCTTACAGAGGATATGGAGTTTACTATGAAGCTTGCACTCAACGATGAAAAGGTCGGCTTTGAGCGCGGAGCAATTATATATGATGAAAAGCCGCTCACGCTCGTGCAAAGCTGGAGACAGCGTAAGCGCTGGATGCAGGGGCACGCAGACGTTGCATCCAGATTTTTTGGGAAACTTATGAAAAAGGCTTTCACTGAAGGCAAATTCTTATGCTTTGACTGTGCCCTCTATCTTGTTCAGCCAATAAGAATTATGGCGCTTGGTTTTATAACATTGTTTGCATGGCTTCAAATGGCATACCCCGATGGTAATATAGGATTTTTCCATATGGACTATCTGTTTACACCAATAGTGTGGAATACCTTTGTAATATTGCAGCTTTTGTATATGCCCGTAGTTATTGCTCTTGAACGCAGAGTGTTTGATAAGCGTATGTTCTGGGGTTATCTCACATTTATGGTATACAACCTTACATGGATTCCGATTGCAATTCAGGGTATGATTGACAAAAACAAGACCGAGTGGTCGCATACTCAGCACACAAGACAGATTTCGATAAATGATTTTGACAAGCAATAATATAAAACCCCACATCATCTGTTGGTGTGGGGTTTTTAAGACAAATTCAGACAGGAGAAATGGCGTATGATTTCAAAAAATGAGCTAAGAAAAGAATATAAGTTAAAACGCGCTTCTCTTGATGAAAATTTTCGCAAGCTCGCATCAGAAAAAATATGTATGTCTGTTCTTTCGCAGGGCTGCGTAAAAAACGCAAAATCAGTTATGTGCTATAACGCTATCAACACCGAAGTATCACTCGATTTGCTTATGGCAAAAATGCAGGACAACAAAACTCTGCTTTTGCCCGTTACGGATATATCCACCCAAACAATGCACGCATCAAAGCTTTGTGCCCTTGACGAAACCGAGCTTGGCAGTTACGGGATTTCAGAGCCACAGGTAAAGGATGTTTTTAATCCATCTGAGATTGACGTTGTAATCGTGCCCGCACTTGTATATAACCGCAGTGGCTTTCGTATTGGCTATGGCAAAGGATACTATGACAAATTTTTCTCTTCGTGCAAAAACGCTATAAAAATAGGCGCGGCATTTTCGTGCCAGATTTCGGATGAGCATTTTGAGGAGGATTTTGATATTAGCGTGGACATAATCGTTACCGAAAACGAAATCATATATTGCACAGACAATAATTAATAAAGAGGCAGGCTATGAACAAAAAACGCATCAAAAATTACATAAATACTCTTACGCCGCACAGACGCGCTTGCCTGATGTTGCTTGTTTTCTTTGTGCTTTTTTCTGTTTCCAGTAAAATATTTTCACTTATACCCGGGAACTCTTACATCGCGACGGCGCTTTCTCTGGCACTTCCCGTTATACTGACGACGGGACTATACATATATATTCGTCCCCTGCAAGCAACGGCTTTTTTGCACATAAAAAAGATATCTCTTTCTCATTTCTTTTTATGGTTTTTCCTTGGTATATGTGCAAACGCTACTCTTGCGGTAATAAGTATACCCTTAAACAAGCTTTTGTCGGGATTTTTTTCTCTGCCGCAGACGGTTGTCGCGCCAAAAAGCTTTGGCGAATATCTTGTCGGTGTTTTATGTATTGCCATAGTACCCGCAATATTTGAGGAGGTTTTTTGTCGCGGTGTTATACTTTACGAGTACAAGCGCTACGGTGCCCGCTTTGCAATTATTGCAAGCGCGCTTGCCTATCTTGTTTTGCACAACTCAGTTACAAGCGCCTTTTCTATATTGATTTTGGGGCTTGCGCTCGGTTTTGTGGCGCTATGCACTGATTCGCTTGTGCCATCAATGATTTTTCACTTTTCCGTAAATTTCTTTTCGCTTACGATGGGATATGTATCAGAAAGCATTATACCCGCGCATTTGCAGGCAGAATTCGCCCTTGCGCTTAATCTGATTTTTATTTTCCTTTCGCTCACGTTTGTACTTGTATGGCTCTCTGTTGCGCCGCAGGGCATAAAAAAATTCGAGCGGCAAGAAAGGAAGGAGCGCCCAAAGCTTGACTTTAGCTTTTCGCTTATTATAATTATTTTAATATATGTTTTGACACAGATTTTAAATTTCATATAAACGCCGACAACTTGTCGGCGTTTTCTTTTTTACAAACAATTAAAAATTTTTCATATTTGCCCTATGTATCGCATATTAATGTACAAAGACAAGTTTATGTTGCGGATTGCAAATAAAAAATAGGGGGAATATGATTTGGATATCCAGCTTAGAAAAGAAACGGTTTGTATAAATGAAACGCTTATGCACGATACTATGCAGGTGCTTTTGCAAAACGATATAATCGTGCCCGATACAAAGAGCGACATGGCAAAAATTTTGCAGATAGACTCGTGCGCTATGGTTGAAAAAATTGGAGTCGGCGACAAACGCGCAAATATCGACGGCTCGGTCGCTCTTACAATATTATATGTGCCCGAAAATGACGAAAAGCCCGTTTGCTCAATAAACACCACCGTTCCGTTTCAGTCTCTGGTGGAAAATTCTATGATAAATACAGCTTCTCATTGTATCGCACATGCCGACGCTTATCACGTTGAATTTTCCATGATTAATTCAAGAAAGCTCTCGGTAAAAATTATTGTCGAGCTTGACATACGTTGTATACAGGAAAACAACATAGAAATTGTGTGTGATGCATCAGCAGATATGCCTATCGAAAAGCAATCTCAGGATTTTTGGATATACAATCTCGTAAATGCGTCCAATACAAAAATTAATGTTCGCGAAACTCTTGATTTTCCATCAGGAAAACCGAGCGCAGCAAGTATACTCAAAACCGATGCAAAAATCTCTAATAAAGATATGCGCCTCATCAGCGGAAAAATCGTTGTCAAGGGCAGTATACTTCTTTGCTCTCTTTACGTATCAGAGAATAACAACATCGAAGCTATGGAACACGAAATACCTTTTACCGAGGTTCTTGATGCGGATGGTGCAAACGAAAACTGTATGTGCGAGCTTGAGCTTAACATTTGCCGCACACAGTCCATGCTGCGCGCCGACACAAGCGGAAATATGCGTCTTCTGGACGTTGATATAATTATAGATGCTGACTCTTGCGTTACAGAAAACACCTCTATGAGCGCTCTTTGCGATTGTTTTTGCGCTTCTAAAAAGCTTTTGTGCGAAACAAAGCCATTTAGCTTTGATGTTTTAGTCGGCAAAGGCAGCGCCCAACATTCCCTTCGTGCAACGCTTGCCCTTCCCGAGGGTGCGCCCGAGCTTGTGAGCGTATACAATCTTATGTCAAAGCCGTACATATCAGGCGTTTCGCTCTCAGACGGCAAAGCTATGGTGTCAGGCTCGGTAGACTGCTATATCCTATATCTTTCAAGCTCTGCCACCTCGCCCATAAGCACCCAGAAAGCACAAATAGACTTTGAAATCCCGATTGAAATTGACAATATTGATAACACTATGGATTGCGATATAACCGCAGAGGTTTTGCACCAAAGCTATAACATCACCATGACGGGCGAAATTGAGCTTCGTGTTTCTCTTATTTTTGATGCAAAAGCAATCAGCAAGAAAACCTCCCAGTTATGTGTAAATGTACTTGCCGATGACGATGCGCTGCTCGATGTCCGCCACGGAATTATAGTATATTTTGTGCGTAGCGGCGATACACTTTGGAAAATTGCAAAAAAATACAACGCATCTCCTCAGCTTATCGCACAGATTAACGGACTTGAAAATCCCGATGTGTTAAACGTTGGACAAAGACTGTTGATTCCGAATATGGTGTAAATATAAAAAATCCTATCAAATGATAGGATTTTTTGTATCTTCTTCGTTTTCTGCGCTAATATACGCTTCCTCGGCACTTTTTTGTGCTTCGGACAAAATTTCCATTGCATCGGTAATTGAATTAAACAGCTTAAAATACATGCTTTTGTAATCAGGCATAATACCTCACCTCCCAAATTAAAAAAGTGCGCAGCCGAAGCTACGCACGAAAAATGCACAGTCTCAAATGCTGCGACACATTTTTACGCCATATAGGTGCAAATATAGAGGGTGCATTTTTATAATATTTTACTAAATTAAAATTTGTCTTCAGTTCAAGTCTGGTTCAAAACCGCTTGGCATCTACCCTTTTGTTTCAAAACTAATTTTATCAAAAAGCCCTCAAACTATTGAAAAAAGCGAACAATTTAGATGTCATCTAAATTGTTCGCTTTTTCTGGTTGCGGGGGCCGGATTTGAACCAACGACCTTCGGGTTATGAGCCCGACGAGCTACCAGACTGCTCCACCCCGCGTCATTTAATTTACTTAGTTATTATAACATATAAAAATACATTTGTAAAGACAAAATTTCAAAAACATTAAAATAAATTGCTATATATTATATATTATGCCAAAATGCTGATAATATACATATTTTTACAAACTTTATACAAAAAAAACAAATCCGCCCCGAACGAGCGGATTTTTGTTTTTTGTGCTCATTTTTTATCTTGCGTGATGGTGTGATGCTGAATCAGGCACTTTATCCTTAAACAATATCGTAATAGACCACAAAGCTCCAAGTCCGACGAGCGTATAAATCACTCTCGAAATTGCCGACAGCTGTCCTCCAAAAAGCATTGCGACAACATCTGTGCCGAAAATTCCAATCGAACCCCAGTTAAGTCCGCCGACTATAACAAGTATAAGTGCAATTGTATCAACTATTGCCATTTTTACTACCTCCGTTTTATTTTTTGTAATCAATATGTTTGTTGCTTTGTCATAATAAGTATATGTAAATTTTTTAAGTATTAAACAAGGAAAATTATTCAAAATTTTGATTACAAAAATTTCTAATAAGGAAGTAAGATTCTATTATTCATCAATAATCTGATGAGCATCCTTAAGATACTGATTGCCTTCTTCGTCTATAACAAAATCCATCCACAAATAATGCATGTGAAATGGCGCGTCTACTCTTACACCATGGTCACTTGCAAGCGGAATATGCATAATTGTGCTGCCATCTATCTGGAAATCATCGTCGTCAATTTCGACTATCATATTGCTTTCTTCAAAATTAAAGAAAAGCTGTTCAACACATGGATGAGTGTGTTTTTCTACTCTGTCATCACCGTAGGTTTCAACGCTGCCCATACCAAAACGAGGCAAAATGTCTGCGTCAACAATCATTCTGCTGATAGTTTTTTCGCTTTTACAATCCTCTTTATATTTTGGAAAAGCATCATAAGCCTCTGCAATCGGGAAGTTGCCACTTCTTGACAAAAGCTCTTGCCACTCATCGTCTGTAAGCTCAATTTGTATCTCCAAAACAGTGCAGTCGTTTATGCCGACAATTTCAAAATCTGTATACGGCTTTGGAACAAACAGTGCCTTTTCATTATATTCATACACTGCGACTTCTTGCTCAAACTTTGCCCCGCCCAAAACAACAAACAGCATACGCGCACAGTTTTCTTTTTTCTCTAAAAGCAGCTTTTCGTCTTTGTTTAAGTTATGGCAAAAAGCTTTTACAGTATCGATTTCACCCTGCATAAACTCTGTGGTTTTGCCAAAACTTGTACTTACTTTTGTATAATTCATAACTGCACCTCTTTTAGTATTTTCTCTCAAACATAGTATCATTTTTGGCGCTTTTTGTCAAGGTTATATCAATATGAAACGCCCAAAAACACACTGCGTATTTTGGGGCGCATATAATCTTTATAAAGTAGTATTTTTTATCAATTATATTTTGGCAAATAATCGCCATGAGCATCTATAAGCTCATCTACCATCTTTTTAATCGTATCAATATCATAAAGGGCAAAAACACTGTCTCTCAAAGACTCTACACACATACAATCGCCTATTACATTTCTTGCAAAAACAGTGCTTCCCGCACCCAAAAACGTTATTTTCATTTATATCAACTCCCTTTGTTCAATTTTATATTGAGTCTGTGGCAAATTGAATGGAATAATGTTAGAAACATTTGTTGTTTTGTTGTTTTATAGAGATTTTTTAACGCTTTAATAAAAAATGCCGGCCCAGTGCATTTGCGCCAGACCGGCTTTTGTATTTTATTGTTTTAACGCTGCAATAATTTCATCAGCCTTTGCCTTGATATCTTCCTCTGTCCAATCGGGGTTAATTTCAATGTGTGCATGTTTTGCCAGAATTTCGAGGCTCTTTTCACACGCATCAACAGGGAATTCAAAGCCCCTGTTTTCCTCAAATAAAAATGGATTCATACGAGGATTTCTTGCGCCCCTCTTCTCAATTATCATCTTCCAATCATTGTATACATGCTTACCTAAATAAGCAGGAATGCTCGCCGATGGCATCTTTTCTTTAAAATCAAGTGCCTTTTGTTTCGAATCAAACTTCAATGTTATTTTACAAGAGCATTCACCCTCAGGGTCATTTGACACTACAAACTCTGTATACGGAGCAAGAAGTGCCATAAGCTTTTTCTTGTTTTTTCTCAAATCGTCCAAAATTCCATCAAGTCTTGTGAGCTGAACACGCATAATTGCCGCTGTAATTTCGTTTGTTCTCATCTCCGTTCCGCAAAACGGTTCTGCTGAAAAACCACTCATCTGATCACCGAAATACGCTATCGCACAGCTGTCATGGAATATAAGTCCGTTTTCAAAAATTTCTTTATCATTTGTCATAAGCGCTCCACCTTCACCTGCGCTGATGTTTTTAAAATAATTAAAGCTAAATGCTCCTGCATCACCTATTGTAGAAAGTCTTTTCCCTTTATATGAACCGCCAACCGCCTGACAAGCGTCCTCCAAAACTTTTATATTGTGCTTCTTTGCAACTGCCATAATAGCGTCCATATCACATGGATAGCCTCCCATATGTACCGGAATTACAGCCTTTGTTTTAGGTGTTATTTTCTTTTCAATGTCGTAGGGATCTATCATTAAAGAGTCATCAATCTCTGCGACAACAGGCATAGCACCTACCGATACAACTGCCATAGCTGTTGCTATATATGTATATGCAGGCACAATTACCTCATCTCCGGGGCCAATGTTCATTCCTACCAAAGCCGCTTGCAACGCACCAAATCCTGACGTCATTAAAACAGCGTGTTTTATACACATTTTTTCACGCATTTCCTTTTCAAAATTTGCAACCTCCTGATTTGCGCCGTCGTTTACCTTAAAGAGTTTTTTTGAATATATAACTCTTGCAACTGCATCTACCTCTTCTTTACCCATTCTATACATAATATGTTCTCCTCTCTGTTGATTTTTCCAAATTAATCTCAACACAATTTTTTTTCCTAATTCCCCTTTATAATACAGCCTGCAGGCTCTTTTTTCAAGGCTAAATATTGTTTAAAAATTCGCAAAAATTCACATCGATATTGACAAGCATTTTTATTTTTGATATGCTTTTTTGGGGGTGATTGTATGCTTTATCAAAAAATGCTTCTTGGAGAAAAGCCATATTCTATATCCAAATCTTGCAATAAAATTGGAAAATTCGAAAAACACAGACATCCTGAAATAGAATTCAATTATTGCATCGAAGGAGAATATTCCATTGTTGTCGATAACGAAGAAAAGCGTTTAAAACAAGGAGACTTAATTATAATCGGTTCAATGGAATCACATGAATTTCCCGGTAAAAACAGCGATGACTGTCGCAATTTGGTATTCGAGGTAGGCCCTGTTTTTCTTTTGGAATACTTTAATTTATTTGTAAATATTACCGCCCAAAATCCTATAATAAAAGTTGATGAAAATAATAATCAAAAACTCTTTAATATGTTTAATGAAATAATTGCTCTGCAAAAAAATAGTGCAGATTTTTCAGACCTCACTCTCAAAGGAAATTTGTATAAAATATGTGCATATATCATTCGCGAGTTTCAAACCTCCGCTCCTTTGAAACAAGCAAATACAGAAAAACACCTCGTCGCAAACATCGAAAAAGCGCTCGAACTTATTCAATATGGATATGCCGGACCTCTCCGCCTAGAAGATGCCGCGAAGCTTTGTGGTTACAGCAAGGGAAGTTTTTGTAAAACTTTCAAGTATATAACCGGTGATACTTTTCATAGTTTTTTAAATAAATACAGAATCAAAATGGCGTGTACCTTGCTTGAGTTGACAGACTACTGCGTTGATACCATTGCCGGCGAAGTTGGTTTTACCGATGCAAAATCTCTGTGCCGTGCGTTTAAATCCATAAAAGGAATGACAACAGGAGAATATCGAAAAGAAAAAAAGAAAAAATAATACCCCCATTTAATTTTTTTAAATATCAAACTCGTCAACATCGGGGATTTCAATAGGTGCACCATTTTGCAGTGCAGACTCATGTGCATATATGCCCGGAAGCGACATACGTATAGCCAAGTCAACATCAACAGGTGGCTTTGTATCATTTTTTATTGACTCTATAAACGCTCTCATCATTTTTCTGTCAATACCAAGGTGGCTTACGCCTTTGCCATCACCAAACGAGCCGCATGTAATTGGAATGTCAATCATCTCATCCTTTCCGGGTATATCGGAAAATCTTGCGAAAGAATGTGCTTCGCGGCGCGGCGCGCACTTGTCAAACATTATACTTCCCTTTGTTCCATATAGCGCATAGTTGTGTGTGCATCCTACATAAGCGCCGAAGCAGATAAATATCCTTATAACAGCTCCTTTTGCAGTTTTAAAAAGTGCAACTGCGTTTTCTGAGCCTTTTTCCTTGTACGGATTGCAAACAACGTCAGGCTCCTGACAGTTAACAGACACAACCCTGTCATTCATAATATACAAAAGCGGGCCCAAATCATGTGTTACATATTTGATTGCGGGATTAAATGTGCGCCAATGCTCCTTTGGATAATCCTCCGCTTTGAAGTTTATGTCTTTCGGACCATGCAGATATTCTGCTTCAGCATAAACCGCTTCGCCAAACTTGCCATCCTCATACATTTTCTTCCACGCCTCGATAAATCCGAGAAAGCAGTCATTTTCACCCGCCATATATTTAAGCTCGGGATGTGAGGAAACGGCTTTTTTCAACATTTTCGCCTCTTCGAGCGAATTTACAGCAGGAATTTCGCTTAAAACATGCTTGCCTGCGTCCATCGCTTTAATAACAAACGGAACGTGATAAATCGCGTCGGTTGCAACAATAATTGCGTCCGTATCTGCCTTTAAAAATTCATCAAAATCCTCATAGCACTCATATCCCGTAACATTTACCTCGTCAAAATATGCCTTTGCACTTTCAATTTTTTCACCGTTACGGTCGCAGATAGCACTAACCTTGACATCTGTATCGCATAAAATATCCTTGACAATGCTGAGACCTCTTCCAAGTCCTACTATTCCAAGCTTTATAACATCATTTTTCATATACCCATCTCCTTTTGTCATAATATAACACATACCTTATTTGCTGTGAATGGAAAAAATCCTTTTTGACAAGGAAATTTTCCTTAATTTATTGACTTTTGCGTGTTTTTATTTCATAATAAAACTGAGGTGAGGTATATGCGAAGCATTTGTAAATTCGTTCCTGCAAAAAACTATAACGGTGATATAAAAACTGTAAATTTTGTTTTTGAAACAGATTTTCACAAGCTCAAACAGCCCTTCTATTATCCGATAAACCATATGTTTCTGGTAACAAGCGGCACGGGTACTTTGAAGCTGAACTCAAAGGAGTTTAAGTTAAAAAAGGGCTGTCTGTTTTTCAGCTTTCCTCAGTATTTTCACGAAATTGAGACAAGCGACGATTTTATGTACATATACATAAGTTTTATGGGCGAAAGCGTTCAGGGAATTTTTTCTGAGCTTAATATTTCTGCAGAAAACCCTGTGTTTGAAAATTTTGACCACCTTATTGATTTTTGGATGAGTTCAATTACCAAACTTACACATAGCAACTCAAATCTTTTGACAGAAGGGGTGCTTCTTTATACTCTTTCATTTATAAGCGAAGAATCTAATTATGTCGATTTTAAAAAGAAAAATGAAAACAAATTTGAACTTATTGTTTACTATATTGATAACCACTATACCGAGACAGATCTTTCGCTGAAAAAAATTTCAAATATATTTGGTTATACTCCAAAATACCTTTCGTCAATCTTTAAAAAGAATATGGGAATAGGCTTTACGGAGTATGTAAACAACCTTCGTGTACAGTATGCCTGCAGTCTTATTGAAAACAACGTTTTCTCTGTTGCCGAGATTGCAACATGTTGCGGCTATTGCGACCCATTCTATTTTTCAAAGGTATTTAAGTCAAAAACAGGCTTTTCACCACAGACATATATAAAAAGACGCAAAAGTGAGATTGAGGCTGAATAGGTGTAAATAATATTTAAGGGCACGCATTTGCGTGCCCTGTTGTTTTAGCTTTCCTCGTCTTCGTCTTCCGAGTTAATATAAGCTTCCTCTGCTTTTTTCTGAGCCTCAGACATTTTTTCAATCGCATCGGTAATTGAATTAAATAAATCGAGGTACATACTTTTGTAATCTGGCATAATAATTTTTTCTTTATAAAAGCACAAAAAGAAACGACAACCTTCAATAGAAAATTGTCGCTTTTTTTGGCTCCTCGTGTTGGGCTTGAACCAACGACCCTATGATTAACAGTCATATGCTCTACCGACTGAGCTAACGAGGAATATTTTGTTTTCATATAAAGCCA
>SVKA01000041.1 GCA_015068725.1 Oscillospiraceae bacterium | reverse complement strand
CACACAGGCACAGAAAATCATTGAAGGTATTGTCAAAGAGCCTGAGGTAGGCGAGGTATACACAGGTAAGGTTGTTCGTATAATGCAGTTTGGTGCATTTGTTGAAATCCTTCCCGGCAAGGACGGCCTCGTTCATATTTCAAAGCTTGCTAAAGAGCGCGTTGAAAAGGTTGAAGACGTTGTAAACATCGGCGATGAAATCACTGTAAAGGTTGTTGAAATCGATAAGCAGGGAAGAATTAACCTTTCACGCAAGGACATGCTATAATTTATAAAAAAATAAAATAAAATGCGGACACGTGTGTGTCCGCATTTTTACTTAGCTTTGGGCTTAAATATAAGCGCAATCATATATCCGAAAAACACCGCCGCTGCAATTCCGCCGGCAGACGCCATAACGCCGCCCGTAAATGCACCTAAAAGGCCGTTTTCGGAAATGCCTTTTAAAACACCTTTGCCAAGCGTATAGCCAAAGCCTATAATTGGAACTGTTGCTCCCGCACCTGCAAATTTTACAAGCGGCTCATATAGACCTATCACAGTCAACACTACGCCTATGCAAACATATGCAACCAAAATTCGTGCAGGTGTAAGCTTTGTTTTATCTATAAAAACCTGAGCAATAGCACAGAATAATCCACCTATAATAAAAGCTTTTAAATACATCGGCCACATTATGAAAGCCTCCCTTGCACAGTAATTGCGTGGGCGATGCCGGGTATGTTTTCGCCCTGCAAAAGATTTAATGGACTCATTAGTGCCCCCGTTCCTATAAACAACACGCGGTTTAGCTTGCCTTGTTTTATCATATCAAGAATATATGAGCAAAAAACGATTGCGCTGCATCCACAACCGCTTCCGCCTGCGTGAACGTCCTGAGTATTTGTGTCAAACACCATTTTTCCGCAGTCGTTATAAATTTTTGATATGTCATAGCCTGATGCACACACAAGCTCGCACGTGATGTCAGAGCCTACCGATGCCAAATCGCCCGTTATAATGAGGTCGTAATCAGCAGGCGAAAAGCCCGTGTCTTCAAAATGAGTAATTATTGTGTCGACTGCGGCAGGTGCCATAGCGGCTCCCATATTGTTTGCGTCGTTTATTCCCATATCAATAATTTTTCCCGTGGTAACATGGGTTATATATGGTCCGTTTCCTTCGTTGCTGATAACAATTGCGCCTGAACCCGTAACTGTCCATTGTGCAGTGGGTGGGCGCTGACCGCCATATTCAAGAGGGAAGCGGTATTGTTTTTCGGATGAACAAAAATGACTTGATGTCATGGCTATAACGTTGTCAGCATATCCGCCATCAACCGCCATAGCGGCAAGAGCGCTGCTTTGTGCCATAGTTGAGCACGCTCCGTACAATCCAAAAAACGGCAAATCAGTATTTTTCATGGCATAGTGAGAGCCAGTGCATTGATTTAACAAATCGCCAGCAAAAACGTAGTCGATTTTGCTTAAAGGAAGATTTGATTTTTCAATGGCCTTTTGAAATGCCGTTTTTTGAAGCTTACTTTCGGCTTTTTCCCATGTCTGTTCACCATAGAGGTCGTTTTCCAATATTTCATCATAGTATTTTGCAAGAGGGCCTTCGCCTTCCTTTACACCTGCAATTGATGCACCCGATATAATTGATGGCGGATTCTCGAAGGCTATGCTTGCTCTTCCAAGACGTTTTACGGCCATAAAAAATCTTCCTTTCCTTGCCTCAAAATATTAATCTATATCTGTTTTCCAAAAACCGTGAAGGTTACAAAAAGCGTATGCTGCTATCGCTTTGTCGCCTTCTGTGAGCAAAAATTCGACAACCGGTTCGTCTGTATGCGAGAGGTTAACTCTCTGACAACCACGTTTTGTCTTAAGATATACAAATCCTATGGAGTGCTTTTCCTCCATGGGATGATATATACTGCCAATTGCAACAATTATTTTGTTTTTATCTTTTTTTATTACGGGCAAATGCTTTTCGGCGATATCCTCGGTATTTTTTACAAGAAGCTTTGACATAGGTTTGTCGCCACACGAAAGCTCACAATCGCCTCCGCCGTGTATAACCTCTACTATTTGGTCGCAATGATTTGATGCAAAAAATACAGGTTCATCTTTTTTAAAAATATTTTTAATCATATCCACTCTCCGTTTATTCTTGGTATGGTGCAAGCGAAAGCTTTATAAAATAGCCCTGGTTATGCTCACATACGGGGCATTTTGTCGGCGCTTTTGTGCCCGTATGGACATATCCACAGTTAAGACACATCCAGCCCGTTTCAACATCGGATACAAACAGCTTGTTGTTTTCGAGCATATCTGCAAATTTTTTAAAGCGGTCGCCGTGTGTTTTTTCTATTTCTGCAATCATATTAAATGATGAAGCGACGCTTGTAAAACCCTCCTGAGAGGCAATGTTTGCAAAGTTTTTGTATACGGGGTCATGTTCTTCGTATTCATTGTGTACGGCTGATTGCAAAAGCTTTAAAACATCATCGTGTGCATCAACGGGATAGGTGCCATCGATGCTGACTGTTTCGCCTAAAAGCTCGGTCAAATGATTATAAAAAATTTCGGCATGCTCCTTTTCCTGACCTGCGGTAAAGGTGAAAATGGCTTCGATTACTTCAAGACCGTGCTTTTTTGCAGTAGCTGCTGCAAAGGTGTAGCGGTTTCTCGCCTGACTTTCGCCTGCAAATGCACGCATAAGATTTTTTGCGGTTTCGCTTGTTTTAAAATCAACTGACATAGTAAAAACTCCAATCGTAAAATTTTTTGACATAAGTCAATTTTTATAAAATATTGCGTTAGTATTATTTGCAAAAGAAAATATAATTATTACAAAAAAGTGATAATTTATAGAATAAAAAAAGCGACCAAGTAAAAAACTCAGTCGCTTTGTGATTTAATATAAAACTTACGCTTTGCCGTCGCAGCCCAAAACGTTTTTAATCTTCTTTTCAACCAAATCCATAATAGCCTCTCTTGCGGGCTTTAAATACTGTCTTGGGTCAAAGTGTGAAGGATTTTCGTTAAGATACTTTCTTATTGATGCTGTCATTGCAAGACGCAAATCGGAGTCAATATTAATTTTACATACAGCAGATTTTGCAGCCTGACGAAGCATTTCTTCAGGAATACCGATTGCATCGGGCATCTCGCCACCATTTGCGTTAATCATCTCAACGTATTCAGGAATAACAGATGATGCACCATGAAGTACGATAGGGAAGCCCGGAAGCTTCTTTGATACCTCTTCCAAAATATCAAATCTGAGCTGCGGCTTCTGACCCGGCTTAAATTTGTATGCACCGTGGCTTGTGCCGATTGCAATTGCGAGTGAATCAACACCTGTGCGGGTAACAAAATCTATAACCTCTTCAGGTCTTGTATATGAAGCGTCCTCCGCCGAAACGTTTACATCATCTTCTACGCCTGCAAGTCTTCCAAGCTCGCCCTCTACAACAGCTCCTCTTGCGTGAGCGTACTCAACAACCTTCTTTGTAAGCGCAATGTTCTCTTCGTAGGGAAGGTGAGAGCCGTCAATCATAACAGATGTAAAGCCGCCGTCGATACATGATTTACAAAGCTCAAACGAATCGCCGTGGTCAAGATGAAGTGCAATCGGAAGATTAGTTTCTTCGATAGCAGCTTCAACAAGCTTTACAAGATATGTGTGGTTGGCATATTTTCTTGCGCCTGCAGAAACCTGCAAAATCAAGGGTGCGTTCACCTTTTTTGCAGCTTCGGTAATGCCCTGAATAATTTCCATATTGTTTACGTTAAAAGCGCCGATAGCATAACCGCCCTCGTAAGCTTTTTTAAACATTTCCTTAGTTGTTACTAATGGCATAAAATCACTCCTTAAAATATTTTCTACCTAAAATTATACCACTAAAATGCAAAAATACAAGTAGTTTGTTAAAAATTTTTCAATCATACAGTGATTATTCTTAGTTTTATTGTTAAAAAATATGTTTGCTTTTTTATTTTATGATTAAAGAAAAAATTTTATACTTTGATAAATTGTTTTGACATATGCTGCAAAAAGGAGTATAATAGTATGAAAGGGAAAAAATTTGCCCTAAAAAAATAAGGAGGTTGGTAATATCATGGGTAGTGACCCGTACGTCAGTAGAAATGCAGTAAAACAAAATAGTAATCCCATATCAGCCTTCTTTTTGAGCCGCATCGTATAAAAAATATGACGCCTGCTTGAATATAGATAAGAAGGTCTTTTGTGTGTGGGATTATAAAATCTTACAGAAAGCAGGTGGCAAAGATGTTTAAAATTTATCGTACAGACGATAATCAGATTAATGAAATTGAAAAATATGAATCTGACTCATGGATTCATATGGTTGCGCCGACAAGTCAGGAGCTTTCCGAGGTTTGCGAGCAAACGGGAGCGGAAATAGACTTTTTGCGTGCGCCTCTTGACGAAGAAGAACGTTCACGTATAGAAACGGAAAACAATCAGACTCTCATACTTGTTGACACGGTATTTGCTCAAACGGATGATGACGAAGAAGAATACGTTACAATACCAATGGGTATCGTTCTTATGGAAAATTGCATTATTACGGTATGCCTTAAGGATGTACCGGTTTTGCGTGATTTTGTAAAAGGTCGCGTAAGAAACTTCTCGACTAAAAAAAGAAGCAGATTTATACTTCAGGTGCTTTACAGAAATGCCGTTCGTTTCTTATATTATCTTCGTAAAATCGACAGAAAAAGCAATTATATAGAAGATGAGCTGCATAAGTCAATGAAGAATAAAGAACTTATATCGATGTTCAAGCTTGAAAAGAGCCTTGTGTACTTTTCAACCTCGCTCAAAGGTAATGAGGCAGTGCTTGAAAGACTTTTGCGAATGAGCTTTATAAGGCAGTATCCCGATGACACAGATTTGCTTGAAGATGTAATCATAGAAAACAAACAGGCGATTGAAATGTGTACAATATACCGTGATATTTTGTCCGGCACAATGAATGCGCTTGCATCGCTTATATCAAATAATCTTAATGTTGTGATGAAAATTCTTACACTTATAACGATTATTATGACAATACCGACTATTATAGCAAGCCTTTGGGGAATGAACGTTGCAGTTCCGTTTGGCAACAATCCGGCTGGTTTTTGGATTGTTGTTGGAATTTGCGGTTTGTTTTCTGTGGTTGCGGCAATTATTATGAGAAGAAAAAAGATGTTTTAACATCGAAATATTGATTTAAAACGCAGGTGATTTTATTAAAAATTGCTTGCGTTTTTTAGTTTATAAAAAATTTTTCAAAAAAAGTGTTGACAGATAAAAAATGATATGCTATTATAATATTGTAATAAATACAAAAATGAAACGGATTCAAAAAAAGGAGGGGCGTTATGAATGCGGTTGAAATGCTTCAGAAAAAGGGAATACGACCTTCTATTATAAGAATAATGGTTCTTGAATATTTGCTTAGTCACAGAACACATCCGACGGTTGAAGAAGTATACGAGGCGCTGCTTTTAAAGGCTCCTACTATTTCAAAGACATCTATTTATAACACTTTGCACCTTCTGGCACAAAATGATATTATTCTGGAAATAACTATCGATCCGGCGAAGGTGAGATATGATGCAGATACATCGCTTCACGGGCATTTCAAGTGTGATGATTGCCTTGGGGTATGGGACTTTGCAGTAGGTCAGGTTCAAACTTCTCTGTCAAAAGAGTTTGATATAAAAACAAAAGAAATTTATTTCACAGGTTTGTGTGATAAATGCAAAAATGTTAATTAAAAAATGTATATTTTAAGAGGAGGATTTTATTATGAAAAAATTTGTATGTTCAGTATGCGGTTATGTTCACGAGGGTGATACTCCACCGGTTGCTTGCCCTGTTTGCAAGGTGCCGGCAGAAAAATTTAAGGAAATGGAAGCTGGTGCAGCTTTGGCAGCAGAACATGAATATGGTGTTTATGCAAAGACTGTAAAGAATAATCCTGACATCAGCGAAGAAGATAAAAAGTATATCTTTGACCAGCTTATGGCTAACTTTAACGGCGAATGTGCAGAGGTTGGCATGTATCTTTGCATGGCAAGAATTGCACACAGAGAAGGCTATCCTGAGGTAGGACTTTATTGGGAGAAGGCTGCTTATGAAGAAGCAGAGCACGCAGCTAAGTTTGCTGAGCTTTTGGGTGAGGACCTTGAGCCTAATATGAAGGCTACAACAAAGGATAATCTTAGATGGAGAGTTGATTGCGAGTATGGTGCAACTCAGGGCAAGTTTGACCTTGCTTCATGCGCTAAGAAAAACGGTCTTGATGCTATACATGATACTGTGCATGAAATGGCAAGAGACGAAGCTCGTCATGGAAAGGCTTTTGAGGGTTTGTTAAAACGTTTCTTCTAATGCTGAAATGACAACATTTTAGAGAATTGAAAAAACTCTCAACCCCTTATATTACCTATTGTCAACAGATTTT
>SVKA01000012.1 GCA_015068725.1 Oscillospiraceae bacterium | reverse complement strand
GTCATCAGAGGTTATAATTCGCACCTTGTTTTCGTGCACCTGATTTGACAAAACAAGCTTTTTGTAGTCAATGCCCAGAGATGAGCATATTATATCATAATTTTTGAGCACGTTTTCGCGCGTATCCTTTTTATTAAAGCCAAGATTTAACGTAGCGGTTTCGCCCACGCTTACGCCGCCGAGGCGCGTTGACATTGCGCATCTGACAAGCTTTGTCTTTGTAAAAGCATCTATGCTGTAATATACAAGACCACCTTCTTTATGCCGAGTAAAGCCAATATTCAAAAATTCCACCCTCTAATTAAAATAGTCATATACATTTTGTGCGCTGCGCTTGTCAATGCCTGCGCTTATAAGCTCGTCAAGACCTGCGTTTGCAATATTGTCAATTGATTTGAACACTCGCATAAGCTTTTTGCGCTTTACCTCGCCTATTCCATTAATATTCGACAGCTCGGATGAAAGTCCTTTTTTGCCACGCATTTTTGCATGATAGCTTATCGCCGTTTCATGCACCTTTTCAGAGATGGCGCACACAAGATTGTATACGGGCGAATTTTTTGGAAGCGTTATTTCGATATCGCCGTCCGTAAGTGCGCGAAAATGATGCTTATCATCTTTAACCATACCAAAAAGTGGAATGGATACATCTTCTTTTTCAAGAACGTGTTTGATTGTGTTCACATGTCCTTTGCCACCGTCAAGTAAAATCAGGTCGGGAAGGGGGAGAAACTTTGCTTTGCTTTTTTCAAGTACACCCTGCTGTATTTTATTTTCTTCATCCTTTGCACGTATAATACGGCGGTAAACAACCTCGCTCATCGCCATATAATCATCGCTTCCTTCAAAGGATTTTATCTGAAATTTTCGCGTAAGTGATGAATCATATGCACCGTTTTTAAAAGCAATCATAACACCGACGTTGCTTGTGCCCGAAATATTTGATATATCATAGCTTTCAATGCGCTTTGGTGCTGTTTCAAGATGTATATATTCTGCCAGTTTTTCGAGTGTATTTTTATTTGTTTCTTTTTTGAGCATATTTAATTTGTAATTTTCTATGCTTAAATCGGCATTTTTTTGTACCATTTTTACAAGTGCTGCTTTTTCGCCACGCACTGGTACGCTGAACACAAGCTTTTTGCCAAGTCTTTTAGAGAGCCAGCCGACAAACAGATCGGCTTCCTGGGTTTCACACTGGCAGATAATTTCGTTTGGAATATATGTTGCATCTGTGTAAAACTGCTTTAAAAATTCGCTCATAATTTCTGTGTCCGAAAGTTCATCAATGTCATCTATTACACAGCTTTTTCTGCCGAGCACACGTCCGTTTCGTATAAAAAACACTTCGATAAAAGCTTTGCCGTCATAACATTTAAAGGCAATAACGTCCTGATTTGCCATTTTGTCCGAAACGATTTTTTGCTTTTGAGTTATTGCTTTAATAGCGGCTATTTTATCTCGCGCCAAAGCCGCTTTTTCAAAATCGAGCACGTTTGCGGCATCGTTCATATTCTTTTCAAGCACGCCGACAAGCTCGTCTGTCTTTCCTTCTAAAAATGAGCATATATTATTAAAAACCTCTCTGTATTCAGTTTGTGATACCTTGCCCGTACATGGAGCAAAGCATTTATTTATCTGACAGTTAAGACATGGGCGAGCCTTGCCGATATCACGGGGGAAAACGCGCTTACATGTAGGTATAAGAAATATTTTTTTTATAACATCAAGCACCTGACGCACAGGCCCCATGCCAGAGTACGGCCCGAAATAGCGTGCACCGTCATTTTTCATGGCGCGCGTTATAGCAAGCTTTGGATACTCTTCGTTCATGGTTACTTTTATATATGGATAGTGTTTGTCGTCTTTTAAAAGAATATTATAATGCGGCTTGTACTTTTTGATAAGGTTACATTCGAGCACAAGTGCTTCAAGCTCCGAGTCGGTTACGATATACTCAAACCACGCAATATGATTAACCATTGCACGCACTTTTGGCGAGTGGCTTTTTGACGAATTAAAATACTGGCGCACTCTGTTTTTTAAAATTTTCGCCTTGCCGATATATATTATATTGTCATCTTTATCGTGCATAAGATACACGCCCGGCTGTTCGGGAAGGTTTTTAAGTTGTTTTTTTAAATCAAACATAATTTCACCTGTGTGTAAATAGTAAAATTTTGTACAAATAAATTATAACATATATCCTGTATGCTTTGCAATTATTTAATTTATAACTATAAATTGTTTTTGGTTGACAAATTTTGCTTTGAGGCATATAATAGGTATATTAAGTAAGTATTGTCGCGTGGCGGCGGAATGGAGAGTAATATGAGTGACACAAAAAAAGTAAGGACAAGATTTGCCCCGAGTCCGACGGGATATATGCATATAGGAAATTTGCGTACAGCTCTTTATGCATGGCTTCTGGCGCGCAAAGACGGTGGCGATTTTATTTTGAGAATAGAAGATACCGACCAGGAGAGGTATGTTGACGGTGCGGTTGAGCTTATTTATAAAACGCTTGCAGACACGGGACTTACACATGATGAAGGTCCTGACAAAGACGCAGGCTATGGACCGTACATTCAAAGTGAGCGCAGAAGTATTTACAAAGAGTATGCCGAAAAGCTTGTAGAACTTGGTGGTGCGTACTATTGTTTTTGCGATAAAGACCGCCTTGACGAGCTTCGTGCAATTCAGACTGCGTCAAAGGTTCCGCCAAAGTATGACGGACATTGTTCACGTCTTTCAAAAGAAGAAATTGAAGAGAAGCTGAAGAGCGGAGTGCCATACGTTATCCGCCAGAAAATTCCAAGAGAGGGGACAACCTCTTTTCACGATGAGGTATTTGGCGATATAACTGTTGAAAATTCAACTCTTGATGATAACGTACTTTTAAAGGCAGACGGACTTCCGACATATAACTTTGCAAACGTTGTTGATGATCATTTGATGGGTATTACACACGTTATACGCGGCAGCGAGTACCTTTCATCGACGCCAAAGTATAACCTTTTGTATGAATCATTTGGTTGGGAAATTCCAACATATATTCACTGTTCACCCGTTATGAAGGACGCACAGAAAAAGCTTTCAAAGCGTGATGGCGACGCATCGTATGAAGATTTTATCAATAAGGGATATTTAAAGGATGCAATTATAAACTATATTGCGCTCCTCGGTTGGAGTCCGGGAAGTGAGCAGGAAATATTTACGCTTGACGAGCTTGCAGAGCAGTTTGATGTATCGGGAATCAGCAAATCACCTGCTATATTTGATATAAACAAGCTAAACTGGATGAATGGTGAATACATCCGCAAAATGAGTCTTGAGGAGTTCTGCAACGAGGCTATGCCGTATTATAAAGAGGCAGTTTCGCGCGATATAGATTTTATGGCACTTTCGCAGCTTTTGCACGACAGAACGGAAAAGTTTTCTGACATACCCGAGGCAATTGATTTTATTGATGCGCTGCCCGAGTATGATACAGAGCTTTATGTAAACAAGAAGATGAAAACAACATGCGAAAGCTCAAAAGAGTCGCTTGAGCAGATTTTGCCTGTGCTTGAAGGGCTTTCTAACTGGAATCACGACGCTATTCACGACGCACTTTTTGCGCTTATTGAAAAACTTGAGGTAAAGAACGGAGTTATACTCTTCCCGCTCCGTGTAGCGTTGTCGGGTAAAAAGTTTACTCCCGGTGGTGGTGTTGAAATTGCATCACTTCTTGGTAAGCAGGAAAGCATAGAAAGAATTAAAAAGGGTATCGATTTACTCTCTTAAAATGTACTAAAAGATGGGGGATTTATGATTTTTATGAATCCCCTTTTAATTTTTTTAAAAAAATATAAAAATTGTTTGACTTTTGAAAAAAATGGTGTTATAATATCTAATGTTGATTTGTTAGAACATATTTGTGCCTGTAGCTCAGCTGGATAGAGTGTTTGGCTACGAACCAAAAGGTCGGGGGTTCGAATCCCTCCAGGCACGCCAAAAACATCTGTATTACCGAAGGTAGTGCAGATGTTTTTTATTTGTGTGGGATTCGAACACCGAGGGGGTTTTTGCGTTAAAAGAAATAGTCCGGTGGACTGTTTCTTAGCAAAAAGGTGCGCAGTCCGGTACCGAAATGCAAAGCATTTGAGTGGACAAGCAGTTAGGGCGCGAAGCGACTGTATCCCTCCAGGCACGCAAACAGGAAAGTCGCCTATCTTGTATCAAGATTGGCGGCTTTCTTTTAAAATTATAACCATCTTTGTATAATCCCCCATCCCCTTGACTATAATTACTTTGTTAACAAAAAATATACAATTATTTCAAAAACTGAGAAAAATTGAGAATTTGTTAGCATTTTTAAGAAAACACGCGAAAACAGACTGTAATTTATAAAAATTGCAATTTGATTATAAAGGTTAAAACGATTAAGATATTATTAGCACTCAACCAAGACGAGTGCTAATAATATCTTGTAAATAATTTTAGGAGGTTATAGAGATGAACATTAAACCCTTAGGCGACAGAGTTGTTATCAAAATGCTCGAATGTGAGGATACAACAAAAAGTGGTATCATTCTCGCAGGAACTGCAAAGGAAAAGCCGCAAATGGCCCAGGTTGTAGCAGTTGGCCCCGGCGGTATGGTTGATGGCAAAGAGGTAAAAATGGAAGTATGCGTTGGTGATAAGGTTATCACAAGCAAATATTCAGGTACAGAGGTAAAGCTTGACGGCGCCGAATACACAATTTTGCGTCAAAGTGACATTCTTGCCAAAGTAGACTAATATTAATAAAAAAGGTTGGAGGTAATAAAAATGGCTAAGGATATATTATTCGGTCAAGAAGCAAGAAATGCTCTTGAAAGAGGACTTAATCAGCTTGCTGATACAGTAAAGGTAACTCTCGGTCCAAAAGGAAGAAACGTTGTGCTCGATAAAAAATTCGGCGCACCGCTTATCACAAATGATGGTGTTACAATCGCAAAGGAAATTGAGCTTGAGGACGCTTTTGAAAATATGGGTGCTCAGCTTGTAAAAGAAGTTGCAACAAAGACAAACGATGTTGCAGGTGACGGTACAACAACTGCTACACTTCTTGCACAGGCACTCGTACGCGAAGGTCTTAAAAACGTTGCCGCAGGCGCAAACCCGATGATTATCAGAAAAGGTATCTCAAAGGCTGTTGACGCCGCTATTGAATATGTAAAATCAAGCGCAAAGACAGTAAACGGCAAAGAGGATATCGCAAGAGTTGCGGCGGTTTCAGCTGCTGACGAAACAATCGGTAACCTTATTGCAGAAGCTATGGAAAAGGTTACAAGCGACGGCGTTATCACTGTTGAGGAGTCAAAGACTGCTGAAACATACTCAGAAATCGTTGAAGGTATGCAGTTTGACCGCGGTTACGTTTCACCGTATATGGTTACAGATACCGACAAAATGGAAGCAGAGCTTGATGACCCGTATATTCTTATTACAGATAAAAAGATTTCAAATATTCAGGACATTTTGCCCGTTTTGGAGCAGATTGTTCAGCAGGGTAAAAAGCTTCTTATCATCGCCGAGGATATTGAGGGCGAGGCTATGGCAACACTCGTTGTAAACAAACTTCGCGGCACATTTACATGTGTTGCTGTAAAAGCTCCCGGCTTTGGTGACAGAAGAAAGGAAATGCTTCGCGATATCGCAATCCTGACAGGTGGCGAGGTTATCAGCGAGGAGCTTGGTCTTGACCTTAAAGAAACTACAATTGATCAGCTTGGTCGTGCAAGACAGGTTAAAGTTCAGAAGGAAAACACAATCATCGTTGACGGTTTTGGTGATAAAGAAGAAATCAAAGGAAGAATTTCACAGATTAAATCACAGATTGAAGAAACTTCATCTGAGTTTGATAAAGAAAAGCTTCAGGAAAGACTTGCAAAGCTTTCGGGCGGTGTTGCTGTAATCAAGGTTGGTGCAGCTACTGAAACAGAAATGAAAGAGCTTAAGCTTAGAATTGAAGACGCTTTGGCAGCTACAAAGGCAGCCGTTGAAGAAGGCATCGTAGCAGGTGGCGGCAGCACATATATCGCTTCTCTTGACAATGTTGCAGCACTTCTTGAAACAACATCAGGTGATGAGAAAACAGGTGTTGCAATCGTGCTTAAAGCACTCGAAGAGCCCGTTCGCCAGATTGCTGCAAACGCAGGTGTTGAAGGCAGTGTAATCGTTGAAAAAATCAAGAATTCTGCAAAGGGCATTGGCTATAACGCTCTTACAGAAGAGTATGTTGACATGGTTAAAGCAGGTATCGTTGACCCTGCAAAGGTTACAAGAAGCGCGCTTCAAAATGCAGCAAGCGTTGCATCAATGGTTCTTACAACAGAGAGCGTTGTTGCTGATAAGCCTGCTCCGGAACCGGCTATGGGCGCAGGCGCTCCCGGCATGGGCGGCGGCATGGGAATGTATTAATAAAAACCGCTTATACTACAAAAAAAGGTTGTGATAAAATTTTATCACAACCTTTTTTTGTATTTGAGTTCATCACAGATAAAGATTACTCGTCCGTTTCTTCATCGCCTTCGCATGAGGTGATATACACTTCCTCGGCTCTTTTCTGCGCCGCGCTAAGTACTTCGATTGCGTCGGTAACTGAATTAAACAAATCGAGGTACATGCTTTTGTAATCTGGCATAACAATCTCTCCTTTAAATTAAAAAATGCGCCAACCGAAGCCGACGCATAAAAAACGCAAACCCCGATTGTCGCCAAACAAACTTTATGCAGTATGAGGTATATTTACATACAACCATAATGGAATTTGCATTTTTATCAAATTCTAAAATGATTGTATGCAGAAATAAGCATATTATTCCAAAGAAAAAATATACATCAATCCCGCATAACATATTCTGTTTGTTTGGCATAATTATAATACCACATTTTTTATAATTTATCAACAGAAATTTTAAAAAAGAGAAAACTGCACCTGTACAGCTATGTCCCTTCCCCATTATCGTTTGACAATAAATGCTTATTATGGTATACTTTTTTATATACAGGCTTGCTATATTTTCGGCAGATGGGAGATTTTTTATGGATAAGCAAATTAACATACTTATGGCTACAATGGGAATGGAAATCGGCGGTGCAGAAACGCATGTGCTCGAGCTTTCACGCGAGCTTAAACGCCGTGACTTTAACATTATTGTAGCATCAAACGGCGGCGTATATGAAAAAGAGCTTGAAAACGCCGGAATAAAGCACTACTCTCTCCCACTTCACACAAAAAATCCGCTGAGTATGATTAAATCATATAAAGGTCTTCGTCGTATTATAAAAGAAGAAAATATAGATATTGTTCACGGACATGCAAGAATTCCATCGTTTTTGTGCGGGCTTTTGCACAAAAAAATGGGTTTTCCTTTTGTAACAACTGCACATTGGGTATTTAAAACGGATTTTGTTTTGCGTAACATTACAAATTGGGGGCAAAAGACAATCGCAGTAAGTAACGACATCAAAAAATATCTTATCGATAATTACGGTACAAACAAGGACGATATATCCGTTACAATAAACGGAATTGATACAGAAAAATTTTCGGCAAATATTGATGCATCCGACGTCGAGGCAGAATTTGAGCTTTCAAATGACAAAACACGCATCGTATATGTAAGCCGTATGGATACCGACCGCAGTCTTGCCGCGCACCATCTTGTCGAAATCACACAAAAGCTTTATAAAGAAATTGAAAATCTTGAAATTGTGATTGTCGGCGGCGGCAACGATTTTGATGCACTTAAAGCAAAGGCAGACAAGGTCAACGATGCTATCGGTCAAAATGTTATAAAGCTTACAAACGGACGCACCGATATCAACAAATTTATAAAAACGGGCGATATATTTGTCGGCGTTTCGCGCGCGGCGCTTGAAGCGATGGCTGCGGCAAAGCCGGTTATCGTTGCCGGAAACGAAGGCTATATTGGCATTTTTGATGAGTCAAAGCTTGACGAAAGCATCAAGACAAACTTTACATGCCGCGACTGCAGAAAACCATCAAGCGAGCTTTTGTATAACGATATTATCACTCTTCTTAAACCAAAGGATAAAGAAAAACTCGAAAAGCTTGGACAGTATTGTCGCCAGATTATACTTGACCACTATTCTGTAAATCGCATGGCGCAGGATGCTATTGATGCATATGCGTCGGTTTTAAATGAAAAATCAGATGACTGCGACGTTATAATTTCAGGCTATTACGGTTTCAAAAACAATGGTGATGATGCACTTTTATCAGCTATAATAGGTGATTTGAGAGAGCAAAATCCCGATATAAAAATATGCGTGCTCTCTTACAGTCCGTCCGATACCGCTCAGGCGCATAATGTAGACACCATCAATCGCTTTAACTTTATAAAAATAGCGCAAAAGGCAAAAAAAGCAAAGCTTCTTATAAGCGGTGGTGGCTCACTTATACAAGACGGCACAAGTACACAATCGCTTTTGTATTATCTTGCCATAATGAAAATCGCAAAGCGTTGTGGCTGCAAATGTATGCTTTATGCAAACGGAATAGGTCCTATTGTGCATAAAAAGAATGTTGTTCGCGCACGAAAGGTTTTATCAACGCTTGATTTGATAACACTTCGTGACCCCGACTCTTTAAAAGAGCTTGAAAACCTTGGTGTAACTGATGTAAAGACCGTTCTTACTGCGGACCCTGCATTTAATATAACGCCTGCCCCGTCTGATGAAGTGGACAAGATATTTAAAGGCTTTGGCATAGAAAATACGGACAAGCTTTTGGGCATATCTGTAAGACAATGGAAGCACCACGGCGACGAATTTGAACAAAGCATCGCCAAAATAGCAGATTATATGCATGATGAGTACGGATATACGCCCGTATTTATCAATATGCAATATCCCGTAGACGTCAAGGTTTCTTTGGCAATTATCGAAAAAATGAAAACAAAGGCATATGTAATCGGCGATAATGTAACCGATACACAAATGCTTGGAATAATAAGCAAAATGGATATGGTGCTTGGTGAAAGACTGCACACACTGATTTATGCTGCGGTGGCAAACGTTGCGTTTGTCGGCATTGTATATGATCCGAAAATAAAGTCGTTTATGGAATATATCGGGCAAACAAATTATATCGATACAAAAAATGTAAGCTTTGAGCTTTTAAAAGAAAAACTCACGCTTTGTAAGACAGAGCAGGACAAGGATACTCTTATACAAAAGAACGCATCAATGAAAGAGCTTGCAAAGAAAAATGCACTTTTGGCAAGCGAGCTTATAGACAAAAAGCAAATCTGATATAAATTTCAAGAAGGAGTATGGCTTTATATGGACAGAATGATGGCAATAGATTATGGCGACTCACGCGTTGGCGTAGCTGTTTCGGATGCGCTCGGCATTACTGCGCAAGGTGTTGAAACGATTAAAAACACAGGACGGCGTGCGCTTTTTAGCCGCCTTGGCGAGCTTATAGACGAATACAAACCCTCTGTCATAGTAATAGGTCTTCCAAAAAATATGAACGGCACACTCGGAGAGCGCGCCGAAAAAAGCATTGAATTTGAAAAGCAGCTAAAAGAGATTTATGACGGCAAAACTGAGCTTTTTGACGAGCGTCTTACTACTGTGAGTGCGATACGCACGTTAAACGAAACAAACACACGCGGACAAAAGCGCAAAAATGTCGTAGACACCGTTGCAGCAGTTTTGATTTTGCAGGCGTATATGGAGCGTATGAAATAATAATTTGTGTAAAAAAACAGGGTATATACCCTGTTTTTTTAACTTGTATAATCCTCTAAAAGCTGTAGCATATCTTCGTAGGATAATCCTTGTATGCCATTTGATAAAAGCTTTCTGTCGCTTTCAGGAAGAGCATCTGTTGAAACATCAACTATATTCATAAGCGTCGTTTGCCCCGATGTATATGTTTTGTACACCGCAATTCTTCCAAGATATTCTTTTAATATATACTGCTCATCGTATACATTTGAAGCATCGGGTGTGACATACACTTCGCCTGTGGCGTTTGCTTCTTTATCGGCAGAAGGCAAAACCGTTGCATCTGCACTCGGCGTGGGAGACGGACTGCGCAAAATCTGTGATTGTAATCTTTCATATTGCTTTTGCCCTATATCATTATACGAAGCGTCAAAAGCGTAATACCCTACTCCAACGCCTACTGCTATTGCCAATGCGGCGGCTACAAAAAATTTCCAAGCGTTCACATTATCACCTCGCACGCTTATTATTGGCGTGATTTTTACTTTTTATACGCTTTTTTGGATTTTGTATACCGCATCCAACGCCTTGTCAACCTCTCTTTTTGTATTATATATGCCAAAAGAAAACCGAACCGTTCCTCCCTTATCAAGTGTGCCAAGTGTTTCGTGTGCAAGCGGTGCGCAGTGAAGACCTGCGCGCACACAAATTTTGTATTCACTGTCAAGCCTTTCTGCAACCTCTACACAGTTTTTATTTTTTATATTAACGCTTACTACTCCCGCATAATTTTCATCTTCACCGCCATATATCCTGACTCCATCAATATTTTTAAGGCCATCAATAAATCTGTTTTTAAGCTCCTGTTCGTGATTGAGAATATTTCGGGTTCCCGTTTTTAAAATAAAATCCACTCCGCTGCCCAATGCGGCAATGGCAGGCATATTCATAGTTCCGCTTACAAGACGGTCAGGCATAAAAAGCGGCTGATGTTTATCTTCGGACGAAGAGCCAGAGCCACCCTCTACTATTGTGTCAAGCACTATGCCCTCTTTTACATATAGTCCTCCCGTGCCGAGTGGTCCTAATAGCGATTTATGCCCCGCAAAAGCAAGCATATCAATATTTTGTTTTTGTACATCTATATCTGCTACGCCCGCGCTTTGCGCTGCATCAACCAAAAACAATACACCGCGTTTTTGGCATATTTGACCTATTTTGGAGATATCCTGTATCCTTCCGCATACGTTTGATATATGATTTACAACTACAAGCGTCGTATCAGCGCATATGGCACGCTCAATATCATTTGGCTCTACCCTACCATTTTCGTCGGCATATACAATCGTATACCTATCGCCGCTTGCATACACAACTCTTGCAACAGAGTTGTGCTCCATAGATGTCATAATAATATGACCTTTCTTGCCTGCCACACCTTTTATAGCCATATTGAGCGCAAACGTAGTATTGTGTGTAAATGCAATATTTTCAGGCGCCGATATATTAAAAAGGGCCGAGACCTTCTCTGCACACTCATAAATGTATTCAGATGCCAAAACCGCCAGAGAGTTTGCCCCATGCCCTGCATTTGCGCTATGATAACGCGTCATATTATAAAGTGTTTTATATACCGCATCAGGTTTTTTGTGCGAAGTTGCCGCACAGTCAAGATATATCATATTTTCTCATACACCTTCTGTCCGTCTATATTCTTTTCTATAAATGCATCTCTTATTAAAAGCTCATATTCGCGCGCAATTTCCAAAACTGTATTATAATCGCTCTTTTTTATGCGAAGTCCATAGCTGCACCCCCTTATTCCAAACTCTACAGGAAGCTGTATTACTGCAGCATAATCTATGTGCTTTTTACAAAGCTTTTTTGCCCTGTTTGATACAGTAACAGAGTTAAATACCACCAAAGCATAATCCACACTCTCACCTTCTTTAATCTTAATTTCTCGCCTGCCCCACGCTACATAGTATGCAAAACGCTGTAATTTTGCAACACGCTCTGCCATATAATAAATTAAAATATATTATGAGGTGGCAAGGATGAAACAGATTGATAATAAGCTTATATATCTTAAAAACGGGGACGTTCTTCATTTTTATTACTGCAACAAAGAAGGAATATGCATACGCACAAAAAACGGAGTCCATTCTCTTTTAAAAGAGGCGGCAAAAGATTTTGACGTAGTATACCTTGACTCTGTAATATACCTTGTGTGCCAAAATAACAACGGTGATATTATACTGTTAAAGCATTTTGACAATACATGGCACAAATACACCCTTCTTGTAAGTAAAACACAAAACGTATGTGATAAAAACTTTTATCTTCTTTGCTCGGGTGAGTGCGCGCAGCTGTTTTATACGATAAAATCATCAGGAAGATGTCTTCTTATCGAGCAGATTTTATCACACCAAAACAGCGAACCAATCGTTGTGGCTCCGATACGCGAAAGCGCACAACCTTTTTTTGTTGTAAATGATAACGAGCTTAATGCATACATATATTATCAAAATGAGCAGGGCGTGCTTGGATACAGAATATATAAATGGTCGCAAAAAAGCTTTGGCGAGTTTATAAAAATTGAAGATTGTGTCGGTGAGTGTGTGTATACAAGCTCGGATATGTACGGACGCCATCACATCTGCGCCAAAAGTAAAAATTCGATAATATACATAAAACGCACCCTTGACGGCGAGCATAAAAAGACATCAATACCAATGCCGTATATTGAAGCAGATAGCGCCCCGTTCATACACTTTTATGAAGAAAAAATATATATTATATGGCGCACGGGCGGATGCATAATGTATATCCAAAGCACAGATGATGGCGAAAGCTTTGGCTCGCCCGTAAAAATGATTTCATCAGGCGACGTGCCATTATTATTCTCTGTTCAAAATCAAAACCGTCGCAGTTTTTCTTTTGGCACACTTATAAACGGCGAGCATCGGCTTATAAATATCGGCGCGCATCCCCCCGGGACTGCTTTAGCCACAAGTACGATAAAAGACAAGCGCCCCATAATACGCGAAAGCACAAACAATTCTGATGATGAGATAAAACGTATAAAATCTGCTTTGGCGGCGCTTTGCACAGAGGTCAGCGAGCTTAAAAACAAGCTCGAGCTTGTTATGGGATTATTGGAAAAATAAGATATAAAAGAAGGAATTCGTCAACTGACAAATTCCTTCTTTAAGTTTTATATTATTTTTTTTGTTATAATTTTTGCCTTGTATGGTATACGCATTTTTCAACAGATTATTTTGGACTGGATGAAAAATAGCGCAGATTGGACAAACCAAGCCCGTAGGGGTTACCCGAAGTCGTACACGGGTACGACGAGTGGCGAGGTTTGTTCAAAACACAAGGCATATAGACAAAAGAAATTCGTCAAATGACGAATTTCTTCTTTGAATTTTTATGTTATTTTAGCTACGTTAATTAATCAAAAGACTTTATTATGTGGTTTCTTTGCTTTGTGTGATGTGCGCATTTTTCAACAGACCATCTTTATACTTCTACAACGCCGTCATATACCTTGACCGCCGTGCCTGTCATAAACACGCCATTGTCGGTATAGCGTACAATCAAATCTCCGCCGCGAAGCTTTACTGTAATATCCTCACCCTTCGGGCAAAAGCCGTTTTCAACCGCCGCAACAGCCGCTGCACACGCGCCTGTACCACATGCCCATGTTTCGCCGCTGCCTCTCTCCCATACACGCATTTTGATAGTCGTTTTATCAAGCACGCGAACAAATTCGGCGTTTACACGTTCGGGGAACAGCTCGCTGCTTTCAAAAAGCGGGCCTACTTTTTCGATATCGAGCGTATCTACATTGTCTGTAAATACCACACAGTGCGGATTGCCCATTGAAACGCATGTTATATTATAATCCTCGCCGCCTATTTGTACAGGTCTGTCAACAACAAGCTCACCGCCAAGCTTTACAGGGATTTGATTTGGCGCAAGTATCGCCTTGCCCATATCAACCTGTACAGCATAAACCTCTCCATTTCTAAGTGATAACGTAAGCGTCTTTATGCCGCTTGCAGTTTCAACCGTAACGGTTGTTTTATCTGTAATTTTATTGTCATACAGATACTTTCCTACACAGCGTATAGCGTTTCCGCCCATATTGCCTTCGCTTCCGTCAAGGTTAAATGTACGCATCTGTGCATCTGCAACATCTGACGGTCCGATTAAAACAACACCATCGCCGCCTATGCCAAAGTGTCTGTCGCAAAGACGTACGCTGAGTCCTTCGGGATTATCAATCGTCTGATCAAAGCAGCTAAAATAGATATAGTCATTTCCGCAGCCCTGCATCTTTGAGAATTTAAGCTTCATCTTCTCGCTTCTCATATTGTTTATATCAACAAGCTCTGTTGAAAACTCTGAGTAACGGCTCTTTAAGCTGTCAGCAATTGCATTTGCCGTGTCAATCGATGTAAGACACGGAATGTTTCTTTCAACCGCTTTACGACGGATTTTAACACTGTCGCGAGTCGGAATTCTACCCTTTGTAGATGTAGAAATAACATAATTTATCTTTCCGCTTTCCAAAAGCTTGAGCGTATTATCATCTGACTCATGAATTTTGTCTACCGCGCGTGCGTAAATGCCCGCATTTTCAAGCACCTTTGCAGTACCCTTTGTAGCGTAGAGCGAAAATCCCAAATCTGCAAATTTCTTTGCAACATCTGCAATCTCATTTTTATCACTGTTGCGCACAGTAATAAATACACCACCATGTTTTTTGAGCTTATATCCTGCGCCGATAAGTCCTTTATACAATGCCTCCTCAAGTGTCTGTGCAATACCAAGCACCTCACCTGTTGATTTCATTTCGGGACCTAAGTGGCTATCAACGTTTATAAGCTTTTCAAACGAGAACACCGGCACCTTTACCGCAACATAAGGAGCGCTCTTGTAAAGGTCTGTACCATATCCCATATCCGAAAGCTTTTCGCCAAGCATCGCTCTTGTTGCAAGGTCAACCATCGGCACGCCCGTAACCTTGCTTATATAAGGTATTGTACGAGATGAACGCGGGTTTACCTCGATTACATAAAGCTCGTTGTCATATACAAGATACTGTATATTTACAAGGCCGAGAGTTTTAAGGCTTACGGCAAGCTTTCTGGTACATTCGATAATTCTGTCGCGCATAGCATCGCTTATATTAAACGCAGGATATACCGCAATCGAGTCGCCCGAGTGAATACCCGCACGCTCAATATGCTCCATAATTCCGGGGATAAGTATCTCTTCTCCGTCGCATATTGCGTCAACCTCGATTTCAGTACCCATCAGGTACTTATCAATCAGAACAGGGTTTGTGATGTTCTGCTGAAGGATAATACCCATATACTCTACAATATCCTCATCGTTAAAGGCAATTATCATATTCTGTCCGCCAAGAACGTATGAAGGACGCATAAGCACAGGATAGCCGATTTTTTTTGCAACCTCAAGTGCTTCATCACACGTCATAACAGTAAAACCATTCGGGCGCTTTATCTGGAGCTCTTCCAAAAGCTCATCAAAACGCTCTCTGTCCTCTGCCATATCAATGCTGTCAGCACTTGTGCCAAGGATTTTTACACCGTTATCGTTAAGGAAGTTTGTAAGCTTTATCGCGGTCTGTCCGCCAAAAGCCACAACAACGCCATACGGATTTTCAGTGCGTATGATATTCATAACATCCTCTTTTGTAAGAGGCTCAAAGTACAGCCTGTCTGCAGTATCAAAGTCTGTCGATACTGTTTCGGGATTGTTGTTTACAATGACAACCTCATAGCCCGCCTCTTTGAGTGCCCATACACAGTGAACCGACGCATAGTCAAACTCTATTCCCTGACCTATACGAATTGGTCCTGAGCCAAATACGATTACAGTCTTTTTATCCGAATTTTTCTTTTCTATAAACTGCGCCGCCTCGTTTGTTTTATCAAATGTAGAATAAAAATACGGTGTCTGCGCTGCAAATTCTGCCGCACAAGTATCAACCATTTTATACGATGCAACAAGCGGATTTTCTACCTTCTGATTTGAAAGTCTTTCAATTACGCTGTCAAGGAAGCCGAGGTTTTTAGCCTCTGTGTAAAGCTTTTCTGTAAGAGTCTCACTTTCAAGGCGTTTTTCCATATCAGCAATATTTGAAAGCTTGTATAAAAACCATGTATCTATCTTTGTTATATCAAAGATGTGCTCGCAGCTTACGCCACGTCTTATAGCCTCATATACCATAAACAGACGCTCGTCGTTACACTCATGAAGCGCACATTCAAGCTCGTCATCACTAAGCGCCATCGCCTTTGGATAACGCATAGAATCAAGCGAAATCTCCGCGCCGCGCACCGACTTCATAATAGCCTGCTCAAATGTAGGCGCAATTGACATTACCTCACCAGTTGCCTTCATCTGTGTGCCGAGCGAACGCTTTGCGTATACAAATTTATCAAACGGCCATTTCGGGAATTTTACAACGACATAGTCGATTGTAGGCTCGCAGCACGCATAAGTTGTGCCCGTAACGGCATTTTTTATTTCATCAAGAGTATGTCCAACGGCAATTTTTGTTGCAACCTTTGCAATCGGATATCCCGTAGCCTTTGATGCAAGTGCTGATGAGCGCGACAAACGCGGGTTAACCTCGATTACAGCATACTCAAAGCTGTTTGGGTTAAGTGCAAACTGACAGTTGCATCCACCTTCTATTTTAAGCTCGGATACGATGCTGAGTGCCGCATTTCTGAGCATTTGGTACTCTTTATCAGAAAGTGTAACAGTAGGTGCAATTACGATTGAATCGCCCGTATGAACGCCTACGGGGTCAAGGTTTTCCATACCGCAGACGGTAATAACATTACCCTTGCTGTCGCGGATTGTTTCAAACTCGATTTCCTTCCAGCCTGACACGCATTTTTCTACAAGCACCTGATGTATCGGCGAAAGCTCGAGACCGCCGTGCGTAATTTCGCGAAGCTCTGCTTCATCGTTTACGATACCGCCACCCGTTCCGCCAAGAGTAAATGCAGGACGGATAATAAGCGGATAGCCGATTTCGTTTGCAAATTCTACCGCACTTTCAACATCGTTTACAACGAGCGAAGGAATTATGGGCTGACCGATTTGCATCATTGTATCTTTAAAAAGCTGTCTGTCCTCTGCTTTATCAATAGTTTCGGGATTTGCACCCAAAAGCTTTACCCCATACTTGTCAAGAAAGCCTTCCTTTGCAAGCTGCATCGAAAGGGTAAGGCCTGTCTGACCGCCAAGGGTAGACAAAAGACCGTCGGGTCTTTCCTTCTTTATAATTCTTTTTACAGTTGTAAGCGTAAGCGGCTCAATATATATCTTGTCCGCCATAGCGTTATCCGTCATAATCGTAGCGGGATTTGAGTTTACAAGTACAACCTCAAGCCCGTCTTCTTTAAGAGCGCGGCACGCCTGTGTTCCGGCGTAGTCAAACTCTGCCGCCTGTCCGATTACGATAGGACCTGAGCCTATTACCATTACTTTTTTAAGATCACTTCTCAGCGGCATTATTGTCTACCTCCTTTTGCCATCAAATCAACAAACTCATCATACATAACAGATGCATCATACGGTCCTTCGCACTTTTTAGGAGAAAACTGCGCCGAAAATGCGGGGATATTTGTATATTCTATACCTTCACAAGTTGAGTCATTTACATTTGTATAGCTTTCGCACGCATTTGCCGGAATTGTCTGTGACGCAATTGCATAACCGTGGTTCTGACTCGTTGTGTATACGCCACCAGTCTTTACTTTGACACAAGGCTGAGAGCCGCGATGACCATATCTTAGCTTGTACGATTTTGCTCCCTGCGAAAGTGCCATCAACAGATGACCAAGGCCTATACCAAAGGTGGGGATTTTTTTGTCAAGCACCTTTTTAATTTCGGCTACGGCATCCATATTTTCCTCGGGGTCGCCGGGGCCACCCGCAATTACCACGCCGTCAACCGAAAGCTCAAATATATGCTCGGCTTTTGTATGCGCACTCACTCTTACAACCTCGCAGCCGCGATTTGTAAGCTCTTTTATGAGGCTTTTGTTTATACCAAAGTCCCAAAGTGCAACCCTGTATTTTTTCTCGTCGCACTCATAAACTATGTCTTCTTTGCATGTTACGGCATTCACCGCACCGACAATTTTATGTGCCTTAATCTCTGACAAAAGCTCATCACAAACCTCGGGCGAGGTTGTAATTTTTGCATTCATAACGCCGTTATCACGCAAAATCTTTGTAAGCTCTCTTGTGTCAATCCCGTAAAGACCTACAATCTTATTCTCCTTTAAAAAAGTGTCAAGCAAACCCTCGCAACGAAAATTTGAAGGGTGCTGACACCAATCACGCACAATGTATGCTTTTAAATAAGGCTTATCACTCTCAAAATCTTCCGGAATAATACCATAATTGCCAACAAGGGGGAAAGTCTGTGTAACAATCTGACCATAGTATGAAGGCTCTGTCAATGTAGCATTATAGCCTGTCATAGCTGTTGAAAATACAACTTCACCGATAGCTTCGCCTTCATAGCCAAAACTTTTTCCTTCAAATACTGTGCCGTTTTCCAAAATTAAGTACGCACTCTTTTGCATTTATGCCGCTCCTCCTTTTAAAATTCTTCATCTTTATCTATAATTTTACATCAATTAATCATTATACACCATTTTTTACAAAAAAGCAAGCCATGTTTTTCAAGTTTTTGAAATTTTCTTGCCTTAATTTACTTGTAAAAATTTGCATCAAAAATCCCAGTTTTTATATAGTTTTACCATACCATAAAACCCCAAAACTGTCAATCGGCAGAACTTACAAAAACGTATATTGACATCTTCTTTTTGCTGCTTTATAATTACTGTGGTAATATCCAAAAAACAAACAAAAGGAATGGTATTATGCCTAAAAAGATAGATATAAAAAAAATGTCCGTTGGGCTTTTTATGCTCGCTCTTATTGTATCCACAGCAATAATAGTTAAGCAACCACCGTTTATGACTCTACCTTTAACTATCTCCATTTTTATAATGCTTTTGCAAACATCGGTAAACAGATACGCATTTTTAATAGGCGGGCTCAATGCAATAATATACGCAATTGTATATATGTTTATGGGAATTTATGCTTCGGCGTGGTATGCACTTTTGTTTTCATGTCCACTTCAAATAATAACCTTCCTGAATTGGAAAAAGAAAGCATATAAAAATTCTACAGTATTAAAATCACTATCTCCAAAGGCAAGAATCATATTGTCAATTGCAACTCTCGTTTGCCTTGGCATAGTATTTTTAATACTTTATAAAAACGGCAATACATACGCGATACTTGACAGTGCATCCTCAGTTTTGGGCATGCTTGTAACTTTTCTTTCGCTGCTCGCATACAAAGAATATCCTTTTGTCAATCTTATAAGCGGCATTATAGCAATATTTCTTAATGCTCAAATCTGCACAAACGATTTTAGCCAACTTCCGTATCTTATCTACTCGATATATTCGTTTATTTGCATAGCTATCACAGCATCAAGCACTCATAAGCTTTATAAGGAACAAAATGACAACTAAATATGATATTAAAAAAGGTACACTTCTTTTATACAAAGATGTGTATCTTTTTTAATCAGTTTATTCCACGAAGGTCAAACTCGGGAACATAACTTTTGCTTGCAGATGAACGCTCTTGCATACATCCGTCAAGTCCAAGCGAAAGTGCACGTTCTATTACCTTATTATATTCAAAGCTTGTTACCCTTCTGTTTATCTCGCTAAATTCACTGCTTTTATAACTTGGTGTATACTGGCACATAAGGCTTATCATTATTTTATCTTTATCAAAATTATCAGCTATCCAGTCAAGTATCTTTAACGAATCCTTATATGCACCGGGAAGCAGCATATGACGAATTATAAGTCCCTTTTTCATCATTTTTTCTTCGTCAAATTCTACACTGCCGACCTGTTTATACATATGTAATATTGCATTTGACGCTTTTTTAAAATAATCCTTTGCTCCCGAATACTTTTTGGAAAGCTCCTCTGCAAAGTATTTTAAGTCGGGCATATAAATATTCACAAGTCCGTCAAGCATATCGAGCGTCTGTGTATTTTCATATCCAGAGCTATTGTAAACAACGGGAATTTTCAGCTTGTTTTTTACTTTTTCAAGTGCATCTGCAATTTTGTCCACATAATGCGTCGGTGTAACAAGGTTTATGTTATGCGCACCCTGCGACTGCAAATCAAGCATAATATCACAAAGCCTTTCTACCGAAATATCCAGACCAAAATTTTGCGCGCTGATTTTATAATTCTGACAAAAGCAACACTTTAGCGAGCAGCCCGAAAAGAATATTGTGCCCGAGCCGTTTTTCCCACTTATACAAGGCTCCTCCCACATATGAAGCGATGCACGCGCTACGCGGATACTATCGCCCGCACCGCAAAAGCCTATCTGTTGTTTTCGATTGACGCCGCACATTCGCGGACACAAATAGCACTTATCCATAATAATATCCATAGCCTTTCTGCCCACAAATAGTAACAAAGAGTGTTAACCCCTTGCTGTGGGCAGCTAAGGCGTTAAATGGATATTTTGCCCATGTGCGTTTCGCCACTGGCGAAAATATCGCACGGGCATTTCAATTTTTGTTAACGTGATTTTTCACGTTAATTCACCACACAAAATATTTTTTAAAAGCGGCTGGCACATAGCCAGCCGCTTTAAAGTTAAACTAAATTACATATCATTAAGTCTCTTCTCAAGTGCGTTGTGCTCTTCCATAATTTCCTTCGGAAGTCTGTCGCCAAACTGAGCAAAGAACTCCTTCTGGCTTGCAACTTCTTCAAGCCATACTTCTTTATCGATGCTTAGAAGCTCTTCCATAGCCTTCGGATCTATATCAAGGTCAGTTGTATCAATTTCCTTCGGAAGGTAACCGATAGCTGTTTCTTTTGCATCAACCTTGCCTTCGCAGCGATCCAAAATCCAGTTAAGAACTCTCATATTATCACCAAATCCGGGCCACATAAAGTGTCCTTCATCGTCGAGTCTGAACCAGTTAACGTGGAAAATCTTAGGAGCTTTTTCAGGATCAAGACCTGCACCGATTTCGATCCAGTGTGCAAAATAGTCAGCCATATTATAACCAACGAACGGCTTCATAGCCATTGGGTCACGACGAACAACGCCTACTGCACCTGCAGCAGCTGCAGTTGTTTCAGATGCCATTGTAGCACCAACGAATACACCATGATTCCAATCAAATGCCTGATATACAAGCGGAGCTGTCTTTGCACGTCTGCCGCCGAATACAATTGCGCTAAGCGGTACACCCTGCGGATTTTCAAACTCAGGTGAAATGCACGGGCAGTTAACAGCAGGAGCTGTAAATCTTGAGTTCGGATGTGCAAGCTTGTTACCATCAGCAGTAAACTCTTTGCCGTTTACCTTTGCACCCTTCCACTCTGTTGCATTTTCAGGCGGATTCTTATCAAGACCTTCCCACCATACTGTCATGTCATCATTGTTTATTGCAACGTTTGTAAAGATTGTATTCTTCTTTGTTGATTCCAATGCATTAAAGTTTGTCTTAACGCTTGTTCCCGGAGCAACGCCGAAAAAGCCAGCCTCAGGATTGATTGCATAAAGTCTTCCGTCAGCGCCTTTTCTTATCCATGCGATATCGTCGCCGACCGTCCATACCTTATAACCCTTTTTCTTAAGGTATTCGGGCGGAATAAGCATAGCGAGGTTTGTCTTACCGCAAGCAGACGGGAATGCTGCTGCGATGTATTTTACTTCGCCCTGCGGATTCTCAAGACCGAGGATAAGCATATGCTCAGCCATCCAGCCTTCTTTCATACCCTGGTATGAAGCAATTCTTAGTGCAAAGCACTTTTTACCAAGCAATACGTTACCACCGTAAGCAGAGTTAACAGACATAATTGTGTTATCCTGCGGGAAGTGTACGATGTATCTTTCGTCAGGATTTACATCCTTTTTAGCATGCAAGCATTTTACAAAATCGCCATCCTCGCCAAGAGCATCGATAACGCTTTTGCCTATTCTTGTCATGATATTCATATTAAGAACAACGTAAATACTGTCTGTAAGCTCAATACCGATTTTTGAAAACGGTGAACCAACGGGACCCATTGAATATGGGATAATATACATTGTTCTGCCCTTCATAGAACCGTCGTAAAGCTTGTTAAGCTTTGCATACATTTCAGCAGGTGCCATCCAGTTGTTAATCGGGCCTGCCTCTTCCTTTGTTTCTGTGCAGATAAATGTTCTTTCCTCTACACGTGCAACGTCGTTTTCTGCTGTTCTGTGATAATAACAGCCCGGAAGCTTTTCCTGATTAAGCTTAATCATTTCGCCTGTTGCAACAGCTTCTGCTCTGAGAGCCTCGAGCTGAGCCTCACTTCCGTCAATCCAAACTACCTCATCCGGCTTTGTGAGTGCTTTCATTTCCTCAAGCCAGTTAAGAACCTTTTTGTTCTGTGTCATGGTAATTTCTCCTTCCTTTCCTTCGCGAACTTACTCGCAATGATTTATATTTTTAATTTGTAAATACTATAATTACCCATTGTAACAAATCATATTTATTATAACCTAAAAAAAATATAATTTAAAGTCTTTTTTTAATTTTTTTTGAAAAATTTTTCTTATTATCTAAAAAATGGTACAAAAGGTGGCGTTTTGTATGTGTTTTACGTAGTTTGAACATGCTTTTTTGGCGTTTTGCCATATCAGTATAAAACGAAAGAGCCGGCAAAAGATGTTGAGCCGACTCATTTTCTGATTGCTTATATATGAATCATTTTTTACTGTTCGATCATCTGCGGTCTTGCTTCGCCAAGCACAAGCGATATTTCCATGCTTTTTGAGTTTCTTACAATCGTAAGCACTACGCTGTCTCCTGCTTTTTTCTGGTCGCGCAGCTCATTTAGCTCATCACCTGTTTCAATCGTCTGCCCATCAAATTTTATGATGACATCTCCCGGTTTAATTCCTGCCTTTTCTGCCGCAGAAAACTCAATCACGTTTGCAACATAAACTCCCACCGGCAAATCATAATACTCAGACATACTCTTTGTTATGTTTCGGTAATTTATTCCTATCTCGGGCCGTCCCTTTACATATCCTCCGTTCATAAGGTCCTCTATAATAGGCTTTGCGACGTCAGTCGGTATAGCAAAGCCAAGCCCTTCAACGCCCGTAGATGCCATTTTTACAGTATTTATACCAATAACCTCGCCATAAGCATTGACAAGTGCACCACCAGAGTTACCGTTGTTTATCGCAGCATCAGTCTGCAAAAGTGTATACTCTGTATCATCAACCGTAACTGTTCTGTTTGTAGCACTGATAATGCCCGTAGTAACAGTTCCTGCAAGCTCCTGACCAAGAGGATTTCCTATCGCAACCGCAAGCTCGCCTACTTCCACATCAGCCGAATTGCCAAGCACTGCCGACGTAAGACCGGTGGCCTCAATTTTAATCACCGCCAAATCTGTCTGCGGGTCTGTGCCTACAATTTTCGCTTCATATTCTTCTTTATTATTTAAAATAACCGTCAGCGAAGTTGCGTTTTCTACAACGTGATTATTTGTAACTATATAACCATCGCCGCTTATTATAATACCTGAACCGCTACTTTGTGAGGGAATAAAAAACAGGCTGTTTACCGACTGTCCTTTTGCCACAATACCCACAACAGCAGGCCCAACTCTTCGCGCAATTTCTACAATACTAAGAGGCTCTTGTCCGCTTACAGAATTTCCCTGAAGACCAAGCACAGTTGAAACATCGACCTTGTTTCGCATATCACTTCCATCCTTGAAAATGACCGCCGAATCCTGATTATATTTATTCATCATCGGAACAAGCACAAAAGCGCCAAGCACTCCCGTACACAAAATACTCGTTATAAGAGCCGTAACAACAACCATAACCCACGGCTTTTTGAATATCTTTTTATTTTGCTCACTCGCCGAAGAAACAACAAGTGCCCTCTCAGGTTTTTTAGGCTCTATCCCCAACTGATAATCATCAGGATACCATTTGTAATCACTCATAAAGCTCACCTCGTTTTAATTTTTATTAAGCATCTAACCATCTTACAATATTATTATACAATCTCTTTTTGTCCAAAGTATGAATAAAGTGTAAAACCCTTAAAAATATTTTACGCAAGCTCCAAAGAAAAGATGAATGTCGTTCTTTTCTGCGGGTGATTTGGATTTCCGTCATACTCTTCATCTGATATATCTACGCTGTGTGCAAAAATTTTTTCACCGTGTATGGATAATATATTTTTAACAAGGTATAAACCAAGTCCCGTTCCCTTTTTATCGTTTCTCGATTTATCCGTTTTGAAAAAGCGGTCAAAAACGTGGGGCAAATCCTCTTTTTCAATTCCTATACCCTCGTTTGTAACTGCAACGTATGCTTTGCCACCCTTTTTAAACACTTTAATCGCGAGCTGCGATGAAGGATCGGAAAATTTGACTGCATTATCCATCAGATTGGTTATAACACGCGAGATTGAATCCTTATCCGCTATAACATTTATATGATCTTCGAAAAAGTCAACCTCGACATCAAGATTCTTTTCATCAAGTGCACTTTCAAATTTGATTATCGTAAGTCGTATCATTTCTGCAAGATTAAATGGCTTTAAATCAAGTGAAAACTGTCCAAGACTCATTTTAGAAATATCGAGCATATCTGTTACCATACGGGAAAGCCTTTTTGACTCCGAAAGAGCAATCGATAAATATTCGCCCGCACGCTCCTTTGGTATTGTGCCATTTAATACACTTTCAATAAAGCCCGATATCGTCGTCATCGGTGTACGAAGCTCGTGAGAAATATTGGCAACAAGGCTTGTGTGTGTATCATCTATTTGCTGCAGCGAGTCCGCCATATAATTAAACGTTGCGCCAAGCTGGGCAATTTCATCTTTCCCTTCAACTTGCACGCGAGATTTAAAGTTGCCCGATGCGATGCTTTTAGCCGCTGCGTTTATACTTTTAAGGTTGCGCGTCATTCTCTGCGATACGATATAGCACACTACAAACGCAATAAAGAGCACCACAGCGCTGACAGTAACAAAAATCTTTGAGGTGTTTAGTCTGTCGCGTTCAAGATTTGGCATGGAAACATTTAAAAATATAACGCCTACAACCTTTTGCTGATATTTTATCGGATATCCCACACTCAAAACAGTGTCTAAAAATGCTCCGCCAAGCCTACCTGTAAACTGCGACGCTTTTCCATCAAGCGGCTGGCGCATATATTCTTCATCAATTTTAGCAAGATTACCCTTTATACCTGATGTTTTTGCAAAAATGTCCCCCTGCGAATTTGTAACTATTACGTGCATACCGTTCATCACGCTGATAGTTTCAAGATTATCAAGATAGACTTTTCTGTAAAACCTGTCATTTTTTTCAATTTGCAAATTCACTGTCATCTCAGAAATAAGTGGTGCAATTTCTCGAAGATTTGCTGCCTTCTGGTCTATGGCATATTTTCCGAGCATACCAAAAAGCATTACGCCCGTCATAACAAAGCTCAAAAGCAAAATCGCAATATTTGACCACATCATTTTTCCGAATATCGTTTTAAACATTTACTTCACCTCAAACTTGTAGCCTACGCCCCACACAGTTTTGAGCTGCCAGTTCTTTTCGTGTCCTTCAAGCTTTTCACGAAGGCGCTTTACGTGCACATCGACTGTGCGCGAATCGCCAAAGTAATCAAAGCCCCAAACCTCCTCCAAAAGCTGCTCACGGGTATACACGCGATTTGGATTTGAGCAAAGAAAAAACAAAAGCTCAAGCTCCTTTGGCGGAATGTCAATCGCCTCCCCTTCGATTTTCAGCTCGTAATTTGAAAGATTTATTATAAGGTTTGGATACACAACCTCTTTTGACATTTCCTGTCCCTTTGTTTCATAGCGGCGCATTACTGCTTTTATGCGCGCAATAAGCTCCTTGCTTTCAAACGGCTTTACCATATAATCGTCTGCCCCAAGTTCAAGGCCCAGCACCTTATCAAAAGTATCTCCCTTTGCCGTGAGCATGATAATCGGTATGTTGCTCACACGTCTTACCTCGCGGCATACCTGCCAGCCGTCAACGCGCGGCATCATCACGTCGAGTAGCACAAGATTGGGCGCTTCTGACTTAAACTTTTCAATAGCAGCCATACCATCATGTGCCACAATCGTAGCATAGCCCTCTCTTTCAAGGCATAAGCGTATAAGCTCGGCAATATTTATATCATCATCTACAATAAGTACCTTTGTCTGTTGCATATAAAAACCTCCCGACATAGTAATTTTTGCCACCTTCTGCATTATAATATAAGTATAACATAGCGCAATATAATAATAAAGAAAATTTTTTGTAAACTTTTATAAGAATTTTTAAACGGCAATATTAACTTTTTCTTTACAATCTTTGGTTTTAGTATTATACTTGTATTATGCCAAAATTATAATTTATTAAGAAAGTTGTGATTTTTATATGGAATATTCTTCCTTAAAAAATATGAACAGAATCGTATTCAAGGTTGGCACATCCACGCTTACATACGAAAACGGAAAAATTAATATACAGCGCGTCGAAAAGCTTTCGCGCGTTCTTTGCGACCTCAGAAATTCGGGCAAGGACATTGTTCTCGTTTCTTCGGGCGCAATCGCCGTGGGCGTTGCAAAAACGGGCTGCGGCGAAAGGCCAAAGTCGCTTCCGCACAAGCAGGCGCTTGCCGCAGTAGGACAAAGCGAGCTTATGTATCTTTATGACAAGCTTTTTTCAGAGTACAATAACACCGTGGCGCAGCTGCTTCTTACGGCGGACGTATTAGAGCATGACCTTAGAAAGCAAAATGCCCAAAATACTTTTGAAACGCTTCTTGACCTTGGTATAATTCCAATAGTAAACGAAAATGACACGATTTCAACAGAGCAGATTGAATTTGGTGATAATGATACGCTCTCGGCTCTCGTTGCCGAGCTTATCCATGCTGATTTGCTTGTTATTTTATCCGACATTGACGGCTTGTATGACAAAGACCCCAAAGAAAGTGCCGATGCCAAGCTTATACACATTGTAGAAAAAATAGACGACAGCATCAAAGAGTGTGCGGGCGGTGCGGGAAGCCGTCGCGGCACGGGCGGTATGATTACCAAAATCAAGGCGGGCGAAATTGCAAATAACGCAGGTATTGATATGCTTATTATAAACGGAAATGACCCGTACGACATATATAAAGCACTTAATGACGAAAATATAGGAACAAGGTTTTTGTCGAAAAAATAATTTTTCGTAATTTTTGATAGGAGTAAACTTTATGCAAAGCTTGATACAAATGGCCGAAAAGGCAAAAAAAGCATCATACGAGCTTGCTTGTATTGACAGCGCAAAAAAAGATGACGTACTCAAAAGTATTGCCGATGAGCTTGTAAAAAATGCAGATTATATAATTTCACAAAACGAAATTGACTTAAAAAATGCGCGCGAAAAAGGCATCTCGGAGTCCATGCTTGACAGACTCACGCTCACAAAAGCGCGCATTGATGGGATTGCCGAAGGCGTGATGCAGGTACGTGCGCTTGCCGACCCCGTCGGCGAGGTGCTCGGCATGCAAAAACGTCCGAACGGACTTGTAATAGGCAAAAAACGCGTGCCCCTTGGAGTTATCGGTATAATTTACGAGGCTCGTCCCAACGTAACAGTTGATGCGGCGGTGCTTTGTTTAAAATCGTCAAACGCCGCTATTCTTCGCGGTGGAAGCGAAGCTATAAATTCAAATAAGGCACTTGCAAAAATTATGAGAAACGCACTTTTAAGCTGTGGTCTAAACGAAGACTGTGTTTGCCTTATCGAAGATACCTCGCGCGAAACCGCAACGCAGATGATGAAGCTAAACGGCTATATTGACGTGCTTATTCCGCGTGGCGGCGCAGGTCTTATTCGAAGCGTTGTAGAAAATGCAACCGTCCCCGTAATTGAAACAGGCACGGGCAACTGTCATATATACGCTCACAGCGAATGTGATTTTGATATGGCAAGAGATATTATCATAAATGCCAAAACAAGTCGCCCAGCAGTATGTAATGCGGCGGAAAGCCTTGTAATAGATAAAAAAATCGCACCAGAGTTTTTGCCGATGATTTATGATGCGCTAAAAGAAAAAGGCGTCGAGGTTCGTGGCTGCGAGCGCTCATGCGAGATTTGTCCCGATATGAAAAGAGCAACCGATGAGGATTTTTATACAGAATATACCGACTATATTATATCCGTAAAAATTGTAGACGATATTGACGAGGCAATAGAGCACATCAACACCCATAACACAAAGCATTCCGAGGCAATCGTTACAAACAACTATGCGGCATCGCAAAAATTTCTTGATAAAATTGATGCGGCGGCAGTATATGTCAATGCTTCGACACGCTTTACGGACGGATATGAATTCGGTCTTGGCGCAGAAATCGGTATAAGCACACAAAAAATCCATGCGCGCGGTCCTATGGGACTTAGCGAGCTGACAACGATTAAATATATAGTATACGGAAATGGACAGATAAGATAGTTTTATTACGTTTTTAAAAAGGCTGAACAACATAAATTGTTCAGCCTTTTTATTGTATAAAAATTTTTTCTTATTTCATTCTAAGTCTTACATTATCAGCAATCATTGCAATAAATTCGCTATTTGTGGGCTTTCCTTTATCGCACGAAACAGTATAGCCAAACAATGATTCCATAGCCTCGCTGCTTCCACGGTCCCACGCAACCTCAATCGCATGTCTTATCGCACGCTCGACGCGGCTCGGCGTCGTTTTATACATCTTCGCCAAATCGGGATACAGCTGCTTTGTTATATGGTTTATAACCTCCATATTTTCGATTGCCATAAGTATTCCGCTTCTTATAAAGCGATATCCTTTTATGTTTGCAGGCACACCAACCTCATGAATTATGCCCGTAACTATCACTTCCAGATTATCCTTGCTGTAACACTTTTTAGTGCTTTCCTTTGAAAAAGAATTGTCGCTTTTGCACATCTTTACGTTGTCTGATTTAACGATTCCGTCCGCACCCTCGGTTCCAAATTCTTTTATTCTCTCTGCCAGGGAGTCAAGTTCAAACGGTTTTAGCATAAAATACTGTGCTCCAAGCTCGACAGCCTTTTGAGTAGCCTTTTCCTGACCAACGCCCGTAAGCATCATACATACAGGCTCTTTTTCAAGGTTTGTGTTTTTAATTTTCTTTAATACTCCAAGCCCGTCTATGTAAGGCATTATCATATCAAGCAAAACCACGTCGGGTTTTGTTTCCTTTACAAGCTCGAATGCTTCTCTTCCGTCATAGGCAACGCCCGCTATTGTAATGCCGTCCTGCTCCGACAGATACTCCTTGACTGATTTTACAAAATCCTCGCTATCATCCGCCAATAAAACTGAAATACTTTTTGTCATCTTCATAATCTCCTAACTTTAAATTTTTGACATTGATAGAATAGCACACGCAAGGCTAAAAAGCAATGCTTTATGGATAGTTTTTACAACTTTCGATTGCCATTTTTCGCACCGTTTTTGTCGAAAAAACGCGCGTTTTTGCACATATCTTACGGAATATTTATCCACCTTTATGACTATACTTATATTGATAAAAAAAACATGCCAAAATCGTACAACCTTTATGAAAAAACCAAAAGGAGCTTATGTAATTATGACTTTTCAAAATGAGCAGCATCCACACCTGTCGCGCCGCGCGCTCCAAAAGCAGCAAAACGCAGAAAATACCGAGCTTTTACGAAATATTACACGCGCAAGACTTGAGCTTGAGGCGGCAAATCAAAATTTTTCAGATGCAACCGACCCGCTTTTAGTCGATTTATACGCCTATCAAATCAAGGCATCTCAGGCAAAATATGCATATTTGCTCAAAAAGGCACGCATCAAGGGCCTTACTCAAATTGAATATATAAAAAAAGCCTTCTGATAAGGCTTGTAAACAAAATGTTAACTATCGGGAGGGATATTTTTATGCAGATAAATCCGTCTTTATTTGCAATGCTGATACTTGGGTTTGTGCTTTTATACATACTTGTGTGGATTTTTATAAAACCGGTCAAGCTTATTTTAAAGCTTGCTGCCAACAGTGCGATAGGCGCATTGTGTCTTATAGCATTTAACTATGCGGGCAGTCTTTTCGGAATAACACTCGGTGTAAATCTTTATTCATCTGTTTTATGCGGCATTCTTGGTTTTCCGGGCTTTTTAATGCTGCTTTGCTCAAAAATGCTTATACATTGATTTGCCGCTCGTTTTTTAATAAATTGTAAATTTTATAATGCAAAACTGCGTTTTTTATTGTTTTTTCTCCGATATAGTATATACTATAAGTATCACAAATACTAAAACAGGAGGAAACAATATGTTCTGCAATACATGCGGCGCACAGCTTGAAGAGGGAACACAAAAATGCAGTCAATGCGGCAATAACCCATATGCTGAAAGCGCTCAGGAAATTAAAACCGTGCATCCCGAATTTGAATTTTTACACGCAAAATCACGCATTATAGCAGGACTTTTGCAGATTTCTTTAGGCTTTGTCGGCGCGGGACGTTTGTATCTTGGATATTACAAGCTTGCGATTTTACAATTCCTGCTCGTTATGATTACAGGAGGCAGCGCACTTATCTGGCCCGTTATTGACGGGATTATGATTTTGTCGGGCCACATTAATACGGACTCAAAAGGAAACCAGCTTTCGTAAAAATAAAAACGTACATATACAAAAATCCGCACAGATACTGTGCGGATTATTTGCTTTTATTATGTTTTCGGATAAAAAAGCATCATCAGATAGCTCTTTCAACCTTACCGGAACGAAGACATCTGCTGCATACATGCATTGTCTTTGTGCCACCGTTTACAACAGCTCTAACCTTTCTAACGTTAGGCTTCCACGCACGGTTACTTCTCCTATGTGAGTGGCTGACCTTTATACCAAATGTAACGCCCTTACCACACAATTCACATTTTGCCATTTTAGATACACCTCCTATACGTTATAGCTTAATCCTATAACATGTCGTCACAGACGAAATTATACTGTTATTACAAAGCAATACTTATTTTAACACAAAACAATCAATAAGGCAAGTATTTTTTTTATTTTTATTATATTTTATCAAAAAACTACCTTTCCGATGTATAAAAAGCCGTTACTTTTGGCTTTCGAAACGCCGTTTTGTAAAATCTTACAGAATATGATACAAGCGCACACGCATTGACAAACGCAATCGCTATTGCAAGCATCATTACAGAATTTTGACTAAGCGGCTGCGAAAACGGAAAAATCAAAACGAGTGTGGATACCAAGCTTACAAAACAAGATATTTTTCCAAACCAGTTTGCCGCCCCGATTATGCCGCGCTTATACATATATATTGCACCTATTCCCAAAATGGCATCCTTTATAAATACAAATACGACAATCCATATAAGACTCTTATTAAAAATTGCAAGACATATTAAAACCGTAATCTGCATAAGCTTGTCGGCAATAGGGTCCAGAATTTTGCCAAGGTTTGTTATCTGGTTAAACGTCCTTGCGATAAAGCCATCAAGCATATCCGTTACAAATGAAACCAATAATACACCCATAGCCCACATTCTTGCATCTTCTATCGGCAAAAAGTACACAACCAAAAATACAGGCATAAGACATAAGCGTATGATTGTAAGAATATTCGGTATATTCAAACGGTTTCACCTCTGTTTCCTTTGTTTTTTGTTTACCTATTGGGATATTATACTATAATTTATAAAAAAAAACAATACTAAAAATCATACATTCTTTAATGTGTAACAATATTGTAAGTTTTTGATGCTTCTGATGTAATTTTCAAAGCTTTACTTTTTAACTGTTTTTGTATATAATTATCCTATAAAAAATTAAAAGGACGCACAAATTATGAAACTGAAAAATCTTACAACATACATAATTTCGGCAATTTTAGCTTTCGCCGTATTATATATAGCAGTCGGTAATTTGTATTCGGGCCAAAAAAACACTAAGACAAACTTTGCCCTGAATACATACACAACCATAACGGCATATGGAAAAGACTCTAAACGAGCGAGCGAAAATGCCGCCTCTGTCGTAGCAGATGTCGAAGCACGTTTTAGTGCATACATCGATTCAAGCGAAATATCGCACATAAACGCAGTACAGGCAAAAGATACTCCCATTCATATAAGCGACGAGCTTTTTTATATAATCAAAACGGCTCTTGATTACTCGCATATTTCGGGGGGCCTGTTTGATATAACTCTGAAACCCGTTTCAGACTTATGGTCAATTTCTCAAAATCCGCGCCTGCCAAGCCAAAGCGAGATTGACAAGGCATTAGAGCATACAGGCTATGAAAATATCATCTTAAACGAGCAGGACAAAACAATCACCTTTTTAAAAGACGGCATGCAGCTCGACCTTGGTGCAATTGCAAAAGGCTATGGTGCTGACCTCGCATCAGAGGAGATTTTAAAAAATGGTACAAAAAAAGCCATTATTGATTTAGGCGGAAACATATGCCTTATTGGCACAAACAAAACCCCGCTTGGCGCATTTTTGGACAAATGCTTTAAAACAGACAACAAAAAGCCGTGGCGCATAGGTATACAAACGCCATTCGCTCCGTCAGGCACTTCATGCGCTGTTATATCCGTCGAAAACGAAGATAGCTCAAAAACGAGCGTGGTAACCTCGGGAGCATATGAGCGTAATTTTACCGAAAATGGCGTGCTCTACCATCATATATTAAACCCAAAAACAGGCTATCCATATAATGGCGAGATAGAAAGCGTTACGATAATTGGCGAAAGCTCTATGCACGCCGATGCACTTTCCACCACTTCGTTTATGATGGATATTGATGATGCGCTCACGCTTGTAAAAAAGCAAGGCTACGACGCTCTCATTATTGATAAAGATAAAAAAATCCACACTACTCTTGATAAAAGCAGTGTGGAAATAGTTGATAGCTTATATTCTTTTGCAGATTAGGTGCTTTATGCACCTTTTTTTATTTCTTTTAACGCACATGCAAGCTGGTCAGGGCACGATGTGTTTTTAAAACCGCATTTAATACCCTCGAGCGCAGCTATAACCTCGTCAATATTTCTTCCCTTTGCAAGGCTTGCAACACCTTGTGTATTGCCGCTGCAGCCACCGACAAATTCTACATTTTTTATGAGTGAATTTTCGACCTCTATTTCTATCTGCATCGAGCATACACCCTTTGGTCTGAAGCTATATTTCACTTTTGTTCTCCCCTTATTTTACGCCAAGAATTTTTATAATAAATAATTACTCAGCCAAAAACTTTTCAAGTCTGTCAAGACCTTCTTTTATATTTTCCATGCTTGTAGCATACGACCAGCGAACATACCCCTCTGCGCCAAAACCGCTTCCGGGCACAACTGCAACCTTTGCCTTTTCAAGAAAAGCATTTGCAAAATCGTCGCTTGTTTCAATTTTGCAGCCTGCAATTTCTCTTCCAAAAAGCTTTTTAATATTCATCATAACATAGAACGCTCCGCCCGGCATAAGACAGGAAACACCTTCAATAGAGTTCATACGCTCTACCATATAATTGCGACGCTCCTCAAATGCCGCTCTCATCATATCAATCGTTTCCATCGGGCCATCGAGCGCACATACTGCCGCCACCTGAGCGATTGTATTGGGATTTGATGTAGCGTGGCTCTGAACATTTGACATAGCCTTTGCTATATCAGCCTTTGACGCCGTATAACCAATTCTCCAGCCCGTCATTGCATACGTTTTTGATACGCCGTTTACTATGATTGTCAAATCGCGTATCTCATCACCAAGCGACGCTATGCTTACGGGCTTTTCGCCATAGGCAAGATGCTCATATATTTCATCGGAAACTACATAAATATTATTCTTTACCGCAACAGAGGCAATTTTTGCAAGCTCTTCTTTTGTATAAATCATACCCGTAGGATTGCTTGGCGAATTTATTACAATAGCTCTTGTTTTTGGCGTAATTGCCGCCTCTAAATCCTCGATTGAAAACTTAAATCCGTTTTCCTCTGTTGTAGTGAGTATAACCGGAACACCGTCGGCAAGTTTTACCATTTCAGGATAGCTTACCCAATAGGGCGCAGGGATTATAACCTCATCACCCGGGTCGCAAATCGCCATAAAAACGTTTACAAGTGAATGCTTTGCACCATTTGATACAACAATGTTCTCCGGCTTATAGCAAAGACCATTATCACGCATAAGCTTGCGGCAGATTGCCTCTTTAAGCTCGAGCGTTCCCGAAGCGGGTGTATACTTTGTTTTTCCTTCCATTATTGCTGCGATTGCAGCCTCTTTTATGTGCTGGGGTGTATCAAAATCGGGTTCTCCCGCACCAAATCCGACAACGTCAAGTCCCTGTGCCTTCATGCTCTTAAATTTTGAATCAATCGCAAGTGTAGACGACGGACTTATCGAGCCGGCCTTCTTTGCTATAAAGCTCATTAACTTTCCCTCCAAAATGGTTTTTTGAATAAATTTTATCTCAAACCTTCATTTTTTTGCTTTTAAACGCTTTTATTTTAACATAACGCGCCAAATTTTGCAAGATATTATTTGCAAACTTTTAAAATTAATGTTGTTTTGTGTGTTTTCATCTTTACTCTTTTATATAATTTCACCAAAAACTACTACAAATCTATGACTATATCACTCATCGTCGCCAAATTCGCCGCGAAGCTTGTTTATGGCACCTGTTTCAATTCTCGATACATATGAGCGCGAAATCTTTAAAAGCTTTGCAATTTCACGCTGTGTCAAGGGCTCATCATTATAGAGTCCATACCTCATTTTTATTACGCGCTTTTCGCGATTTGAAAGCGTTTTTTCTATCGCCTCGTAAAGCTTTTTTATCTGCATTTTCAAAGAAATCTCATCATCAATTTCCTCGTCGCTGCCAGTTATAACATTCAAAAGTGAGATTGTGTTGCCTTCGCTGTCGGTCCCTATCGGCTCCTGAAGCGACGTTTCACGTGCACGGCTTTTTGCTGCGCGCATCACCATCAGAATTTCGTTTGCGATGCATCTTGATGCATATGTTGCAAGGCGAATGTTTTTATTTTCATCAAAGCTGTCAATCGCTTTTATAAGACCGATTGTTCCTATTGAAATTAAATCGTCGCTGTCGCAAAGAGTGGTGGGAGAATATTTTTTTGCTATGTGAGCGACAAGGCGTAAATTGTGCTCTATCAACATCGCACGCGCCTTTTCATCGCCTTCGCGGCTGCGCTTTAAATATTCGTTTTCCTCAGACGGTGTAAGCGGTTTTGGAAAAGTGTAGTTATTTGAAACATAACCATGAAGAAAAACGCGGAAAATTAAATCTGAAAAAAAACCAAATAAAAACTCAAACATATATTGCCCCTCCTATGACTAAAAAAACGGATATTTACAATATATGCCGCAGTCCTTGTTTTTGTGTATGTCCATCAAAAAGAGCACGCTAAACTGTTGACAATTAAAAATAATCATTGTATTATAATGAGTGAAAAATATAAGGAGGTGAGCATATGAGAGAAGTAATAATAGGCGAAAACGACGCAAATCAAAGGCTCGATAAATTTATGGCAAAATTTTTTGTATCAATGCCACAAAGCCTTTTGTATAAATATTTAAGAAAAAAGTGCGTGCGTGTAAACGGAAAGCATCAGAGCGGCGACTATAAGCTTTCAAAGGGTGATGTACTTGCTTTTTATATAAAGGATGAGTTTTTTGATGCACCCAATACGGATGAAGCATATAAAAAGGTTGTACCAAACCTTGACATAGTTTATGAAGATGAAAACATTTTGCTCGTAAACAAGCCCGAGGGTATGGTTGTTCACGATGATGAAACAAACACCCCAAACACACTCATAGCTCACATTCAGGCGTATCTTTATAAAAAGGGCAAATATAATCCGGATGTAGAAAACACCTTTGCACCCGCACTGTGTAACCGCCTTGACAGAAATACGCAGGGCATTGTGATTGCGGCAAAAAATGCCGAGTCCCTTCGTATACTGAATCAAAAAATCAAAGACAGAGAAATTCATAAATACTATCTATGTCTTGCTTTTGGAAAATTTGATGAAAAGCGTGCAGAAAAAACGGCGTATCTTATAAAGGATGAAAATAAAAAGCAGGTAAGCATATACCCTTCTCCAAGACCAGACGCAAAGACAATCATAACACGCTATAATGTTCTTGGCTACCGCGATGGCATAAGTCTTGTCGAGGTCGACCTTGTTACAGGGCGCACACATCAGATACGCGCACATCTTTCGTATTTGTCGCATCCACTCGTTGGCGACGGAAAATACGGAAAAAATGCAGACAACAAGCGCGCGGGCAGAACGCATCAGGCGCTTTGCTCGTACAAGCTGTCCTTTGATTTTACAACAGACGGTGGCATTTTGTCTTACCTTGATAAAAAGGTGTTTACAATTAAAAATATTGATTTTTTAAAGGATTTTGGATTTGATTTTTGATATAAATTTTAGTGCATAAAAAATATCCGCGTAAAGATTTACGCGGATATTTTAATCTTTAAAATTATTACTCTTCGTCGCAATCACAATCACAATCGCCACAATCACATGAGAAATCAAGCTCGATTTCCTTGTTGCAATTCGGGCAGATAAGCGGTGCGTCCTCATCATCAAAGAAATCTTCATCTATGCAGATAGTTTCTTTGCAGTTAGGGCACTCAATCTCAAAGCAATCCATATCGTCGCAATCACAATCGCAATCATCATCGCAGTCATATATAATTTCTTCAACTTCGCCAAGGTCCTCGTCAATAGCGTCAACCTGCTCGCAAAGCTCATCATGCTCCTCGGCAAGGTCGCAAACTGAATCTGCAATCTCTTCTAAAACTTCAACGATTTTCTTTAAAAGCTTGCCCTCATCGGTCTTTTCGTTAATATCAAGACCATCTGCAAAGCCCTTTAAGTACGCAACCTTCTTTACTAATTCTTCCATAATATCTCTCCGTTCCGATACGATAAATTACGCATCTTTTTTATTTTTGTAAAACATTATAAAAGCTCTGTATGGTTATTGTAACCATTATACACGCTCCATATACTCTCCTGTACGTGTATCTACTCTGATCATATCGCCCTGATTTACAAACAAAGGAACAAAAATTGTCGCACCTGTTTCAACGGTTGCCGGCTTTGTAACGTTTGTAGCTGTATCGCCCTTTACACCCGGCTCTGTTTCAGTAACCTCAAGCTCTACGAATGTAGGCGGCTCGATACCGAAAACGCTGCCCTTGTATGAAAGCACCTTTACCATCATGTTCTCTTTTACGAACTTTAAAGCATCGCCGAGCTGCTCTGCATTAAGCGGCATAAGCTCGAAGCTTTCCTGGTCCATAAAATAGTACAAATCGCCATCAGAATATGAATACTCCATATCCTTACGCTCGATGTGTGCCTTTGGCATTTTTTCTGTGGGACGGAACGTTCTTTCAACAACGCCGCCGGTAATTACGTTCTTAAGCTTTGTTCTTACGAAAGCTGCACCCTTACCCGGCTTAACATGCTGAAACTCTACAACCTGAAATACGTTAGAGTCAAGCTCAAAAGTAACACCATTTCTGAATTCACCTGCTGATATCATTAGTTTATACCTCCAAAAACTTATTTTTCACAAAGTATTCTATGCATGCGCATAGCTTTCACTTATTATATTGTATATGAAAACGGGGAAAAACACAAGCCTTTTTTTAATAATAATTAAAAATTTTTCCAAATAGCACGTTTTTACGAAAGGTATTGTAGCAAAATGTAGTTTTGCACAATCCTTTTGGGCTGGACGAAAAATAGCGCAGATTGGACAAACTGAGCCAACAAAGCCTTATATTATAGGCTTTGTTGGGTTACCCGAAGTCGTACACAGGTACGACGAGAGGCGAAGTTTGTTCAAAACACAAGGCATAGATAAAGAAGAAATTCGTCAAATGGCAAATTTCTTCTTTGAATTTTCATGTTATTTAACTATATTAATTAATCAAAAGGCTTAGTATGCGTTTTTTTGCCTTGTGTGGTGTACGCATTTTGCGTTCGGCCCTACATCAAATTTCATCAAGACTTTTAAATGTATATCCCTTTGCCCTCGCATCTGTAATAATCTGTGCAAGTGCGTCGGCATTATCCTTTGATACGGCATGCAACAAAATCACCGCTCCGTCGTGAAGATACGGCATAACGTGCTCATACGCATACTGCGCACCATTTACTTTGCCTCTCTCCCAATCGGCGTATGCAAAGCTCCACAAAACTGTTTTATACCCTAAATCCTTGCTTATTGCAAGCGTTCTTTCGCTGAATTCTCCTCTTGGCGGGCGTATATATTTCATATGCTGCCCCGTAAGTGCATAAAATTCGTCATCAAGTCCCGTGATTTCCTCCACGATTTTGGGTATGCTTGTAACAGACGGCATCGAAGGATGATTTTTTGTGTGATTACCTACGATGTGCCCCTCATCCGCCATTCTTTTTACAAGCTCAGGCTCGTTTTTAAGATAATCTCCCGTTATAAAAAACGCTGCAGGCGTATCTGTTTTGTTTAACACATCTAAAATTTGTGATGTGTAACCATTTTCATATCCTTCATCAAAGGTAAGATACAGATTTTTGCCTGAATTTGAAAGATAAAACCCATCATTTTCATCAAGCAGTTTAACAATTGAGTCCGGCACATCTGGCTTTTGGCCCTTATTTTTTTTGAGTCCCCACGCCACAAGCTCGTTTTTAAGCGACGAATAAACATTTTCGCCTTGAAGATGCGCCTCGGGCGGCTCGGTATCGGAGTTTACTGACGATGCATTTTGCGGCATTTCATTTTTGCAGCCGCAAAGCAAACACAAGCAAAGCAGTGTACACATAAAATTTTTAAAAAAACATTTCACGTTAATCACCTCTATAAATGTCTTATTAATAATCTTATGCACAAAATGTCCGCTTTATGACAAAAAATGCAAAGCGCTTCGCTTTGCATTTTTATTGTATCTTAATTTGTATATAACAGTATTCGCTTTCGCCATTTTCTTGGATGTCTGACACCTCAAGCCAGTCAAGTCCCGAAAGCAGCTCTACACAAGCGTCATAATTTGCCGAAAGCAGCGTAAGATGAATATAATTTTCATCTATATCACACGTTCCGTAGTTATAAACTATATCCTTTAAAGCATCAAACTGCGTTTTATCCAGCAAAACAAACTGTGCTGCCCTGGGCTTTGTCTGTGCTGAAGCTGCGCCACCGCCTGCGCCTCCACCGCCATGTGCCTTCGTATTTTCACCCGACAAATGCTCCTGTGCCACATCAGAAGGCGGCTGTGTTGGCGTGGAGGGGGTTACCGTTTCGCTTTGGTCGGGCCGGTTTTTTTCATCCTCTACAACCGCGCGGCCATTTACAAGTGCGTTTTCGTCAGCTTCGTCCAAAGCGGAAAACTCAGTGTGTGCATTTATGGTATTTTCTTTTGCTGCCACAGTATCGCTTACGGGTTTTACCGTTTTAATTTCATAAGTATAAGTTGTATTTGCAGCGGTATTTTCTTTTTCTGTATCCGCTTTCGGTGTTGGCGGGATTTCTTCGGTTTGAGCTACTATATCTTCCCTGTTTTCATCCGGCAAAAGCTGCACCATTTGCGGTGTTGTCGTATTCGTCAAAGGCTGTCCGTTATGCACCAGTGCGTATACGCCCACCACAAGTACAAAGCACGCCGCAGCCGCAATATACGGACGCATTTTTGATGACCATACGCCAAATCCCTTTGGCCGCATGGTTTTTGATACATCAAAAAGCTTTTCGCTAAGCGACTGTTTAAATTTTTCGTCAATTTCGGGATATTTTATACCCGCAAAAGCATTGCTTACAAATGACATATCCTCAAAAAGCTTTCTGCAATCTTCACACAGGGCAAGATGCTCAGCTACCTCATTTGCCGCCGCAACTCCAAGCTCGCCGTCATAATATGCCGATAATAAATTTTTTGTTTCCTCACACGATAGCATTTGCATCCTCCTTTCGCTTTTGCTTACTTATTAAGACGTAAAAACCTCTAAAAAAGTTCCTTATATTCCAAAAGTTTTTCACGAAGCTGCAAGCGCGCACGATTTATTCGCGATTTTACCGTACCGAGCGACACTCCCAAAACCTTCGATATGCTCTTATAATCCATACCTTCAAGCTCGCGCAGCACAATCGCTGCCCGATACTCCGCATCAAGAGAGTTTATCGCTTTTATGATAGCATCTTTAAGCTCGTTTGACTCCAAAATCGTATCAGGCGAAAACTGTGTATCTGCCACATCGGACATTACTGCGTTTGTATCTTCGCCCTCAATTGTCAGGCTCAATACATTCGGACGCCGTTTTTTCTTTCGAAGAAAATCAAGGCACACATTTGTCGCAATTTTAAAAAGCCACGTTTTAAATGATGATTGTCCGCCAAAGCTCTTTACAGAAACAAAAGCCTTTACAAATGCTTCCTGCGCCATATCGCAGGCATCCTCTTTATCACCAAGCATCATATATGCATGATTTACAACAGACTGCATATACGGCGCTATAAGCTGTTCAAACGCGCCTTGATTTCCCTCGGCGCTCTTTTTTATAAGCTCACCTTCCTGCATGCGAACAATCACCTCCCCCACCCAGTGTTATTTTTTACTTATTTTTGAGCTATTCTTTTTTTGTAATCGTCCACACTTTTGGCAAGCTCGCCCATGTTATCCGAGCAAAACTTTTCACACACTGCCGATGCAAGCTCAAACGCCAAAACGGCCTCGCATACAACTGAGCATGCACTCACCGCACATATATCACTTCTCTCAACAGATGCGTCGGCCACGCTTTTATCCTTTATATTGACGCTTTTTAAAGGTGTATAAAGTGTCGGTATCGGCTTCATTGCCGCACGCATTACAACAGGCTCGCCGTTTGTCATGCCACCCTCTATACCACCTGCGTTATTTGTCCTGCGTTTATAGCCGTCAGAATATAAAATCTCATCGTGTACTTTTGAGCCAAAACGCTTTGACGCCTCAAAGCCAATGCCAAATTCTACTCCCTTTATTGCCTGCACGCTCATAATAGCGCCACCGATTCGTGCATCGATTTTTTTATCAAACTGTACATAGCTTCCAAGTCCTGCGGGCACGCCGAGCGCCACAACCTCAACAACGCCGCCGAGCGACTCGCCTTCTTGTTTTGCTTTGTCAATCAGCTTTTTTGCCTCATCTACAAGCGCGGCGTCATACATTCGAAGCTCGTTTGAACTTATGTTATTTTCATAATTATCATAATTCACAACAGATGCATCGGCAACATCGCCTATGCTTACAACTCTGCTCATAACCGAAATGCCAAGCTCTGAAAGAAGCTGCTTGCAAACTGCACCCACCGCCGTTCTTATAGCAGTTTCGCGCGCACTTGCACGCTCAAGCACGTTTCTCATATCCTCATGGTCATATTTAAGCGCTCCTGTAAGGTCAGCGTGACCCGGGCGCGCCACATACACTGCACGCTCACCGTTTGAAAACTCGGGACTCATAATATTTTCCCAGTTTTGATAATCCTTGTTTTTTATCATAAGCGCAACGGGGCTTCCAAGCGTCTTTTTGCCTCGTACACCGCTCAAAATTTCAACCGTATCGGTTTCAATTTTCATTCGTCCGCCACGTCCGTAGCCGCCCTGCCTTTTTTTGAGCATTTCATTGATTTTGTCCGTATCAATACTCAAATTTGCCGGAAGTCCCTCGATAATTGCGACAAGTGCCTTACCGTGTGTTTCCCCCGCATCTAAAAATCTAAGCATATTTCATCTACTCCTTATAATACAACATAAAGTCATTTTACCACGAATATAAAAATATCGCAACATCACAAGAGAAAATTTAATATTTCGGTAATTTATTTTTTTCTTATCAGTCCAAACTGCGCTCACACAAAGGAATTTTTAATGTTTACAAATTATTTATTAAATTGCTCTTGACATAATGTATAATCGTAAGGTATAATATTTAATACATTTGTGTGTGTTGTGCTTTTATACCGCACGAACACAACAATGAAACACTATTATGTATATAGTAGTGGAGGGAGGGAAAATAATGTCTGAAATCAGAGTGAAGGACAACGAGTCTTTAGATAATGCACTTCGCCGCTTTAAGCGCCAGTGTGCCAAGTCGGGTGTTTTGACCGAGATGAGAAAAAGAGAGCACTATGAAAAGCCCAGCGTAAAGCGTAAGAAGAAGTCTGAGGCAGCAAGAAAAAGAAAATTTAAGTAATTAAGGTGAAAAGCATGAGTTTAAAAGAAACGCTTATGGCGGATTTGAAACTCGCAATGAAGGAAAAAGACACCATCAGAAAAAATACCGTGCAAATGGTAAGAAGCGCTGTTTTGCAGTATGAAAAGGACAACAAAACAGAGCTTGATGACAATGGTGTTATCGACGTTATTGCAAAGGAATTAAAGCAAAGACGCGATTCTTTGCCCGATTTTGAAAAAAGCGGCAGAGAGGATTTAGTCGAAAACCTAAAAAAAGAGATGGAAGTTTTGATGGCATATCTTCCTGAGCAGCTTAGTGAGGCTGAGCTTGAAGAAATTATCAAGGCTGCTATTGAACAGACAGGTGCGTCATCCATAAAAGATATGGGTAAAATCATGGGAATTGTAACTGCACAGACAAAAGGTCGTGCGGATGCAAAAATGATTGGTTCCTTGGCAAAGAAAATGTTATCCTGAAAAAAGTAAACAGGTATTGCAAGTGCAATACCTGTTCTTTTTTTGTTTTATTTATACCACGGAATGTAATCCTTGTTTTGCTCAAGCATTTCTGTAACCATAGCTTGTATTTCATCAAGCGAAAGCACCGCTGATGTAAGCGGGTCATACGCACATGCCCAGAACACCTTGCGCGCATCCCCTTCAAGAGCAGCTGCAACGGCAAGTTCCTCTGAGTGTGCGGTTGTGTTAATAAGAGCTGCGAGCTGCATTGGAAGCGCACCCACGGCTATTGGCTCGAGCGAATCCTTGCTTGCTACAACCGGAACTTCTACGCAGCATCCGTACGGCAGGTTGTCTATAAGGTTGTAATTTCGTACATTTCCATTGAATTTGAAAATTGTATTATCACCAAAAACGGCGTTGAAAATGTATGCCGCATATTCCGAGCCACGTTCAAGTTCAATCTCACAGTCAGGCTTATCCAAAAATTCATTAATTTCATTACGCCATGTATCCTTGCGCTCAAGATATTGGTTTAATATAAACGCGTGATGCCCCGGATTCCAACCGGTAGAATCTTTGCAGTATTTATCAATAAGGTCAGCGCGTTTTCGATACCACGCAACGTATTCACTGTTGTGTCCGCTGCTCTCTGTTACATAGTAATCGAGGTTCTTAAACATATTATTGCGTACAATTTCCTCGTTTAAAATTTCGGGATTTTTCATTGCTTCTCTAAGCGCCGGATACATATCCTTGCCATTGTGCTTTAAATCGAGATAAAACGCCTGATGATTTATACCCGCACATGTGTATGTAACATCATTTTTATCGACGCCCGTCCATCTTGCAAGCATTTCTACGGTGTGCTGAACGCTGTGGCAAAGGCCCGTAATTTTAAGATGCGGAAATTTTTGTTGCATCGCACGGCAAAGCATAGCCATAGGATTAGTATAATTAAGAAATACTGCATCAGGACAGTATTTTTCAATATCCTTACATATATCAAACATAACAGGAATTGTGCGAAGCGCACGAAATATTCCCGCAGGGCCGCGCGTATCCCCGACATTTATATCAATGCCGTATTTTTCAGGTATCAGAATATCATATTTCCATACGTCAACATCACCGGCCAGAATTGTGCACAACACTCCGTCAGCACCTTTAAGCGCTTCTGCGCGGTCAGTTGTTGCCGTTATAGTTGCTTTATAACCTCCCGCACGGACAATTTTTTCACACGCACGCTTTATATAACCAAGACGTTCCTCATCTATATCCATGAGTGCAATTTCTGCATCGCAGAATGCAGGAAATGTTAAAATGTCATTAACAAGCTTGCGGGTAAAGCCAAAGCTTCCACCACCAATAAAAGCAAATTTTTTCATCATATATCTCCTCTCTTTTCTTAAGATTATATTCACATTCTATATTAAACATATCATTTTGTCTATTGCTTTTTGTCGCATTTATATGGTATAATGTCTACAAAATTATGAAAAGAGTGAGAATATGTCAGATATCTGCAATTTAACCTACAACGCACTTCAAAAGAAAAATAATTCGATTACACCGCTCATACACTCCGAGCAAATGTGCGTGTCGGGTCATTCGTGGGGCCCCGGCGTACGCTCATATTATGTCATTCATTATGTCATTTCCGGCAAAGGCGTTTTTTATAGCGGTACAAACAAGTATGAGCTACGAAAAGGACAGCTTTTTGTTATCTTTCCGGGAACAATCGTCAAATATCAGGCAGATGAGAGCGAACCGTGGCACTACATCTGGGTAACCTTTTACGGAGATGAGGCAAAGGGTATTTTAAGTGATATCGGTCTGACATATCAAAATCCCGTAATAAATATAAACAATGCATCTGAGGTTGTAAATACCCTTCGAAAAATGCCACAGGAGCGTGGAACAAATATAAGCGAAAATTTACTTTTCACCGCCAAGTTATATGAATTTATGTCTTTACTGGCAGCTAATAAAAACGAAGAAGTAAAAAACGAAAATGTTTATCTTGAAACCGCAATAAGATATATTAAAGCAAATTATCACAAAGAGCTTAGCGTCGAGCAGGTAGCAGCTCACGCAGGAATAAGCCGAAAATATCTTTTTGCAATATTTAAAAAAGCATACTCTGTATCGGTCAAAGATTATATAACAAGCTACCGTATAGAAAAAGCCAAGGAATTTCTCTTGGATAAAAACTTGCCCATAGGTAATATTGCTTATTCGGTAGGCTATAATGACCAAATGACATTTTCTAAAATGTTCAAGCTTAAAACGGGCTTTTCTCCGAGCGAGTTCAGGCTTAAAAACCATTTTTAATGATTTTACACAATAAAAATCCACCTGTTCAATGAACAAGTGGATTTTTATGTTTGTTTACTGCGGTTTTTTCATAGTAAGCGATATACGTTTTTTATCTACATCAACACTTATTACATACACATCTACTACATCGCCTACCTTCAAAACCTCGGACGGATGCTTGATGTATCTGTTTGTAATCTGCGAAATATGGACAAGTCCGTCCTGATGCACGCCGATATCCACAAATACGCCAAAATCAATAACGTTTCGCACAGTGCCCTTCATCTGCATTCCGGGTGTTAAATCCTTCATATCCATAACATCGCTTCGAAGCATCGGTGCGGGCAAATCATCACGAAGGTCGCGTCCCGGCTTTGCAAGCTCGGCCGCAATATCCTTTAGTGTGGGCACGCCAATTTCACACCTTTGTGCAACCGTGGCCGCGCCCATCTCATTGATTTTATCTGAAAGAGCGCTTACCGCTCCCTTTTCAACATCACTCTTTTTAAAGCCAAACAAATCAAGAAGCTTTGTCGCCGCATCGTATGACTCGGGATGTACTCCTGTATTATCGAGCACGTTTTTAGCGCCCGGTATACGCAAAAATCCTGCACACTGCTCATACGCCTTCGGGCCAAGCTTTGACACCTTTTTAAGCTGTGCGCGCGACGAAAACGCACCATTTTCCTCGCGGTATAAAACAACATTTTGTGCAACCGCCGCAGAAAGTCCCGACACATACGACAAAAGTGATGCAGATGCCGTATTTAAGTCTACTCCAACCTTGTTTACACAGTCCTCAACTACACCGCCAAGCGTTTCGTCAAGTCTTTTTTGCGGCATATCGTGCTGATACTGCCCTACGCCGACGGATTTCGGGTCTATTTTTACAAGCTCGGCAAGCGGGTCCTGCAAGCGACGCGCAATTGATACTGCACTTCTAAGTGATACATCAAAATCAGGAAATTCCTTTGCGCCAAGCTTTGAGGCTGAATACACCGATGCACCCGCCTCGTTTACAACCATATATGATACCTTTGTGTCAAGCTCGCCTATAAGCTCGGCAACAAAAATTTCAGACTCCTTTGAGGCAGTGCCATTTCCTATCGAAATAACATCTACCTTATGCTTTTTTATAAGTCCTTTTAAAACCTCTTTTGCCTGCTCAGTTTTGTTTTGCGGCGGTGTTGGATAAACAACAGTTGTATCAAGCACCTTGCCCGTCGAATCGACAACCGCAATCTTGCAGCCCGTTCTGTATGCAGGGTCAAAACCGAGCGTTACCTTGCCCTTGATTGGCGGCTGCATCAAAAGTGCTTTCAGGTTAAGGCCAAATATTTTTATTGCCTGCTCACTTGCAGTATCGGTAAGAGATGAACGGATTTCGCGTTCGAGCGAAGGAAATATAAGGCGTTTATAGCCATCGTCAATCGCCTCGGTAAAAATGTCATCAGTTACGCTCTTTGACACAATAAATTTATTATATAAAATCCCGAGGGCCCTTTGCTCATCAGCCTCTATTGTAACCTTCAAAAAACCCTCTTTTTCGCCGCGGTTAAGTGCAAGCACACGGTGCGGCGCAATTTTTGAAACAGGCTCTGAATACTCATAATACATCTCATATACAGACTGCTCATCCTTTGCCGCCACCGACTGCACTATCGCAGTTTTAAAAAGCATATCACGAAGAAGCGCTCTTGCGAGTGCATCATCAGATACCATTTCAGCAATTATATCCTTTGCTCCGTCGATTGCTTCCTCGGCGCTCATTACGCCCTTTTCTTCGTCGATATAACCTCTTGCCCTCTCATATATATCACCGCTTGCGAGCGACTGAGAAAATATAAGCTCGGCAAGAGGTTCAAGTCCCTTCTCCTTTGCAATCGTGGCTCTTGTGCGTCTTTTTTGCTTGTACGGACGATAAATATCCTCGAGCGCGGCAAGTGTTTTTGCCTCATCAAGCGCCGCCATAATTTCGGGCGTCATTTTTTCCTGCTCGGTAATGGAATTTATAATCTCTGCTCTACGCTCATCAAGGTTTCGAAGATAATTTAATCTGTCGCCAAGTTCACGCAAAACCTGGTCATCGCAAGAGCCTGTCATTTCCTTTCTGTATCGCGCTATAAACGGAATTGTATTACCGTCATCAATAAGCGAAACTATATTTTCGGTATAGTTTTTTGCTATATTAAATTCTGTTGAAAGTGTCTGTATAATGTCCATTAAAGCTCTCCTTGTGTGTATTAATTTCTCATTTAAGGTCTTAACCCCATGCCACCTTCAAGTGTCAGTGTTTCTCCATTCATATATTTAAAATCGGGCGAAGCAAGCTGCACA
>SVKA01000040.1 GCA_015068725.1 Oscillospiraceae bacterium | reverse complement strand
CTGAGGTCGGCACGTCTGAGGTCGGCACCGCTGAGGTCGGCACGTCTGAGGTCGGCACCGCTGAGGTCGGCACCGCTGAGGTCGGCACGTCTGAGGTCGGCACCGCTGAGGTCGGCACGTCTGAGGTCATAATCCAAAACGGCTTTTTTGCATCCGTTTTTCAACAATTCAAGCACTTCTTCGCGGTTGAACGGTTTCTGATGTCCTATGACTTCAAATTTCTCGGGATTAACATCAAATACTCCGCCGCCGCCTTGTTTGTGTTCCAACACTTTTACCTTTATAAAGCCGGAGGCGTAAATCTCTGTAACAACGCCCCTTGTCATATCTGAATTCGTTATGCCATAGCCGTTGTCAGGTAAACCTCTGACAAAATCACCTACTGAAATACTCATTGACAAAATTCCTTCTTTCGTTTAAAATTAAAATTACAAAATTCTTTCTTTTGCCGCTTTACCGATTGCCGTCGGTGAGCGGCTACTTTTTTGTGTTAATTTTTTCTATAAGTTCTGATTTCTTCTGCATACAAGCAGCCCTTTTGGGAAACTTAAAGTTTCTGTTATGTTCGCACTCATATTTGTTTTTGCATTTATCGCACGCACCGCTTATTACTGCCCATTGAATAGCCTGTCCTTCGGCGATTAATTCAAGAGAATAAGGCTTATCAAATAAAATAATGTTTGCTTTCATACTATAATCTCCACACATCACCGAACACTTTAATTTGTCCCGCAATAAAATCTGCATCGGGTTTGCCGTGCTTTACGGGCTTATTCAGCCACGCAATAAATCGGGCATTACTTTTCATGCGCCTGCGGATAAAACGGCAAATTCGCTGCCACAGACGGCGAAGAAACGGAAATAAAACATTATCTTCCCATGCGATAATTTTCGGCTCTTTGAAAAATGCGTAAATCAGCAATCCCGACAGTATACCGCCTGTGTATATCGCCGTGAAGGATGCGAGTTGTGTCATGCACTCTCCTCCAATCCAAGATAACGCAGCGCATCTTTACGTTTAATGCGAATAACCTTATCATCAACAATTGCGGCGAGTTTTCCTTCTTTTATTCTGTTACGGACCGTTTGCTCTGATGCCCTCATAAACGTTGCCATTTCGGCAACAGTCAGTATTTCAGGCAACCGTGAACGGTCGTATACATACGGTGGTTCTTTGTTTCTCATGGTGTTCTCACTCCATTGTCTTTTCCTGCATCAGATGGCTCTGCAGGCTTTCCATATCACGAAGCAGATTTCTCGCACTCTTATTGACTTTTTCAAAAGCCTTGTATCTGTCCCTTGCTTCGTCTCTTGATTTGCCGCTTTCGGCAACAAGTTTTGATAATGCCTGTATCATTTCTTTGATTTCCATAGTTTCCTCCTTTGTTGATTTTCTAAATGTTCTGTGTTAGAATTCGGTTGAAAGGGTGTGTTAACAGTGAATTTTTTTGGCCATCCCAAAACAAAAGAAAGAGATGCAATCATGCGAAAAATCCTCAAAGATATATTGGAAGGACAAGTATCTGCACCTGAGAACAAAATTGAAAGTGAATGCTTGTCTGAATGCATTAACCGAGGATATATAACCGGTATATATGTTCAACGAACAATAGATAATTCTTGTTTTTTTGAATCAAGCGGTAACCCAAGTGTAACCTATACCGGTGTTCAATTTTTAGAAAACAAACATCCGCATTGGCAAACAACACTTAATACCGTACTCTCTGTTCTTGCTCTTGTCATTTCTCTCTTTTCGGCTTTTCTTGCCCTCTTGGCAAACTTTCAGGATATAAAAACAAATTTAACTGAAATTGTTGATATCTTGATAAATTAAAATCTGGCTATTTTATAAATTTTCTTTTGTTTTGGCTTTCCGTTTTTTGAAAATAAAAACTCTTTAATTTCTGTAAATGTTTCAACATAAATTACACATTCATATGGAAAGAATCTGATTTGCATTAATCTAAAATTCCTGCCAACATTCTTGCCGTTGATTTTGAACAGTCCCTTTTCGATGTCAATTTCAACGGTTTTTAATTTGTGCATCATAATCCTCCTTTTGATGTCAAATATCATTTCTTGTTTTTCACGATTTTTCTTGACCAATCACAAATTTATTTGCATAGAACATCGAAACACTTTGACTGATATGCCTTCTACGGCAAAGAAAGGAGTTTTGCCATTGAGCGAACTTTTTAATTTGCCTGTTCCTGTTGCCGTAGAGTAGCCGATGCGAAGGCATTAATTATAGCGGAACAGTAACCGCTAAAGTGAAGCGTTATGCCAAAAAACTGATTGCAATATAGTCGGTACAGGATTGCAAAAAGCGAGTTTTTCGGGTTTTTAAGACATCTTGATGATGCGCGGGATAGAGTCCCTTCTGCAAGAACTGCCCTAATGCAGCAAAATACAGGTAAATAAACACTGACAGAACACATTCAAGATATTGCCTTGAGTGTGTTTTGTTGGGCTTTAAACTTCGTTAAAAATCACCAAAGAAACAAATACGCTTATTAGTTCAGTCAAAGTATTTCGATATTCTATACAAATTTATTTGTATTTCATTTTGAAGTCTCTGCAAATATTTGTAAAAATTCTACAAACTGGCATTGATTATTTAATTTGAAAAAATTTAAATTAATTGGTATAATCCCCATGAAAGGGGGTGTAACATCTTGGACAAAATCAATCTTTTTCCTTGCAATGAAACAGAAGCGTTGGCTTACCTTTATGTTCAGAAAACTTGTGAGCCATCATCTCCTGAAGAACTTTATGACGCATATAAAACTGCATATAACGCCATAAAGGAAAAGAAAAAAGCGGATAGGAAAAATCAACTCTGAGTAAGTTTTGATAATGGAATCTGTTAAATCTTTTACTTCCGATGCATCCGCACATTTTGAAACAGAAAACTCTATCAACTCCTCCAAAGTTTGATAGAGTTTTTTTCTTGCTTCAAATATTTTCATGTTTTCATCACCTTTCATTTGGAAGTGATTAGCCGTTTTGGCTAATTATTTTGCAAAAAAAATTGCATCCTTATCAGTAATGCAAAGCAAAACACATAGTGCTTCAATTTCGCTCGCTTTAAATTCCACTTTATTATTTAATTTGTAAGAAAAAGATTGAGAACTAATACCCAATTTTCTGGCTACATCGCCTTGTGTGATTCCTTTTTTTGCTATAAGCGAACGCAATTCGTTTGTTGCTGTCATCCAATCACCTCCCATTAGCCATTTTGGCTACACGTTAATATTATCACCGCTTAGCCATTTTGTCAATAGAAAAGTTGAATTTTTTTCAAAAAAAGTTGACAAAACGGCTATTCTGTGATATTGTGTACTCGGTGATTATAATGACTATTTATCAAAAAATAAAATTTTTAAGAGAGTCTTTGGGAATGACTCAACAAGAATTAGCCGAGAAAGTCGGCTTTAAAACGGCTTCTGCAGTTAATAAGATAGAACTTGGTTTAAGAGATATCAATCAAAGTAAAATCATGGCATTTTCTATTGCTCTTGGCGTAACACCCGGTGAATTATTAGGAGACCTCGAAGATGCTCACTCTATCCCTGAAGGCTTCATCCCTCTCCCCAAAACCAAAAGTGTTCCCCTTCTCGGCACAATAGCCTGCGGAGAACCTATCCTTGCAAATGAAAATATAGAAATGTATGTTAAGGTTGATGAAAGCATTGCTGCCGACTTCGCCCTGCGCTGTAAGGGTGACAGCATGATAAACGCCCGTATTTTTGACGGTGATATTGTTTATATCCGTCAGCAGCCCGATGTTGATGACGGCGAAATTGCCGCTGTCCTCATCGGTGACGAAGCCACCTTAAAAAAGGTGCATAAATACCCTAGCAAAATTGTTTTATCAGCCTGCAACCCCATGTATGACGATTATGTTTATACAAACGAGCAACTCAACGAAATAAGAATCCTCGGCAAAGCCGTTGCGTTCTTCAGTTTGGTAAGATAATTCTTCCGACTCCAACTCTCTTGCCGAAAGGAAGATTTTTTTGAGAAAGATCTTTGTTTTCTCTCTTTTTACTTTAATAATTTTTGCGTTGTCTTTGCATCCTTTCGCTCTCACCGATGAAGAATACAATGCGCTTGATTCCGATGCGCAGTCAATATACGAAGAAGGTCTTATTGACGGATATGACGAAGCCTACAAAGACGGTTATAATGATGGGTATTCAGATGCCGAAGATTTTTATTATTTCAATTCCGATGACGCATATGAAGATGGCTACAACTCAGGTTATTGGGATGCGTATGATGAAATCGGCAACGCAGAAGATAAAGAAAGCAAAAAAGAAAAATCTTTATTTAAAACAATTCTTGAATACCTATATTCCGCCATTGTTTTCATCCCTTGGATTTTTATTATAGGTTGTATCATATATTTTTTAATTATCAGACCAATTATAGAAAGAATAAGAAAATAGTTTTTACCTCAACATTTTAAATAGCAAAAAAATCTCCCGGTGCGCCAACACCGGGAGACGAAATACCAAACCACTCAACGACCAAATCAAGGGGATTGGTGTATCCATTATACACTATTCCCAGAAAAAATGTCAAGCAAAGGGGAATATTATGCCAAAGAAAAAGAATACAAAGCGCTCTGACGGGCGCATCGCCGTTCAGGTTTACCTCGGTAAAGATGAAAGCGGCAAACGTAAATACAAAACAGTTTACGGTAACACCCAAAAAGAAGCGGACGAAAAAGCAGCCGAACTCAGAACTCAACTCGGCAAAGGGCTTGATATAAGTTCAAAAAACAAAACCTTTCAGGATTGGGCAAAGTTTTTTCTTTCATCTCAAAAAAGCACTTTATCTGAATCTGAATATAACACCAAAGAAAAGCGAATATCCTTTTTCTGTTCTTATTTTGGCACCGCTCCTATCGAAGCAATCAGACCTTATCAAATTGAAACCGCTTTGAGCACACTCGCCAAAGAAAACCCTGCCACAGGAAAACCTTCCGCAAAGAAAACTCTGTCTGCGTATAAGCAAGTGTGCAGTCAGGTTTTTAAGTTTGCCATAAAGAACAGAATCATTGAGTATAACCCTGCCGACTATGCCGAAATACCCAAGAACGCTCCGAAGTCCGAGCGAAGGGCGTTAAGCAAAACCGAGCGAGAGTGGATTTTAGAACTCGATTCATCAAAGCAGCGTGCGAAACGTGCTGCAATGATCGCTATGTTCTGCGGCCTGCGCAGGGGCGAAATGACCGCTCTGACATGGAACGATATTGATTTTGATAACAAAACTATCACCGTAAATAAAAGTTATGATTTCAAATCGAATTCAATAAAACTTCCAAAAACCGAAGCAGGCATCCGCACCGTGCCAATGCCTGATGCTCTCGTTGATTTTCTAAAGGAAGAAAATAAAACGAGCATTTATGTTATAGTCACCGCAAAAAATCAAATGATGTCGGTAGATTCATGGAAACGAGCAATCCAGAGCATGCTCGTTGACCTTGAAATAGCGCATGGAACAGCAACAGGCAAACAAAAGAAAAATAAAAAATGCGAGCCTAAACCTACCATATTCACTCTTCAGCCTTTCGGATGGCATGACTTGCGCCACACATATGCTACATTGTTATTTGAAGCAGGTGTAGATGTGCTTACTGCTCAATATCTTCTCGGGCATGCTTCGCCGCAAACTACAATGGAAATTTACACGCACCTTTCTGATGCTCAAAAGAGCCGTTCAATCGTAAAACTTAACGATTTCTTATCTCAAAATAACGAATGCAAGTCAAATGCAAGTCAGACGGGTTGATAAACCCCTTATTTATAGCCGTTTCCAAGCATTTTACTACTTCACTCATAACCCGGAGGTCGCAGGTTCAAGTCCTGTCTCCGCAACCATAGTGAGTGTTCATAACACAAGTGAACACTCACTTTTCTTTTTTACATTTCCTCATAGATAAATTTAATATGATTTGTTATGTATCGAGCAGGTTTTGACCTGCTCTTTTTTTGTTATGCCTTATGACGTAAGATATTCCACGGCAACGCCTTGTCTTGCTTCAAGGACTATGTTTTCATCCTTGACGGGATTTTCAATCACTCCGAAAAAGCGGTAGTGCTTCATCATCTGATAAGTTGTTGATGAGAACAGGTACGGTTTCATAACCGAGCTCATTAAGAATTTGCAAACGGCGGTTGCCACAGACAATCTCATATTCATTTGTGTCGGGCAGTTGTCTTATGACAATCGGGCTGAGTAACCCGAACTGACTGATACTCTCACGAAGCTTTTGCATATCTTCATCCTCCTTGACGGCGAACGGAGAGTTGGTCATCGGTTTAATCAAATTGATTTTTACATTATCCATAGTTACTTTAGTTTCAAACATTTTCATAAAAATAATCCTTCCTTTGTTTTAAATTTTTCTTTAAGGGTTTTAGGGAATTCTCCCTGACAAGCGAATTTGTCCGTACAGATTCAGTGCTTGTTGAGACGAATGTCGAAACAAACCTCTGTGTGGCTACAAATTCAGTGCTTGCTGAGACTGATGACACGGCATCAAAAAGTCTTGGCAAGCGGATTTGAATATACAAATCCATTGCTCGTTAAGACAGATGCCATTTAATTTTTACTGTTGTGATTTCGCAACTTATGTTTTTGTTTCTTC
>SVKA01000039.1 GCA_015068725.1 Oscillospiraceae bacterium | reverse complement strand
CGCCGCCGAGACCATGGTAAAGTATGCGCCCATGAAAAGGTAAGACAGGGACAAAAACAGGTTGCCCGTCAGCTGAAAGGTAAGATATTTCTTTTTAGTGTTAAAAAAATAGCTGCTGCAATATAATCCGAGCGCTATGATGCTCATGATGTAAGATAATGTATGCATTTTTTGTGTTCCTTGGGGTTAGGTGGGATTGACCTTAAGATTATAGCATAGAAACGGCAGGCGTGCAAGAGTAAAGTGAAAAAGCACCTCTTACGAAGTACCTCTCACGCCGAAATAAGATGATCACGTGTATAACAAATACATTGAAATTACGGTAATGACCCCTCCGCCTATCAGACACACGGCTGTTAACAAGTGTCCGAGATATTGATGTATCCACGCTGCAACAATGTTAAACAGTCCTATGCCTATAATAAAAGCACCGGCACAGCCCAGTATAAGCGTCCATTCATCCGGCGCGGGGTTTATAAACATACAGTATACCAAATAAATTATTTGAGGCAATAATAACACTGCAGCACCTATACAGCAAAGCAATTTGTACGCCGTAGGATGCAGTATTTTGAAATCCACATCCGAAGCCGCATAAAAATACTCCCATTTGTTTTTCGGAGCTTTAGGGGTAAAACTGGGTTTTACTTCTCTGACAAAGGGAAAATAGTGCTTACCGTATTTATTTTGAAAACATTTCAATTCTGCTCTTAAAGAATAAAGGTTCCTCGTTTGCATATATATTTCGGGAACATTATGTATTGCCTCAGCATAATCGTATATCTTTTCTCTGTCACCCTCATTCAAAAACTCAAACAGCATATCAATACAATAAAGTAAAACCTTTTTCTCTTCGGGAGGCGAGTACATATCGATCTTTTTTCTTGAATTTCTTATTGATAAAACCGTTTCATCATATTTTTCCCGATCAAAACAGTCCTGCTCGTGCAGAAATCGGATCATAACAAAATCGTATTGCAATTTCTGATAAAAAGATGTTTTCACAGTCACAACGCCTTTCTCTGATACATTATAGCATAAAAACCTGATTTTCTTTATACAAACTGCTTTTAGTTTAAAGATGTGATATTTGCTTTAAGGATAAATTTTTTTCTTGCCTTATGGTAATGTTTTTCTCTTCAGCCATTTTTACAACGTACCACGCATTATCCATATCTGTATTTAAGTCAATTATACACTTACCGTTCTCGTCATAAATAGCAATGATTACACCCTTTTCTTCTGTTTTCTCAATTACTCTTACACACTGAGCATTACTCCATTGAAGTCTCTTCTTAAATAGTCCCCAATAGCTGCTTTCCAATATGTTTTCCGTTACATTACAACGAAAAGAGAAGGAAATCAAGGATAACACAAGCAGCGCAAGAGCTAAAACAACAAATACTATAAACAAATAACGTGTTTCATGTTTAACGATCATCCATAGCGTTGAAAAAACACCAATAATAATTACCGTAGCAAAAATTCGTGCAAGATTTTTCTTTGCGGGATGCTTAACTATAAAATCAGGTTTATATGTAATATCGTCCGGCATTTTATCCGGAGTGTGCTTTACGAAACCGAACAGCAACTCTGCTATCAACTCAAAAAAATGTCCCATCTCATCACCTCCTTGGGTTTAGTGTTACATAAAAAATATAAGATTACAACTGTTGGAGCTTATATGATCAATAAATTTATTTTTTGGCATAATCCTTAATAGAACCACGCTTTGCCATTTTCACGATTCTGCCAACGCCGACGGTTGCACCGTCAAACGACATCAACTTTTTTCTGTTTATATCATAAAGTTTTATAGAGTAGTTTCTGCCGATTTTGATTTTCCTATATTTCACCGACTCCCATAAAACTTCCTTCTTGAATTTAATAAACAAAACAAAATACTCTTCTTTCAGAGATATTTTATTTACAATACAACGATATGAAATTATTGTAGGCAAAATAAGTAATATAGCTACACCCAGAACCAAAAATATGATTCCCACTTCCTCATGCAAAATAAAAGTGCTGGGAATTCCAATTACCAAGCTGGCAAACGAAGCTATGGATAAAGCAATTTTATAAGCCTTTCCCATCTTGGCAACAAACTCGCCCTTAGGCAGATCGAGTTCTTCGCATTGTGCTGAAGTCTCTAAATAATCACTCATTGCTCTTCCGAGTCCCGGCATATAACTCATTTTAGCACCACCTTTCTAAGAATATTATAACACAAACTATCTTACTTTTCTCTATACAAATCTGTTTTTCCTTCGTTCTATCTTTTTTTGATATTAGAAATAACAAACGCACCGATCGGTGTTAGCGGGATGAAAATCCAAAAGAGACTTTCCCAAATCCGGCTTATCGTCCAGATAATTTCTGACACTTCAACTATATCAGCATGAACACGAACAAAAAAACGACCGTTTTCTTGATATCCAAGGCCTGCACTTCCACCAATTATCATCGAAAACAAAAAAAAGCCAAGTATGATAATAATGCCGATACTATTCCATAAAGTTATAAGTATATCGCTTTTGTTCTTTTTCACAGTCACACCGCCTTTCGCTGATACATTATAGCATAGAAACGGCAGGCGTGCAAGAGTAAAGTGAAATCGTGCTACGCACGGTGAAATCAACGGCTTTTGCCTTTGGTGAAATCGAAAGCTTGCGGTTTCAGCGAAATTAAATCCGTCACCCAACCCGACGAAGTCGGATTTCATCGCGAAGCGATTTCACCCATCAAAGATGGATTTATCCCGTCCGAAAGGACGGATTTAACTGAAAAAACTCTTGTTCAAAAGAACAAGAGTTTTTTCCGGGACCGACACTCAAAATGGAACCGGTCTGAAATCCTGATTTTCTCTTATTTCAACTTTTTATCGCTATTTTTTCTTATCTTTTATGCTTTTAATTAAAATCACTAGATGTACCACAACAGCAGCAAATATAAAAATTGTACCACAAACGCTTATTATAAAAGGAACATCCGTTAATAACTCAAAAACATTTATAAGTGTCCAAAAAAACCAACAAATTGAAGCTATCAACCATAAAACATTGACTTTTTTCATAATTATCACCGACCTTTAGGTGTATTATAGCACAAAAACGGCACCGCCGCAAGGCTCAAACAAAAAAGCACTTCTTTCGAAGTGCTTTTGTTTGCAGGCAACTTACACTTAGCGGCACGAATATTGCAACTGTTTAAGGTTGTTCCTCTGTTACTCGTTTGCTTAAAAACCACTCTGATACAATGGTTTCAAGATTCAATATTACATATTCGCAGTAAATGTTCTTTTAATAACGCTTTTTCTTTTCGCGAACGGAAGAACATTCCGGTCAACCCAAATATCCAAAACAATGACGTAATGCACAGACTACCCCATTGCATACCACCATAAACAATGGCGTCATAAATTAACGATATCCATAGAGCGATACCTGCCGAAAAGCAAATGATAAAAGGTATGCAAAACAGTATCGGCTTTCCGAACCGATATTCGATATCTATGTATCCTTTTTCATTCACGATATATCGAAACCGTATACAGTCATTGGCGTATCCGTCAGTTCTTCCAATGCTTGCATAATGCTTGCAAAGCCAAAATTTGTTTCGATTACGTTTTACAACAAAGACATCTTTATCAATGTAACCTTTATCAAAGCGTGTTTTTTCTCGGCAAAAAGTTTCGAGTCGGTTGAAAAATTGTTTTTCATTGAGCCTTGTTTCAATACGATTTGATTTACACATGAAATACATCACCTTTCGTGGCTTGTTGACTTTAGGAGAGTATTATAACACAAAAAATAATAGGTACCGCCTTCATATCATCACCGACCTTTAGGTGTATTATAGCATAAAAGCAGGAAAAAATCAATGCGAAGCGTTTTTTAATCGTGGCGAAGCCACACCGAACTTATTACCTCTTACCTTTTACTTCTTACTTCGAAAAATCCCGAAAGGAATAACGCTTGAGGTAAGAGTGAAGAAGTAATAGGTAAAAAGTAAAAAATCCCGAGTACTTTCGCATTCGGGATTTTTGTCATTCGTGTCCGAAAAAGAACTGGTTAAAAACCGGATTTTCTTTAATTTCGTTTAGCAGATTGTCGAACCGGAATTACAGCACAAACAATTCGCAAAATAACATATATAAAAAACAAAGCAAATAACAAAATTACTTCTTCGCCAAAGATTTGTGATACATACTTAAATAGAAAGTGTGCTATAGAATCGGTAAAAAACATAATAAATAAAGTTAAATTAGACAAAACATTTAATATTGATTTTGCTATAGTTTTAGGCTTAATAAAAAAATAATACGTAGTGTAAAACAAATCCAACTCGTAAAAAACGACAAAACCACCAACAACAGCAATAAGTACAGCACCAAAGCCCTCAAAAATATCAACACCGTTAGCTGGGTCCATATCATAATTATACGAACTTATGGCACCAATAATAGAAACTATTGCAGTAATTAAAATCAACAGCGAAAATACTCCTATAATTATTTTCTTTTTCATATCATCACCCCTTTATGTGTATTATAGCATAAAAGCGGCAAAGGGGCAAGAGGTTAGTGATATTCTGTACTTTGCACAGAGTGATATTATGCCTTGCGGCATAGTGATATTTTTGCTATGCAAAAGTGATATTATATTCGCCTCATAACTGCCCGAAGGGCAATATCACTCGGCATTAGCCGAATATCACTGCGCAGTAATATAACTCGCCGCAGGCGAATATAACTGAAAAAACCCCGTTCTTACGAACGAGGTTTTTTCCAGCTGATACCCGGATTCGAACCGGGGACCTCATCCTTACCAAGGATGTGCTCTACCGACTGAGCCATATCAGCTTGCGACAAAAGTTATTATATCAGAAATCCCTCTGTTTGTCAAGCCTGTTTTTTCGATTTTTTAATATTATTTCTCGCTTTTTTTTAATTATTCCCCATTTCCCACACGTTTTGTAGTATAATAGCAGAAGAGTCTAATTTCAAAGGAGATAGAGATGTCCCGCAACGCCAACGTAAAAATATCAAGGGATACCCGTGACATGACTCACGGTAACCCATACAGTCTTATTCTCGCCTTTGCCCTGCCTATCTTCTTAAGTCAGGTGTTTCAGCAGCTTTACAATACCGCAGATGCTTTTATAGTTGGAAAACATCTCGGAACTGAGGCTTTTGCCGCTGTCAGCTCGTCGGGTACGCTCATTTTCCTGATGGTCAGCTTCTTCACCGGCGGCGCCATGGGTGCAGGCGTCGTTATTTCCCGATATTTCGGCGCGGGGGACAGGGACAAGGTCTCACGTGCCATACATACCGCCCTCGCTCTCGGTATCGTTTGCAGCGGAATACTCACTTTTGTCGGCGTTATCTTCACTCCTCAGCTTCTCACGTGGATGAAGACCGATCCCGATGTTATGCCCGAGGCTGTGGAATACTTCCGCTTTTACTTCCTCGGCAGCTTTGCCATGGTCATGTACAACATCTGCAAGGGCATCATGAACGCCGTGGGCGACAGCCGACGCCCCCTTTATTATCTGATATTCTCTTCCCTTATCAACATCGCTCTCGACTGGCTCTTTATCGACGGATTTGAATGGGGCGTGTGGTCTGCGGCTGCAGCAACGGTCATCTCTCAGTTTGCCAGCCTCGTTCTGTGCATGATACATCTTCTCAGGCCCGGTCAGGTGTTCAGCGTCAGCCTCAGAAGGATCCGCTTCCACGGAGATATGCTCCGTGAGATAGTACGCTACGGTCTGCCGTCGGGTGTGCAGAACTCCGTGATCGCTCTCGCCAACGTCATCGTTCAGACAAATATCAACTCCTTCGGAAAGCTTGCAACGTCCGCTTACGGCGCGCACTCCAAGATCGAAGGCTTTGCATTCCTTCCTATAACCAGCTTCAACATGGCGATCACCACCTTTATCAGCCAGAATCTCGGTGCGGGCAAGCATGAACGTGCAAAGATCGGCGCAAGGTTCGGCATCATTGCCGCCGTGGTGCTTGCTGAGCTTGTTGGAATCGTTTATTACCGCTTTGCCCCTCAATTTGTAGGATTCTTCGACAACACCGCTAAGGTCGTCGAATACGGCACCCTTCAGGCAAGGACTGCTTCGCTGTTTTATTTCCTCCTCGCATTCTCCCATTCGGTTGCCGCTGTTTGCCGAGGTGCAGGAAAGGCATTCGTACCCATGCTTGTCATGCTGTCCGTATGGTGCGTATTCCGAATCGCCTACATCACCGTGGTGATGCACTTCTATGACAGTATCGTTCACATCTACCGTGCGTATCCCATTACGTGGGCGATAAGCTCGGTTATTTATCTCGTGTATTATCTTAAGAGTGATTGGATACACGGCTTTGATGAGAAAATGACGAAAGAAAAAATCTAATACCCAAAAAATAGGCTGTTTCGCACCGTAACAGCCTATTTTTAGGGTATTTTTCGTTTTTTTCAAGAAAAATGTGATATTTCCGCCTTCTCGATTGTTATATAGATGAATAAACAAATTTTTACTTAAGGGGGTATCAAAATTGGATAGTGAAAACGTCTCCGTTTTGTTTTGCAAATACGGAGATGACGTATTTCGGCTTGCGCTGAGTTATCTGAAGTGCCGCGAGGATGCAGAGGATGTGTGTCAAAACGTATTTCTG
>SVKA01000011.1 GCA_015068725.1 Oscillospiraceae bacterium | reverse complement strand
TGCAGCAACTGTAGTAAGTGTGCGTCCATGGAAAGAATCGGTAAGCGTTATAATTTCGTTTTTATCGGTTTTTCCCTGCTTGTAAAAATAAATTTTTGCAAGCTTGATTGCACCTTCATTTGCTTCAGCACCCGAATTTGCAAAAAACACTTTGTCGGCACACGAAATATTAACCAGTTTCTCGGCAAGCTTTGCCTGTGGCTCTATGTAATAAAGACTTGATGTGTGCATAAGCTTTCCCGCCTGCTCACAAATAGCTTTAACGTATGACGGGTGGCAGTAACCAAGCGCATTTACGGCAATGCCTGCAAAAAAGTCGGTATATTTACCACCCTCGGTATCGTATAAGTTTATACCTTCGCCACGCTCAAAGCATACGCCAAGCCTTTCGCCAAAGGTATTCATAAAATATTGTTTATCAAGATTTTTAATTTCATTTAGCATAATATTCACTCCTTGATTTATAATTATACACTATATTGCATAAAAATGCAAGAAAAATGTATAAATTCAACGCTTTTGCTGTTTTTGTACTGTATATTAAGTACTTTTTTCATATAATATATACAATAAAAAAGCGCCTACCTATTCATTGTAGCACAAAATTTTAAAAAAATATATAAAAAAATAAAAAATATCTGTTGACAAACAAAAAAAGCGGTGCTATACTAAAGTCAAACAAAGGTCAAAGAAAGTCAAAGTCAAAAAATGACGATGTTTGTCAGAAGAGGTGAAAGAATATGAAAATGAGTGATGTTATAGAAAGGTTTTTATTGGATATGCTTGAAAGTGAGTCTGATATTACACTTAAAAGAAATGAGCTTGCGTCGCGTTTTTCGTGCGCACCGTCACAGATTAATTATGTTATTGATACCCGCTTTACAGGTCAGCGCGGATATATTGTCGAAAGCAGACGCGGAGGCGGAGGATTTATAAGAATAAAGCGTGTCGAGGTATCGGGAAGCAATTACCTTATGCACGTAGTAAATTCAATTGGCTCGCATATAAGCTTTGACAGCGTTCATGCGATGCTTGTAAATATGTTTCAGGCAGATGTGATTACACGCAGAGAGCTTATGCTTATGGAAAGCGTGCTAAATGACAGGGCAATTCCATTTAATAGACCGCAAAGCGATGAGTATCGTGCGCTGGTTTTTAAAAATATGCTGATGAGTCTTGTGTGATTGGATATTGATTTGAAGGGAGATGTTTTATAATGTTGTACGATTTGTTTTCTGATTTTTTTGATGATGGATTTAAGCTTTTTATAAATGAGCCACAAAGAAGTGTGCCAAACGCATATTGCCCGAAATGTAATATGAGCCTTGCACAGTTTTCAAAAAGTGGCAAGCTCGGATGCCCCGATTGTTATGAGGCGTTTCGCCCGTATCTTAACGAGGTTTTAAAAAGCATACACGCAAATACCGAGCATACGGGCAAAATATCAAAAAATGCAAATGAGAAAATTAAGCTTCGCCGCGAGCTTGAAAACTTGAAAAAAGAGCTTGCAGATGCTATTGAAAAACAGAATTTTGAAAATGCGGCGCTACTTCGTGATAAGATAAAAGAGCTTGAAGCAAAGGAGGGAAAATAATATGCCGACATGGTTTGATAAAAAAGGATCGGATAGCGATATTGTTGTAAGCACAAGAATCAGGCTTGCAAGAAATATTTCTGATGTGCCCTTCCCTTCGCGCTGGAGTGAGGAGCAGGCAAAAATTGTAACAGAAAAAATAAGAGCAGCGGCAAGTGATGATTTTGAGTTTTTAAATCTTGACAATGCGCCCGAGCTTAACAAAAATTCGCTTGTTGAGGAGCATATTATAAGTCCCGAAATGCTTAAAGGCAAAAACAAGGCATTGCTTTTGTCAAAAGAAGGCGATAAAAGCATAATGATTGGCGAAGAGGACCACATAAGGCTTCAGGTAATCAGCGCCGGATTTGATATTGAAGGTGCATACAAAAAGGCAGATGCACTTGATGATATGCTTTCTGATTCGCTTGATTATGCGTTTGATTCGCAATTTGGCTATCTTACGCAGTGTCCGACCAATGTCGGAACGGGACTTCGTGCATCGGTGATGTTGCATCTTCCTGCGCTAAGGATGGCAAAAAGAATTAACTTAATAGTAGGCGAGGTTGGCAAGCTTGGTCTTACAATTCGAGGGTTATATGGTGAGGGCAGCAGCTCGAAAGGTGATTTATATCAGCTTTCAAATCAGATTACGCTCGGTATAAGCGAGGAGCAAACGTGTGAAAAGCTTAAAAATATAGCGATGCAGATTATAAAAACTGAGCGTGAGCTTAGAAAAAAGCTTCTTGAAAATAACCCCGATGAACTGCCCGATTCGGTGTATCGTGCGCTTGGAACGCTTAAGTATGCACGCATGCTTTCATCGTCTGAATGCGAAGATTTGCTTTCAAAGGTAAAATTAGGAATCAACCTGGGTATAATAAAAGAGGTAAGCGATGAAAAAATAACACAGCTTATGATAAAATCAGAGCCTGCACACATTTCGCTTGCCGAAGGAAGAGTGCTTAGTGCAAAAGAGCGCGACAGAGTGCGCGCAGATATGATAAGAAAGGTTTTGGATGAAGGGAGAGATTAAATATGACATTTGACAACCGTTTTACACAAAAGGCTCAGCAGGCACTCAGAAGTGCCCATGCGTGTGCATGTGAGCTTGGACACGGATATATAGGAACAGAGCATATTCTAATAGGACTTTGCGCCGATGAGAGCGGAGTTGCGGGAAACATACTTTCACAAAAAGGCGCAACCTATAATGCTGTGCGCGAAAAAATTATAGAGCTTATGGGCAAAAATGATGAGATTTCAAACCAGACACAGCTTATGATGACGCCGCGCACAAAAAGGATTATCGAGCTTAGCTTTGCAGAGGCTCGAAAGATGGCACACAACTATATAGGAACAGAGCATATGCTTTTGGCGATTATTCGTGAAGGTGAGAGCGTTGCGTTAAAAATTTTGACAGAGCTTGGTATTCAGCCACCCGAAATTTATGCGCAGATAATGGCGTCGGTGTCGGGATATCAGGGCAGCGAAGCAAATGATGTGGATAGTGCCTCTTCGGGCGGCGCAAGCAAAAAGGCAAAGACAAACACTCCAACTCTTGACCAGTTTGGACGCGATTTTACACAAATGGCGAAGGACGGAAAATTTGACCCCGTAATAGGACGTGATAAAGAGATTTCGCGCGTTATTCAGATTTTGTCAAGACGAACAAAAAATAATCCGTGCCTTATAGGTGAGCCGGGCGTGGGCAAAACTGCCGTAATAGAAGGTCTTGCGCAGAAAATTGCATCGGGCGATGTGCCTGAGGTGCTTTATGACAAGCGTCTTTTTACGCTTGATTTATCGTCAATGATTGCGGGTGCAAAATATCGCGGCGAGTTTGAGGAGCGACTTAAAACCGCTATGAGCGAGGTTTCAAAAGCGGGGAATGTGATTTTGTTTATCGACGAAATGCACACAATTATCGGTGCGGGCGCGGCAGAGGGCGCAATAGATGCGTCGAATATATTAAAGCCGTCGCTTGCGCGTGGCGAAATACAGCTTATTGGCGCAACGACTCTTGAAGAGTACAGAAAGCATATCGAAAAGGATTCCGCACTCGAGCGTCGTTTTCAGCCTATTACAGTCGGAGAGCCTACGCAGGAGGAAAGCGTGCAGATACTTTTTGGCATACGCGACAAGTATGAGGCTCATCACGGCGTAAAAATTACCGATGAGGCGATAAAGGCCGCGGTAGAGCTTTCGTCAAGATATATTACAGACCGCTTTTTACCTGACAAGGCGATTGATTTGGTTGATGAAGCCGCATCAAAGGTGCGTCTTGGCTCGCTTACGGCTCCGCCTGTAATAAAGGAGCTTGAAGAAGAGCTTGAAAAAATTACGGCGGAAAAGCAAAGCGCTATTGCGGTTCAGGAGTTTGAGAGAGCGGCATCGCTTCGCGATGAAGAGAAAAAGCTTCAGGAAAAGCTTAATAGTGAACAGGAAGCGTGGAAAGATAAAAACACCACAGAAAATTCGTGCGTGAGCGAAGCACAAATTGCGTCGGTTGTATCCGAGTGGACAAATATTCCCGTATCAAAGCTTACGAGCGATGAGTCGCAAAAGCTTATGAATATGGAAGAGGAGCTTCACAAGCGCGTTATCGGTCAGAGCGAGGCGGTAAGCGCAGTCGCAAAGGCAATAAGACGTGGACGTGTGGGATTAAAAGATCCCAAGCGCCCAATAGGCTCGTTTATTTTCCTTGGTCCTACGGGTGTGGGTAAAACCGAGCTTTCAAAGGCGCTTGCAGAGGCGATGTTTGGATCTGAGGACGATATGATACGCGTGGATATGTCAGAATACATGGAAAAGCACTCTGTATCAAGACTTGTCGGCTCGCCTCCCGGATATGTCGGTTATGATGATGCAGGTCAGCTCACAGAAAAAGTGCGCAGAAAGCCATATAGCGTAATTTTGTTTGACGAAATTGAAAAAGCGCATCCCGATGTGTTTAATATACTTTTGCAAATTCTTGAGGATGGTATTTTGACCGACTCACAAGGAAGACGTGTAGATTTTAGAAACACAGTTATAATTATGACATCAAATATCGGCGCGCGTCTTATTACGGCGCAAAAAGGACAAAAGCTTGGCTTTGCAACTTCTGATGATAGTGGAGATAGAAGCTATGAACAGATTAAATCAGACGTTTTGGGTGAGCTTAAAAAGCATTTTCGTCCCGAGTTTTTAAACAGAATTGACGATATGATTGTATTTCATCAGCTTGGCGAGGACGAGATTAAAAAGATTGCGTCGCTCATGCTTGATACGCTCAAAAAACGACTTGCAGATAGCGGCGTAAGTGCAGATTTTACAGACGAGGCAATAGCGCATATTGCAAAGGAGGGCTTTGACCCGATATATGGCGCAAGACCGCTGCGCCGTGCAATACAGTCAAAAATCGAGGATTTGCTTGCTGAAAAAATGCTTGAAAACAATATAAAATCGGGCGACAGCGTTACGGTTGATGTGCTTGATGGAGAGCTTATTGTAAAATAAAAAATATAAAAGCGGAATGTGTCTTAAAAATTTTTGGCACATTCTGCTTTTAAAAAATATGTTTTTAAGTTTATAAATCGGGTATATATAATACAGAGAAGATACATAAAAAAAGAAAGGTAAAGGTGTAAAAAAATGAAAAAAGGACTTATTGTTTTAATAGCCGTAATTGCAGTTATTGCCATAATCGGTGTATGGGTTTCGGGAACGTATAATTCGCTTGTATCCTCGCGCGAGGCGGTTGACAAGCAGCTTTCAGTAATAGACACACAGCTTCAAAGAAGAAATGACCTTATCCCCAATATTGTAAACACAGTAAAGGGATATACAAGCCATGAGAGCGAGGTTTTATCAGATATTTCAAACGCAAGGGCAAAGCTTGCAGGCGCACAAAGTACAGGCGATGTTGCGCAAGCGGATAATGAGCTTTCGAGTGCTCTTAGCAGACTTTTGGTGGTGGTAGAAAATTATCCTGCGCTAAAAGCCGATACACAGTTTAGCGCGCTTACAGACGAGCTTGCAGGCACAGAGAACAGAATTGCCGTTGCAAGAAAGGATTATAATGATGCGGCGTCGTCATACAATACTATGGTAAAAACGTTTCCGCGCGTAATTTTTGCAAACATTTTCGGCTTTTCGCCGGTAGAATATTTTGAGGCTGCACCGGGCTCTGAGCAGGTTCCGCAGGTAAACTTTTAAGCCGTAAAAAATATCGAGGGAAAATTTGATGAAAAAATTTATTATAAGCGTAGTTATACTTTTGCTTTGTTTTAGCACTATTGCTTTTGCGGCCCTGCCGGAGGCGACAACACAGTTTTATGCAGCTGATTATGCCGGTATTCTTTCGACGCAGACGGAGCAGTTTATTGTCGAGCAGTCAAATGCACTTTGCAAATCTACGCAGGCGCAAATCGTCGTTGCAACAGTAAAAAATCTGGAAGGCAAAAATGAGCGTGAGTATGGCATAGAGCTTGCACGAAAGTGGCAAATTGGCGGCGAAGATGACAATGGCGTGCTTATACTTGTGGCGCTCAAAGAAAGAAAAATAGATGTCGAGGTCGGTTATGGACTTGAAGGTGCACTAAACGACTCAAAAGTAGGGCGTCTTATTGACACTTATGCGCTCGAGTATTTAAAAAACAATGATTTTGATTCGGGAATTTTGAATTTATATAAAGCTATCTTAGAGCAGGTTTATACTGAATACGGCCTTGAAGTTCCCGAAAATGTGGCACCCGTCGAAGCGCAGGAAGATGTTGACGGAGTTGGAATAACAATGAGTATAATTTTTATGATACTCATTATTATGTCGCTGACCGGTTCATCGCGTGGTGGCCGCGGCGGTGGTAGTGGTGGTGCATTTTTAGGCGGATATTTGCTCGGTCGTGGCAGCGGCGGCTTTGGTGGTGGCCGCGGTGGTTTTGGAGGCGGAGGCTTCTCCGGAGGCGGTGGCAGCTTTGGCGGCGGCGGAAGCTCGCGCGGTTTTTGAGAAAGAAATTAAAAAGGACAGAAAAAAGCTCTCGCAATTTTTGCGAGAGCTTTTAATCATTATAAAAGCAATCTTTTTCCCATCTTATTACATTTGTATCTATGTATTCCCAAATTTTTTGATAGTCTTTTTCGCCTCGAATTATGTGGTCGTGATATGAGCGTTGCCATATTTTATCAGAATATTCATTATGAATTTTCTTCGACACATTCATTTTTAGAAATCCTACCATTTTATCAATAACACAACGATGATGTTGTAGGGGCGATTCACGAATCGCCCGTTTTTCGTTATCATTGTTAATTTCTATAATTAAATGAATGTGATTTGGCATAATAACATATTTAGGAATTGACACATTAAACCTATCAGGCAACATTTCTATAATCTGTTTCACAAATTTTCCATGTTGTGTTAATTTATTTTCGGGCAATTCGTGAATTGCCCCTACAATATTTGAAAATAAATGTTTTTTGCTATGTGTGCATATCGTAATAAAATATGCTCCAGGCGTGGAATAATCATACCCTTTTAATCTCGTCGGTTTTCGTTTTGGCAAATCCATAACAACACCTTCTTACTATTTTTTGTCTTTCGTCAATCCTAATATATAATCTGTAGAAACATTATAGTATTTTGCTAATTTTATCAAAATATCTATTGGAAGCTGTCTTTGTCCATTTTCATACTGGGAATAGGTATTTTGTTTGATATGCAAATATTCTGCAATTTCCTTTTGTTTAATATCCAAATCTTCTCGTAAATCTTTCAATCTCATATAATGACACCGCCTTTGATGTTATTATATGAAATCACAAAATGAGATATTGACATTTATCTCAAATTGTGATATAGTTGGTTTACTATATTTTAGGAGGTAGAAGAAAATGAAAAAAAGATTACAAGGAGTAGTTGTAGGAGTGCTGATTGGTGCGATGCTGACAAGTGGAGCGGTGTTTGCAAAACAAATCAGCGAAACAGCGGAGTTGATTTATAACAACATCAAAATTTCCATGAATGGTCAAGAAATACTGCCAAAGGATGCTAATGGCAATTATGTTGAGCCGTTTACCATCAATGGCACTACATATCTTCCGGTTCGTGCTGTTGCAAACGCATTAAAAATTGATGTTGATTGGGACGGAAGTACAAGTACTGTGATATTATCAAACGCATTAACGGCACCTTTTACTCTTGCGGCGGGTCAGTATATTGTAGGAGAAGATATAGCTGCTGGAAAGTATGATTGCAGTGCAGTATCAGGAAGCGGAAATTTTACAGGTACAGTTGAGAGCTTGGGATTTATGGGGTTAAATGAAATTTTAGCAGAGGAAGGTCATGAATTTTTTAAAGATCAGGTAACATATAGCAATTTGCGTCTAAAAGATGGAGATATTATAAAAATCGGCGGAGATTTAAAAGTGGAGTTTATTAAAAAATAGTATCTATCCATGTAACAAGCGGGAAAATATATCGTTTAAGATGCTCTAAAATTCAATGAGTTAATGATAAAAGGCTGAACAATTGATTTTGTTCAGCCTTTTAAATTGCTGTTCTTTAGAGTACACCCCATAAGGAGTGCATTTTTTTATTATTTATTCATATCATAAAGCGCCTTTAATCCTTTTAGCGTCAGGTGTGAATCAAGAATATCTATCGCATCGGTAACCTGCGAAATAAGCGAGGCAATTCCGCCCGTTGCAATTACCTTTGTATCCTCTGGCATTTGCGATTTCATAAGGCGCACAATATTTTCAATTTGACCTGCGTATCCGTAAACCATTCCCGACTGCATAGATTCAACAGTATTTGTGCCTATTACATTTTTAGGGCGTACAATTTCAATTTTCGGAAGCTTTGCCGTGCGCTCAATAAGAGCGTCAAGCGAAATCTTGATACCGGGACAAATCACACCGCCAAGATAGTTGCCGCTTTCTGTAAGAGCACAAAACGTAGTCGCTGTACCAAAGTCTATTATAATCGCATTTCCGGGATAATGACGTCTTACTGCAACTGCGTTTACAATTCTGTCTGCGCCGACCTCCTTTGGATTGTCATAGAGTATATTTATGCCTGTTTTTATATCGTTTGAAATAATCATCGGTTCACGATTTAAGTAACGCTTTACCGCACGCTCGAGTGAAAACATCATCTGCGGTACAACGGAGGAAATTATTACGTCGTCGATTTTATCTGTTTCGATATTGTTGTGCCTTAAAAGTTGAACGAGCAACATGCCGATTTCGTCCGAGCTTTTTTTATAGTCGGTTGATATACGCCAGTTTTTTACAAGTTTTTCGCCGTCAAAAGCACCTACAACTATATTTGTGTTTCCTACATCAATTACAAGAAGCATTTTTTCACCTCATTTTATATTTTAAAATTTTTGTGTGAATTTCATCGTTTTCTATATCAATTACACCATACGTCCTTGGATAATATCCCATCGAGCCGGGATTGAAAACATGCATACCGAGTATGTATTCGTCACAGCTCTCGTGCGTATGGCCAAAAATGGCAATATCTGCGCCACAGCTTTTTGCGTGAAGAGCAAGACGCTCTCGTGTCTGGCGAACGCCAAAGGTGTGACCGTGAGTTATAAAAAATTTTTTGCCTTCAAGCGTAACAAGCTTTTGCAGTGGTGCACGAGAGAGTGGATCATTATTTCCGCTGACATAATAGACTGGTATGGCATCAAAAATAGCGCCCAAATCCTCGGCGTCGTCTGCGTGGTCGCCTGCGTGGATTATATAGCGCACATCATCTGTTCGTCCTATTATATCAATGCACTCGTTTGTGTTATTGTGTGTATCTGAAAAAACAAGAATTTTCATTATAAAAACGGCAAAATATATCTTGCGCCTATTCCCCTTTTATTGTTTTTATCACAATCACAAGTATAACACTAAAGCTAAAAAAATACAATAGCCTACAAAAAATAATGAGTTTTTTGTCAAAAGGAGATTAAAAGACTTTACTTTCACGCTTTAAAGTGATACAATATATTTATGGAAAAAATTAAAATAAAAATTCGAAGGAGTGCGGGATATGAATTCGAAACATAAAAAAATAGATACAAAAAAACTTATGGAGTGTGTGCTTTCGCTCAAAACTGTCGAAGAGTGTGAGGCGTTTTTCCTTGATTTGTGCACGATGAGCGAGCTTGGTGCGATGGTACAGCGCCTCGAGGTTGCACAGCTTTTGCGCGATGATTTTGTTTATAATGATATCGCGGCAAAAACGGGCGCGTCGTCTGCGACAATAAGCCGTGTTGCGCGCTGTTTAAACTATGGTAGCGGCGGTTATGAGATGGCGCTTGGCCGCACGATAAAAGAGGATGAAGACAACAAATAAAAATGGTGTATAAAAAATATTGTAACAAAGGGTGAAATTATGGAAAGCTACCATGAGTTTGCACAAATTTATGACAAGCTTATATATGAAGATATAGATTATACAAAAATGGCAGATTATATCGAAAACTGCTTTGCAAAGCTTGAAACAAAGCCATCGCTTGTGCTTGATTTGGCGTGTGGCACGGGTAGCCTTACCGATATTATGTCAAAGCGCGGCTACGATATGATAGGCGTTGATATGTCAGTCGATATGCTCAACGTTGCAAAAAGCAAAAACGAGGATATTTTATATCTTTGTCAGGATATGCGTCAGTTTGAGCTTTACGGAACGGTGGATTCGGTGCTTTGTATGACGGATTCACTCAATTATATACTTGATTATGACGATTTGGTAAAGGTTTTTAGGCTTGTAAAAAATTATTTAAACCCGCACGCACCATTTATTTTTGATATGAATTCACATTACAAGCTTTCGCAGATTATAAAGGATAATACCTTTACCTATGACAGCGAATTTGTCAGCTATGTTTGGGAAAATGAATACGACGAAAAAGAAAATATATGTGATTTTTACCTCACGTTTTTTGTGAGTCGGGATGGTGAAAACTATCGCCGTTTTGATGAGGCGCATACGCAGCGCGCCTATACAGAGGATGAGGTAAAAAGAGCGCTTTATGAGGCAGGATTTGAAAATGTCAGCGTGTATGACGGCTATAGTTTTGATAGCGTACATGCACACAGTGAGAGGCTTGTTTATACGGCGAGGTGATATACGTTGGAGAGCCAGACGGCATATATTGAAGGATTAGTAGAAGAAATTATATATTCAAATTATACAAATGGTTATACCGTATGTATGCTCGATTGTGAGGGTGAGCCGGTAACGGCAACGGGGTGTATGCCCTATCTTTGCGAAGGCGAAAGCGTAAAGCTTACGGGAGTGTGGACAAACCATCCCGAGTACGGAAGGCAGTTTAGTGTATCGCTTTATGAAAAAACCGCGCCAAAAGCCGCACAGGCGATACTTCGTTATCTTGCGTCGGGAATTATAAAGGGGATACGTCTTGCGACGGCAAAAAAAATCGTCGATGAGTTTGGCGATGAATCGCTCAGCGTTATATTAAATGAGCCGCACAGGCTTGCTCGCATAAGCGGTATAAGCCTTCAAAAAGCGCTTGATATTGGACAGGAGTATGCAAAACAGCAGGGAATATCAAGCGTTGTTATGTTTTTACAAAACTATGGCATAGGTGCTGCGACAGCTATGAAGGTATACCGCCGTTTTGGAGCGGATGCGCCGACATATATAAAAGATGACCCGTATGTACTTGTAGATGAGATAAACGGTATAAGTTTTAAAACGGTTGACAGAATTGCTGCGTCAATGGGAGTTGCGGCGCATAATCTGTCGCGTCTTAAAGCGGGAATAAAATATATTTTAGAGTATAACGCACAAAACGGTGGTCATACATATCTTCCCGAGAGTGAGCTTATGGGAGCGGCGTGTATGATGCTTGGCGTTGAAAAAGAGCAGGCTGAGCGTGCGCTTTATTCATTAAAGCTTGAAAATGCCGTGATAGAGCGTGAGATTGACGCTACAAAGTGCGTATTTTTGGAAAAAATGTATGAGGCGGAAAAATATATCTGCCGAAGAGTGTCATATATGGCACGCTCTAATGGAATAATGGCGCGCACAGAGGCAAAAAGACTTGTGGAAGGATGGAAAAAGGATAACGATTTTGAGCTTTCAGACGAGCAAACCCATGCGGTAATACAGGCGCTTTGCTCAGGGATAATGGTGCTTACGGGCGGCCCCGGCACAGGCAAGACAACCATTGTAAATACTATAATAGAAATTTTGCAAAAAAAGGGGATTTTGTTTGCGCTTGCGGCACCGACAGGGCGTGCGGCAAAGAGGCTTGGAGAGGTTACAAATGTGGGTGCGAAGACTATTCATCGCCTTTTGGAAATAAGCTATAGCGAGGATGAAAGCTTGAAGCTTTTTTATCGCGACGAAACAAATCCACTCGACGAAGATGTAATAATAGTGGATGAAACGAGTATGGTGGACGTGCTTTTGGCAAGTGCGCTTTTTAAAGCATTAAAACCAAATGCACATCTTATATTGGTTGGAGATGCCGACCAGCTGCCGCCCGTGGGAGCGGGAAATATGCTCGGCGATATTATAGAAAGCGGCGCCGTGAGCGTAATAAGGCTTACAAAAATCTTTCGTCAGGCGGCAAAAAGTATGATTGTGCAAAATTCGCACCGAATTATAAATGGAGAAGCACCCGTTTTAAATGAGCCTGACTCTGATTTTTATTATGTAGCACGCGCAGGAGCAAACGCAATAGCCGATTGTGTGGTAGAGCTTTGCAAAACGCGTCTTCCGCAGACGTATGGATATGAGCCTATGACACAGATACAGGTGCTTTCGTCAATGAAAAAGGGAATTTGCGGCGTAAAGAATTTAAACAAGATTTTGCAGCAGAGCCTTAATCCGCCGTCAGACGATAAAAACGAGAGAAAATCGGGCGAGAGCGTTTTTCGCGAGGGCGACAGAGTTATGCAGATAAAAAATAACTATGACCTTGCGTGGGAAAATATCAACACGGGTGAAACGGGTAATGGTGTGTTTAATGGTGATATGGGCTTTATAGAAGAAGTTGATAATATATCAAAAAGGATAAGCGTTATTTATGATGAGCGTAGGGTAAATTATAATTTTGATATGCTTGACGAGCTTGAAAATGCGTACGCCGTTACAGTGCATAAAAGTCAGGGAAGCGAATTTGATGTAGTGGTAATGCCTGTTTATAATGCAGCGCCGATGCTTATGAAAAGAAATCTTCTTTATACAGCTCTTACAAGAGCGAAAAAGTTTGTGGTTTTAGTGGGCTCTCTTGATGCAATTAATTTAATGGTCGCATCAAAGGGCGAAGACAAAAGATTTACAGCGATAAAATGGATGATAGCAAATGAAAAAGATTAGACAGAAAGTTTTTGACAGCATTTTAAATGTGGTATATCCGCAAAAATGTATGTTTTGTAAAAATAATATAGCAGAGAATAGTCAAGACCATGCGTGTGGCGATTGTATTGCCGCTCTTCCCTATACTAAAAATGGCGGCTGCTTTGAAACATTTGATAAAGAAACTTATCTTATTTCGCCGCTTTTGTATGAAGGCAATGTACGGCGTGCAGTGCGGGATTTAAAATTCAAATCAAAATTTGAAAATGCACAATTTCTTGCTATGCTGATGTGCGGTTATCTTTCAGAAAACAAACAGGCACTTGGTGCAGACGTTATTGTAAGCGTTCCGCTTTCAAAAAAGAGCCTTCTTCGGCGCGGTTTTAATCAAACCGAGCTTATCGCATCAAAAATCGCTGCAGCTTTGGGTATAAGATTTGATTCGGATGCGCTCATAAAGGTGCGCGAAACAAAACGTCAAAGCTCGCTTACAACTTTTGCCGAGCGTGCGAAAAACGTGCTCGGCGCATACAGATGTGTGCGTGATTTATCTGAAAAGACGGTGATTTTGGTTGATGATGTGTATACAAGCGGCATGACGATTTATAACTGCGCTCGTGAGCTAAAACAGTGCGGAGCCAAAAAGGTAATTGCCATCACGTGTGCAAACGCTCACGTGCAAAAAGGGTATTCTGTTCACGATTATAAGGCGTCAAGACTTGTTTTTAAAGGCTAAAAACATACAAAAATTTCTTGTAATTTTTTCTTATATAAGACATAAACTACATCCGTAACAAAAATTTATGAGGTGAGTAAAAATGGGAAAAAATTATAGAAAAAGCAGACTTTTAGAGCCTGCAAGTTATGATGCTATGCAAAAATTTAAGCTTGAGGTTGCAAAAGATATCGGCAGACTTGAATTTTGCAAGGAAAACAACGACCACTACAAAGGTGATGTGAGCGCACGCCAAAATGGCAGCGAGGGTGGCCCTATCGGCGGCGAAATGGTAAGACGTATGATTAAGTCTTATGAAGAAAATAATTTAAATAATTAAAAAACCGAGGCGGCTGCCTCGGTTTTTTTAATTACTTTATCTCATCAATATTATACGGCGTAATCTGATATACAAAGTAATTTAGCCAGTTTGAGTATAGAAGGCTTGCGTGAGAACGCCAGCGCATCATTGGCGGCTTTGTCATATCGTCGTTTGGATAGTAGTTTTTGGGCATTTCAATATCAAGCCCTTTGTCCAAATCACGCACATATTCATCGTGAAGAGTTGTTGCGTCGTACTCAGAGTGGCCCGTAACAAAAATCTGCTTTCCGGCTTTTGTAAATACGATATATACGCCCGCTTCGTCAGATTCTGAAAGAATTTCGAGCTGTTTTACCTTTTCGATATCCTCGCGAAGCACGGTTGTGTGGCGCGAGTGCGGAACGTAAAACGAATTATCAAACCCGCGCATAAGCTTTGATGTTGTACGGTTGACGCTGTGCTCAAAAACGCCGAACATCTTTTTATCGAGTGCGTGTTTTTTTATGCCGTAGTGGTAATAAAGACCTGCCTGTGCGCCCCAGCATATATGAAAAGTCGAGGTTACATTCTTTTTTGACCATTCCATTATCTCGCATAGCTCGTCCCAGTAGTCGACCTCTTCAAACTCCATATTTTCGACGGGCGCCCCCGTTATAATCATTCCGTCATATTTTTTATGGCGCACCTGGTCAAACGTCTTATAAAACGTTAAAAGATGCTCCTTTGACGTGTTTTTTGATTCGTGAGAATCCATATGCACAAGGTCAATCTCGATTTGCAAGGGAGTATTACTAAGGTAGCGCAAAATCTGTGTTTCGGTTGCAACCTTTGTCGGCATAAGGTTTACAAACATAAGCCGCAAGGGACGAATGTCCTGCTTTACAGCGCGTGTTTCTGTCATAACAAAAATATTTTCGCTCTCAAGCCTTTTTACAGCCGGAAGTCTGTTTGGAATTTTTATCGGCATAATATCACCTCTGCAAAATTAATTTTTTAAACGTATCTGTGTCCGCAAAACGGGCACTTGGGATAATCACAATCATGCTTTTTGCCACAAGTCGGGCATATAGACTGTGCTATTTCGCTTTGCTCATCCTGTGTATGATAAAACTCGATTTTGCCGCATTTGGGGCACGAATATATACAAACGTCCATCGCTCCTGCAATTAAATTTGGTAAATCACCTAAAACCCAGCCGGTTTCACCAAGTTGTATTTTTCTTGTGCCGCCATATTTCATTTCTTCGCCACATCTTAAACATAATAATTGCTTCATAATTGCCCCCGTATTGGAATTTTTGTGTAATTTATAAAATTGATATAAGTGTTGGCTTTCCAATATAATTTAAATTACATTTTTTGACCAGTTCTTCTGCTTTTTCGATAGACTCTTTATCAAAAGCCGCCGCTATATCGTGTGCGTCAAAACCAAATGTTACAGGCGATTGTTCTTCGCCAGCAATTTGCCAGAAGACTTCGTTTGGATAATTGCGATTATCGCGGATACCAAGAAAGTTTATTTCAAGCGGTATATCCAATTCTTTTGACGCGCGGCATAATTTTTTCATTTCGCTCTTATAGGTGTCGGCATCTCCTATAAACTGAAAAATGTCGGGATGTGCAACATAGGTAAACACCTTTGTCTTCATTGCACGGATGACAGAATCAACGTATCCTTTAAGAGCATCAATGCTGTCTGTTTTAGCGCTTGAAGGCTCAAAATCCGGATGTTCGGGCTTTGTAAAGTGCTGGCCCAAAATAAGATACTGCGCACCATATTTTTTTGCGGTATTTATCATTTCGTCAAAGTATTCGGGATAATATTCCATCTCAAAACCGATTTTGATATCAATTTTATCTTTGTATTTTTCGCCAAGCGCCCTGATTATTTCAAAGTAGTCTTTTGTCTGACAAAAAGGAAGCCTGTAAAAAGTTTCGGTGCCATCAGGAAAAACAAGAGGAATGTGCTCCGAAAAACCCATATACTTTATACCATTTTCAATAGCTCTTTTTATATATTCTTCTTCTGTTCCCGTAGCGTGGGAACATCTGTGTGTATGGGTGTGATAGTTATAGTCCATTTTTTCTCCTTCTTATTTGTGCAAGTTTAGTCCCAATCATAATAGGTTTCTGTGTGCTCTTTATACTCGCCTGCAAGGCTCTTATCGCCAAGGCAATACACATTGTTATCCCACGGGATTGTATATGAGTGCACCTTGTTTTGATAAAATTCGTGATACTTTGGTGATTTTATAGCATTAAAAAGTGCCATCTGCGTACTTGAATTACAAGTGGGATCGCCAAGACCGGATATAATGTACGCCGGACATTTTAAATACTGAGCTGCAACCGCCGTATCAAAATATGTTACGCCATAGCCCTTTGGCATCGAGTTTGCACGTCTTTGGCAAAGGTCGTGAGCATAAATATCCGAAAGCCACGGAACATTCATAATAACGGCACTTGCTTTTTCAAAATGAGCCGCCATATTGCATGCCTGCATACCGCCCTGGCTGCTTCCTATAAAAATATAATCCTTTTTATTTAAAAGTTCATGGTCTTTAAAGAAGCGAAGCGCCTGCAAATTTCTTAAAAACATTTTTGCCCAGTATGTAGTTTCGCCCTTTTCATTTTCTATGCTGTCAAAACCATAGCCTTTGAGCATATTGTCGCGGATATCTGCAAAAAACTCTTCGCTTCCACAGTTTGGTATACTGTGAGCATTTACGTGCACAGTAAAATAATCTTTGAGCGGGATGGCGGGAGTTTCCCTTACGCCATAGCCCTGAAAATACATAGCGTACTTGAGGCTGCCTTTTTTTGCGTTTTTCGGATATGACACCATTGCCGCTACATAGTTACTTCCCGGTGCCTTTATACGCATATCATATATTTCAAAATCGGGATAGTTTTCATCCTTGATTTTTTCGCACATTAAAACTTCGGGTTCTGTCGCGTTGACCTGCACTTTGAGTTTAGTCCAAAACTCAAGATAATCATCGGGTGTTTTGGTTGCGCGTAAAATATTATAAATATCTGCGCCTGCGCTGCCGTTAAAAGTAGCTATGTCTTCAATTAGTTCTTTGTTTTCATTGCATGCCTTTGCCTGGACATACACAAAGCCGTTTTTAGACATAGATGTTTCGATATAAAACCAGCCATCATCGGCCTTTTTTATATGACCTTCTTCGTTTTGTCCGTCATCGCTTACAAGAGAATACCAAACATAAGGAATGTCAAGATAATCATCCATGTATTTTACACGTATTTTGAACACCATTTTTTCGCCGATTTTATATTCGAGCGGATTTTTGAGTGTGCTGCCCACAAAATACTTATATTCTTCCTTTTTTTTGTTGGTTTTTCTTTGAAGCTCCAGTTTTCTGAATTCATTCATTAAAGCTGCCCCCCATTATACCAGTCTTGAACGTTTTTCGCCATTTATAAAACTTTCAATATTTTTTGCTACCTCGTCCATACAGCGCTGCCTTGAATCTATCGCGCCCCACGCCATATGAGGTGTAAATATAACGTTTTCACAGTTTAAAAGCTTTTGATACGGGCTATCCGGCTGCATTGGCTCGGTAGAATATACGTCTACACCAAGGCCGCCGAGTTTTTTATTTATGACGGCATTGCATACGGCAGCTTCATCCACAACGCTGCCGCGCGCCACATTAATCAGAATTGCGCCGTCCTTCATCATAGACAGGCGTTTTTCGTTTATTAGATGAAAAGTTTCGTCGCAAAGCGGAGTGTGAATACTGATTATATCGCTTTTTTGGCAAAGAGTGTCAATATCGACGCACGTGTATGAGCCCGTAGGTGTTCTTTTATAAGCCAAAACCGTGCATCCCATAGTTTTTGCGATGGTAGCAACCTTTGTTCCGATATTTCCAAGGCCAACTACGCCCCATGTAAGAGCGCTCATCTCACGAAAAACGGGCTTTACACAGTTAAATACGCCGCTATTTGTGTATTTGCCGCTCTTTACATAATCACCAAAGCTATAAAGATTTGTCGCAAGTGAAAAAGCCATTGCAATCGTAAGCTGGACTACGCTGTCGGTGGAATAACCTGCGACGTTGCACACGCCGATATTATGCTTTTGGCAATAATCTAAATCAACATTATCAAAACCCGTTGCGGTGATGCAAACAAGCTTTAAGTTTTTTGCATACGGCAGGTTTTCGCGAGTTAGTTTTACTTTATTTAAAATAAGAACCTCGGCATCTTTTATTCGGTCAATAACGTCCTCTTGTCTTGTAATATCATATACAACTACGTCGCCAAGGCGGTTTATAGCATCAAAATTCAAATCATCGCCCAAGGTAGCGACATCAAGCACAGAAATTTTCATAATAATACTCCTGTTTTGGTTTATGCATCAATTATACCATAGCTTACAATCAAATTCAATGCCCGCAAAAAAAGAATTTGATATTTCATAAGTTTTCATTGACATATATGGGGTTTATGATATAATGACGCCAAGAGGTGATAAAAATGATAAATCTTTCAATTATGGCATTGGATGAAGAGCACATAGATGAAATTTGTGAGGATATTATAGAACAGCAGCGAACAGGAGTATCTACTCATGCGTTGTTTTTTATTACAATCAATCCCGAGTATACACCTGCGATTGATAAAGCGACTCCGGCGTGTAAGCTTTATGACAAATTTGCCGCTCGTCTTGACAAGGCGGGAGCAAAGCACGGAATACTTGCCCAGGCTACTATGGGACATATCGTAGTTCCGCGCGAAATGTATCCGTTTCAGCCTTCTGTAAGCCTTATAACAGGCGAGGACAGAGTTGTAACGTGTTGTCCGCTTGACCCGAATTTTCATGAATATATAAAAGAGCAGATGAAAATTTTGGCAAAACACAAGCCGTCAATGATTATGATTGATGATGATATAGGCCTTTTGTATAAGCAGACAAAAGGCTGTGCGTGCAAACATCATTTGGCAGAGTTTAATAAACGTGCGGGTACAAATATGACAAGAGAGGAGCTTTATGCTCATACTCAGGGAACAAGTGAAGAGGATAAATATTATACACAGATATATGTTGACGTTCAGCGTCACGGTCTTGTTTCTGCCGTAAAGGCAATGCGTGAAGGAATAGATGAGGTAGATCCGACGATTCAGGGAGCCGTTTCCGGAATTTATGTTGGTGGTTTTTGTGAATTTTCGGGTGATACAGCCAAAGCATTTGCCGGAAAAGGAAATCCTGCAATAATTCGTCTTAACGGCGGTGCATATTCAAAAAGTAGCACGGGACGAGAGTTTAGTGAGTGGATTTACAGAGGAGCAATTCTAAAAGAAAATGTCAAAAATGATGTGGACATATACCTTGCCGAAACGGATACGTGTCCTTTTAACCGATATAGCACGAGTGCTGCTCGTATGCACGCTCATTTTGCGGCATTGATTTTAGAAGGTGCATCGGGCGCAAAGCATTGGATAACAAGGCTTGGTGCACATGAGCCAAATTCGGGGAAAGCATACAGAAAAATTCTTGCAAAATATAATGGCTACTATGAAAAGCTTGTGGAATATGCCAAAGAGCTTGAATCGTTTGGTGCACGTATGCCGCTTACATTAAAACAAAATTATGGCTTTGTACCCGAAGAAAGAGGACTTAACTTATGCCCGTGGACGACGTGCGTGCTTGAAAGATTTGGTATCCCGGTGTATTTTAGCAATGATGAGGGCGGAGCGGTATTTTTGGATGATTTCACGCCCGACGCATTTTCTGATGAAGATATAAAGAAGTTTTTGTCGGGAACTGCTGTTCTTTCAGCTGTTGCAGCCGAGAAGCTCTGCCAAAGAGGTTTTGGCGAGCATATAGGCGTTGATGCGCGCGAGTGGAACGGTAAAAAAATGAGTTATGAAGTAGTATACGGCAAGAGAATGGCTGTTGAGTACGAACCAAAAGAGCTTGTTGTTCTTGCTGATGGCGTTGAGGAGCTTTCGCAGGTTATTCATATAAATAGCGATGGCAAACCTGAAAATCTGTATCCCGGTGTTACACGCTTTGAAAACTCGCTCGGTGGCGAGGTAATTGTTTTTGCCGGCTCGCCCGATATGCCGTTTAAGTATTTTACGGCGTTTTCGCTTCTTAACGAAACAAGAAAGAAACAATTTACAGACATCTTGTCAAGAAGAAATCATATTCCGCTTTATTATCCCGAAGATGCTGAAATATATCTTCGTGCAGGATACTTAAAGGATGGCTCTATTATGGCGGCGTTTTTCAACCTTGGATTTGACCAGCTCGAAGATATTGCATTTGTATGCGATAAGAAGGTAAACAAGGTAGAAAAGCTTAACCCCGACGGAACAAGAAGTGAGGTAGAGTTTGAGATAGTTGACGGTGTAGTGAGAGTAAAAGAGATGCTTTATACACTTATGCCGGAGGTTTTATTTATTTCGTAGTTAATACAAAATTAAAAAGCTCAGGAAACAATGTTTCTGAGCTTTTTAATTTTTTTAGTAAACAAACAATTAATCAAGACACGAATAAATTACGCTTCTTAGTCTTGTCTGATAATAGGTTTTCTGTTGATTTAACATATGATGGGCATAAAACAGACAAAATACTTGTTTTCGCCTTGACAAGAAAGGATAAAAACATTATAATTTATATGTTATATTTATAAATTGAGAGCGTATTTTTATTCGTTTTTAAAATAAAAAATGTAGGAGGCAAAACATGGGATATACACTCGCACAAAAGATATTGAAAGCGCATCTTGTTGAAGGTGAAATGAAGGTCGGAGAAGAAATTGCAATCCGTATTGACCAGACACTTACACAGGACGCTACGGGCACAATGGCATATCTCGAATTTGAGGCTATGGGAGTGCCGAGAGTAAAAACTGAAAAATCTGTCGCATATATTGACCACAATACACTACAAAACGGTTTTGAAAATGCCGATGACCACAGATTTATTGGTAGCGTGTGCAAAAAGCACGGCATATATTTTTCGCGCCCCGGTAACGGAATTTGTCATCAGGTGCATCTTGAGCGCTTTGGTATACCGGGCAAAACCCTTATCGGCTCTGACTCGCACACACCTACCGGCGGCGGTATTGGTATGATTGCAATCGGAGCGGGCGGCATGGACGTAGCCGTTGCAATGGGCGGCGGTGCGTACTATATAAAATGCCCTAAAATTGTAAAGGTTGAGCTTTTGGGTAAACTTTCGCCCTGGGTTGCGGCAAAGGATGTAATTTTAGAGGTATTAAAACGCATGTCCGTAAAGGGCGGCGTAGGAAAGATTATAGAATACTGCGGCGAAGGCGTTAAAACGCTTTCTGTTCCGGAGCGTGCAACTATTACAAACATGGGCGCAGAGCTTGGCGCAACGACATCGATATTCCCCTCTGATGAGGTTACAAAAGAGTTTTTAAAAGCGCAGGGACGTGAAGAAGATTACACACCACTTAGTGCAGATGCAGACGCAGTATATGATGAGCATATTACAATAAATCTTTCAGAGCTTGTTCCGCTTGCGGCATGTCCTCATTCGCCCGATAATGTAAAGTCGGTTTCGGAGATTGGACGTTTGAAGGTTGACCAGGTATGCATAGGCTCATGCACGAACTCATCACTTCTTGATATGCTAAAGGTTGCACATATATTGAAGGGCAAGACAGTGCATCCCGATGTTTCACTTTCGATTGCACCCGGCTCAAAGCAGGTTTTAAATATGCTTGCTAAAAATGGTGCTCTCTCGATAATGATTGAGGCAGGCGCAAGAATTCTTGAAAGTGCGTGCGGTCCGTGTATAGGTATGGGGCAGTCGCCGAATTCGAAGGGTATTTCGCTTCGTACATTTAACCGCAACTTTGAGGGACGCTCGGGCACAAAGGACGGACAGATTTATCTTGTTTCGCCCGAAATGGCAGCTGCAAGTGCGCTTTCGGGATACTTGACTGACCCAAGAGAGCTTGGCGATATGCCAGAGTTTAAGCTTCCCGAAATTTTTGACATAAACGATAATATGATAGTAGAGCCGATTGAGGAATCAAAAATGGATACAGTTGAGGTTCTTCGTGGACCTAATATCAAGCCGTTCCCTGTTGCAGAGCCGTTTAGCGATACAATTTCGGCAAAGTGCAGCTTAAAGGTTGGCGACAACATTACAACTGACCACATTATGCCCGCGGGTGCAAAGATTTTGCCGCTTCGTTCAAACATTCCTGAAATTTCAAAACATTGTTTTGCAGTATGTGATGAAGATTTTTACAAAAGAGCGCTTGAAATGAAAAAATCAATTATTGTCGGCGGCTCAAACTATGGACAGGGTAGCTCGCGTGAGCACGCAGCGCTTGCACCACTTTATCTTGGTGTAAAGGCTGTAATTGCAAAGAGCTTTGCCCGTATACATGCGGCAAATCTTGTAAATTCGGGAATACTTCCCATGAGCTTTGATAATGAGGCTGATTATGACACAATAGATTTGTCAGACGAGCTTTTGATTGAAAATGCAAAATCACAGCTTATGGATGGCGACGTTATCGTTGTTAAAAACGTTACAAAATCGCTTGAATACAAAATGAATATCGCACTTTCGCCAAGACAGAAGGATATGCTTTTGGCGGGCGGACTTATAAATTACACAAGAGAGTGTGCAAAATAAATTTTACGATTGGAGATAGAAAGATGGATATTAGTGCATCGGTTGAAAAGTTTTCGGCTCTTATTAAGCAGCAGCTTGAAAGAGTTGAGAAAATGAACGAAACAAAAGAATTTATCGATTATGAAAAGCTTGATAAAATTGTTATAGGCGTATGCGGCGGTGATGGAATAGGCCCATATATCACAGCGCACGCACAAAAAATTCTTGAGTTTTTGCTCTCTGATGAGGTTAAAAAGGGCAAGGTTGAATTTAAGGTGATTGACGGACTCACGATTGAAAACCGCGCAGCACAGATGAAGGCAATCCCGGACGATGTACTCGAAGAGCTAAAAAGCTGCCACGTTATATTAAAAGGCCCGACAACAACACCGAGAAAGGGTGATGAGTGGCCAAATATTGAGAGTGCTAACGTTGCTATGCGTAAAGAGCTTGACCTTTTTGCAAATGTGCGTCCTGTAAAGGTGCCTGAGCAGGGCATTGACTGGACATTTTATCGTGAAAACACAGAAGGCTCATACGCTGTCGGCAGCAAGGGTATTCATATAAGCGACGATTTGGCAGTGGATTTTTGCATAACCACTACCGAAGGAACAGAGAGAATTGCGCGTGCGGCTTTTGAATATGCCAAAAAGAATGGCAAAACACGCGTAACCTGTGTTACAAAGTCAAATGTTATAAAGACAACTGACGGAAAGTTCTTGAGTATATGCCAAAAGGTTGCCGAGGAGTATCCCGAAATTGAGTTTGATGACTGGTACATTGATATAATGACAGCAAAGCTTGTTGACCCGAAGAGAAGAACACAGTTCCAGGTGGTTGTACTTCCAAACTTGTATGGCGATATCATCACAGATGAGGCCGCAGAGTTTCAGGGCGGTGTTGGCACAGCAGGAAGTGCAAATATCGGTAAAAGATATGCGATGTTTGAGGCAATTCACGGCAGTGCGCCGAGAATGGTTGAAGAAGGCAGAGCACAGTACGCTGACCCGTGCAGTATAATTCGTGCGGCGGTAATGCTTTTAAACCACATTGGTTACAACAAAGAGGCAGACAAGCTTGAAAAAGCGCTTGACAAGTGTATGTATACAGAAAAGAAACTTGTACTTACGGGCCGTGATACAGGCTGCACAGGCGAAGAATTTGCAAATTATATAATGGATACAATTAAGGCTATGTAATTTTGATAAACAAAAAAGCATCTCATGTGAGATGCTTTTTTTATATGCTTATCTAAACAATTCCACCGCTTTTTGAAGCTGTAAATCCTGCTCATAGCTTAGCGTTGTGCTTGGTACTTTATCGTTTTCACCAAGACTTACCAATATATCAGGCTCTATGCCTTTTTCGTGTATACACTCGCCTGTCGGAGTGTAGTATTTGTCAACGGTTATACTCATACCGCCGCCGTTTCTTAATTGGAAAATGTTTTGCGTGATACCCTTGCCGTACGATTTTGTGCCGACGATGTTTTTAAGACGACCATTTCCGGAAAGTGCACCGGTAAGTACCTCTGATGCACTTGCGCTGCCCCCGTTAATAAGGACTATCATTTCGCTATCGCATATTTTTCCCGATGCATAAAAATCCTGACGCTTGCCATTTTTATTTTGAGTGTAAACGACGAGCGATTCTTCATCTAAAAATTTGCCCGCACATCTTATTGCCGTATTAAAATCTCCACCGCCATTATCACGAAGGTCTAAAACAAGCTTTTTCATACCGGAGTTAAAAAGAGAATTAAGTTCGGCATCAAGCTCTTCGTCTGTGTCGGAATCAAAGGAGATTATGCGAACATAGCCAATGCCATTTTCAAGCATTTTCGAGCTTACAGTTTTAAGATGAACCTGCTCGCGCGTGAGCACGACATCAAAAGGCTCGCTACCACTACGCACAAGTGTAAGTGTAACCTGTGTCCCTTTTGGTTTTTCAATGTTTTTGCCGCGCATCATATCAGCAGTTTCGTCAAGCATATCTCCGTTTACTGCTACTCCATCAACTGCGGTTATGATATCACCGGGCAAAACGCCTGCTTTAGCCCCGGGCGCACCTTCATAAGGAAGCACAACCACAATTTCGTTTGTGTCGGTTGTAGCACTTATAACAAGGCCAACGCCGACATATTCTCCTGTTGTCTGGTCCATATATTCGGAAAATTCTTCGGGCGTATAATACTGTGTATATACATCGCCAGTAGATGCTGCCATGCCCTTTGCTGCCTGGTAAAAAAGCTCTTCTTCGTCGATTTCGCCCATATAAAAATTGTCAAGGTATGCCTTTACTTCACCGAGAAGAGCGCCACCGTTTACCGAACCGGACAGCTCCGAGCCGGCTGCTCCAAGAAAGGAACGTATAGGACCGCTTAACACAATGCACATAGTAACGGTAAATACAAACGTTACCACGATGCTGATAATTGCTGTTAATGTGATTTTTGTTTTCTGACTCAAAAAATATCGCCTCAATTATATCTAAACTTATTTTTAGGGGCGCAGCTAAGAGCGCCCCCATCTTTACAAATTATATTACCCCAAAACAGATAAAATTACTATAAACCAACATACGGCGCAGGGTCAACGTATTTACCGTTTTTAATTACGCCAAGGTGTATGTGAGGTCCTGTAGAGTTTCCGGTAGAGCCCGCAAGTGCAATTTGCTGACCGCGGCTGACTCTTTCGCCCACCTTTACCTGAAGTACGCTGTTGTGCGCATAAAGTGTAGTGATTGAGCCGTGGTCAATTGTTATACAATAGCCGTACGCATTACGCCAACCTGAGCCGGTAACCACACCTGCTTCACACGCAAGAACGGGAGTTCCCATAGGAACACCAATATCAAGACCTGTATGATTATCAGGAATGCCTCTTAATGTTCGCGGACCAAAGCGAGATGTAATTGTACCCGAAAGTGTGCTCGGCCATGCAAGTGTGCCGCCCGTGTATGTATTAGTAACATTATGTTGTCCTTTTGCAGCGGCAATTGCATTTAAGATGCTTTGGCTTTCTGCCTGCTTTTGCGCAATTTCTGCTTTAAGCTCTGCTTCCGTTTTTGAAAGCTTGTTTATTATAGACTGACTTTCGTCGCTCTTTTTTTGTATTTCGCTCTTCTTTGCTGCAAGCTCTGATTTAAGCTCGACATTTGCCGCTTTTGCCGATTCGATTGTAGCCTTTGCCTCTTCGACTCCCTTTTTTGTATTGGTAAGCTCCTCGATAAGCTTCTGGTCATGCGCATAAAGCTGCTGAACCATATCCATTCTTATCAGAAGATCAGAAAAGCTTGTTGCCGAAAAAAGCACCTCAAGATATGACGAGCTACCCTTTTCGTACATTACGCGAAGGCGCTTTTTCAAAAGTTCGTCCGAATCCTCGATATTTTTTTCAAGATTTGTGATTTCTGCTTGCTTTTCGGAAATATCGCTGTTATTTTTCGCGATAGCCCTGTTTATCGAATCGATTTTTGTTGCAAGCTCTGCCATATCATCATCAAGAGCTTCTTTTTGTGCCTGCATCTGCTTTTTTTCCTTGGTTGTCTGCGCAAGCTCTGACTGAAGCTCATTTTGTTTTTGCTTGTTCTGATTAAGCTTGTCATTAAGGTCAGAAGCGGCTGCTGATAAAGAATATATACCGCTCAGTGCTACCGAGCTTATTACTGTAAAAAGCATCGCGAAGGCAAGCACCAAAGAAATTATTACGACTGTTTTTTTATTCATACGAGTTTGTACCTCCACTTTAACAAAGGCAGTATATTGCCTTACACATCAAGGTGCTTTCTTATTGAAATACCGCTTCCGGCTGCACCGATAAAGGCACCTATACCGATAAAGCACGAAAGCAAAATCCACCAGATATCGTTATAATTTTTCAGTGTAAACATATCAAGGTTAAAGCCTGAAAGATATCCAAGCGAAATAATATAACCCCACGAGGTAAGCGCAAAGGCAATAACTGCGCCGATAACACCTATTATAATGCCTTCGAAAATAAATGGCCAGCGTATAAACCAGTTTGTTGCGCCGACAAATTTCATTACATTAATTTCCTTGCGGCGGGCATATAGCGCAAGCTTTATAGTATTTGCAATTATAAATATTGAAACAAGTCCCAAAATAAGCATAATCCAGAAGCTCAGGTGCTTTACTGTGTTTGTTACACTGAGCACATTATCCATCATAGGCTGCTTGTTTTCAACGTCTGCAACACCTTTTACTGTTTTGATTTGCTCTATCGTCTGCGCTGCAAGCGACAAATCCTTTAAGGATATTTTATAAGAATCACGGAAGGGATTGTCGTTTTCAAGGCCGTTAAGAGCGTCGGCGTTCTCTGCAAACATTTCGCGCATATACTCGAGCGCATCCGCTTTTGTAAAAAGCTCTGCCGAAGAAACGTTTTCAAGTCCTTCGAGCTGTGTTTTTATGGTGCTGAGCTGTGAAGCCGAGGTTTTTTCGTCCATAAATGCCTGAATCTGACACTGGTCCTGGACCTGATTTGCTATATGGTTTACGTTAATGGTTATTACAAGAAACAAACCCAAAATAAGCATACAGCAAAGCACCGTAAATATAGATGTTACACTCATAAGGCCGTTTCGAAAAAAGCTCCTTAAGGCCTGAGAAATAAAATAGCGAAAATCACTTGCTTTCATAGCCGTAGCCTCCCTTCTCGTCGCGCACAAGCTGGCCGTCCTCGATTGCAATAACACGCTTTTGCATCATATCGACGATGTCTTTTGCGTGTGTCGACATAATGACGGTTGTGCCACGAAGGTTAATATCAGTGAGAAGTGCGACAATTTCTTCTGCCATTTTTGGCGGAAGCGACGCTGTCGGCTCGTCTGCCAAAAGTATGGGCGGATTGTTTGCAAGCGCGCGTGCGACAGCTACGCGCTGTGCCTCTCCGCGAGAGAGCTGTGTCGGGAAAAGTCGCGCCTTGTTTGAAAGGCCTACCACGCTCAAAAGGGCGGGAACCTGACGACGTATTTCGCGTCTTGTAGCTCCGACAACCTTCATTGCAAATGCAATGTTTTCATATACTGTGCGGTCGTCGAGCAGACGAAAATCCTGGAATACCACGCCGATAGAGCGGCGAAGATAAGGAATGTCGCTCGGCCTTAAATCTTCTACTTTTATGCCATCAATAATAATTGAACCACTTGTGGGAAGCTCTTCGTGCATCAGAAGACGTGTAAGAGTTGATTTGCCGGCACCGCTCGGACCTACAACAAACACGAATTCGCCTTTTTCGATGTGAAAGCTTACATTGTCAAGAGCGGTTGTACCATTTTCATATGTTTTTGTAACATTACTAAAATATATCATTTGTATATCTCCGTTTGCAATTTATAGTCGTTATATTTTCATAGGATTTGAAGTCAGATATTGATTAACCATCATTGCAACCTTAAATACTACTGCATCGTCAAACTTTCGAAGGTCAAGTCCGATAGTTTTTAATACCTTATCGAGTCTGTATACCAAAGTGTTTCGGTGAATATAGAGCTTTCTTGCCGTTTCGCTTACGTTGAGGTCATTTTTGAAGAACTCAAAAATAGTTGTTATAATTTCATCGTCAAGCGCATCAAGGCCCTTCTTTGTCAAAACCTCCTGCAAGAAAAGCTGGCAAAGACGTGTCGGAAGATGATAAATAAGTCTTCCTACGCCAAGACTCTTATAGCTTAATATGTATTTGTCATTTTCAAATACTTTTCCTATTTCAAGGGCAACCTGTGCCTCTTTGTATGCACTTGCGAGCATATTAAGGTTTTCGGTGGGAGTGCTTATTCCTACCAGAACATTCATCATAGCCTCGCTGTTTAGTGTGTCAATTATTGTCTGGGCAAGATTTTCAAGCTCTGTTTCGGTTGTGTCATTATCAATTTCCTTTATAAACACAATTGTGCTCTCGTCCATCGCAAATACAAAATCGCGGTCAAGCTCAGGAAACATTCCCATAAATATATCAATTGCGGCAACGTCGCTTGGCTGTGTAACCTTTACAACGAAAACAACGCGCTTTGTGTCAAAATCCATGTGAAGCTCGCGCGCACGCTGGTGTAAATCGAGCGGCAATGTGTTATCTGAAATTATATTTTTTACAAAGGTGGTTTTATCATATTTGTCATCATAAAAAAGTCTTATGTTGCTGAGCGATACGGCGAGCATCATACAGTTTCTTTTTGATTCGTCATCGGTTCCGCGCACATACACAATATACTCCGGCTTGCCCGTTTTGCTTATTCCGCATACGCTGTATCCGCGGCAGCTATGTATTTCGAGAGAATCATTTACTGTGCTAAGGAATATGTCGGAGTATTCTGTCATATTTTCCGATGCGTTTGTTGCAAGGACAAAGCCTTCGCAGTCCATCACGCCTACCGGAGATGTTAGAAAAGCATCCATTTGATTAATCACACTTTGAAAAGTCTTTTTTATCACGTTTGTTTCCCCCTTGTTTATATTTCTTACAAGTTTTCAAGTTCGTATGTAAGCAGCCAACTGTGATGTCGTATTTTGCACAAAAATAACCTGACACAATTGCAGACTAATTGTGCATTATGAGAACACTCTACCTATATAATAATATTTTTTAAGATATTTTGCAAGAAAAATTAATGAAATTTTTGTGCATTTTTTGCATTTTTAAAAATTAGTAATGTTTTCTGCTTGCATTTTTGGTGAATTTGCAAGGGAAAATAGCATAAAAAATGAAAAACTCCGGATTGGAAAAGATATCAAACCGGAGTTTTGGAGTTATATTGCGATTATGTGTTATATTATTCGACAGTCAGAACAACCTTGCCTACATTCTGACCTTTGTAAAGAATTTCCTGAGCCGCTTCCGCCTCGGTTATAGGAAGTGTTTTATATATTGTTGGCTTTACCTCGCCTGACTCAATTTTTGGAAAAACATTTTTTACAAGCTCGGAAAGAATGAACGCCTTCATTTCAGGGGTTCTGGAGCGAAGCGTACTTCCAATTATACGAACATTTCTTACATAAATATTTTTTAAGTCAATTTGCGTTTTTGTGCCAGCAAGAGCAGCTATCATAATCCAGCGCGCTCCGTGAGTCAGATAATGAATACACTGCCCCATAATTTCGCCGCCAAGACAGTCGATTGCAACATCTACGCCATGTCCGTTTTCAAGCTCATTCTTAAGCACGTCTGCAATATTTTCTTTTGTTGTGTTAACAACAACATCAGCATTAAGGTGCTTTATAGATTCTTTAAGTTCGTCGGAAAGCACTGTTGTAATTACTCTTGCACCAAATGCTTTAGCCATAGGAATAATTACGCTTGCAAGACCACTTGCGCCTGCATTCATAAGAAGTGTGTTTCCTTCTTTAAGACCGCCTTCAATAAAGAGATTGAGATATGCGGTTGCAAATGCTTCGGGAATTGCTGCCGCCTCTACCATTGAACAATTCTGGGGAACTGGCATAAGCATATCATATTTTACGTTAACATACTCTGCATAACCGCCTCCGCCTAAAAGCGCACATACTTTATCGCCGATTTTCCACGAAGATTTTTTTGCCGCATCTTCGCCAACCTTTATAATCGTACCCGCAATTTCAAGTCCCATCCAGTCTGGACATCCGGGTGGCGGCGGATAATCGCCTTCTCTTTGCATAAGATCTGCACGGTTAAGTGCTGCTGCTTCTATTTTAATAAGACAATCCTCGCTGCCCATAACAGGATCAGCAACGTCATCCCATCTTAAGCTTTTGTCATCATTTACAAGAATAGCTTTCATTTTATCTATCTCCTTTTATCATAATTTTTTGTTTTTATTGTACCTTGCGACATCCGTCAATCTGGATATTCTGACCTACTATGTAGCTTGATTCATCGCTTGCAAGAAAGCATATAAGGTTGGCGTTTTCTCTGTGCGAGCCGCTTCTTTTGATGTATGCAGCCTGTGCGCCAAAGCCCTCGTATGAGCCGGTGTCAATGCTGTCTTTTGACGAATTTACAGAGCCGGGCGATATACAGTTTACCGTTACGCCTTTATCAATAACCTCTTTGGCAAGTGCCTTTGACATTGAGATAATAGCACCCTTGGTTGCTGAATAATGTACCATACGGGGATTTCCATATACGCCGGCGACTGATGCGACATTAATTATTTTTCCATATGAACGCTCAAGCATTTGTGGAAGCAGCGCGCGGGTAAAATACAACGTTCCCATAACATTTACATCAAAATATCTTTTCCAAAGTTCGACGGGCGTGTCCAGAAAGTCGCTCATATCACGAAAAACGCCTGCATTGTTGACAAGAATATCAATTTTGCCGAATCTTTTAACTGCGTCGTGTGCGACCTCGTTTACATTTTCTTCGTTGCTGATATCACAAATATACGAAATAACGTCAGCCCCGATTTTTTCAACCTCTTTTTTGGTGCACTCGAGTTTTTCTTTGTCAACATCAACAATTACGACGCTTGCACCTTTTTCCGCAAAAGTAATGGCCGTTGCCTTGCCAATACCGGATGCGGCGCCTGTTATTAAAGCGGTTTTTCCTTTAAACATTATAACTCTCTCCTTTATAATAAAGTTGTTAAAAACCCATATTATCCCGCATATCTTTAGCAATTCTCAAAAGCGGCTGGGTTGGCGTAGAGCCTGCATAATGCTCATATACACAAAGAAACATGCAACAGCCAAGTTTTGCACCGAGTCTTCGGTGAATTGAGCATTCGCCGCCTGATAAAAACAAAAATGGTGCACCGAGCTCTTTTTTCAAAAGCTGCGTTGTTTTTAAGTTTTCGAGCTGCTCGTCCATATTTTCAGCGCCCGTGACAATTTTTATTATATCTGCACCTCTGCGCTTTTGCTCAAGAGCAATTTCCAAAACCCTTTCGGCGGGGGTGTATTTAAGAACATGAGATGACATTAAAACCTCTGCTCCGTTTTCGTGAAGTTTATCTATATATTTAATTTGTTTTTCGATTGCGTCGGCGTTATCGGTAAGCTCTTCAGAGTGTTTGCAGAAAATATCTCCCATAACGTCACAGAGTGTGGCCCCGTTTTTTGAAAAATAAAGCATCTCCTCGGCCAAAACATCATCGCTTTTGTGTGTGTTTGAGCCGTGTCTGTAATTTGTAACATATACGGGTTTGTCGTTAAATTCGGCAAAAATCCTTTTGTAAGTATCCTCGTTTTTGTATTCGTCTTTTAAAGATTCAAATTGAATTCCAAAAGCGTCTGCTCCGTTTGCCATACCATTTCTTATTGCACCTACCGTCAAATCGGGAGTGGCATATTGTAGCATTGCCGTAAGCAGTGGCTTTTCGTGATTTAAAAAACTTTTTTTCATCTAATAATCACCTCACCATTTATTATACATATTCAAAAAGCAATACTCAATAACTTAAACGGTCTATATTTGATGTTTTTGGGTTATATTTTAGTATATATTGATATTTTTTATCGTTTGTGGTATGATGTTAACAGGTGATGAAAGATGAATCTTGATAAAAGTATTATTACAGATGTTTTGCATGTTGTTTGCGCCCATTCTCCCAAAGGACGCATTCATAAAATGGATAACCGTCCCTGCTATGGCTTGTCTTTTACGGCGGATGAAGGTGTAATTACATATAAACACAAGGGCAAATCTTTTGTGTCGGATAAAAACAATGCAGTTATACTTCCCAAGGGGCAAAGTTATACTATATACAGACAACAGACGGGCGATTTTGCGCTTATAAATTTTGAGTGTGAGCAGTTTTATGCCGATACTGTTATTGTGCTGCCGATAAAGGATATAGAGCCTGCCATAAAAGAGTTTGAATATATGAAAAAGCTTTCTGCCTATGACGAAAACCGACTTATGCTTATAAGCAGTCTTTATAAAATATTATATCAGCTGACAAATCATAATCGTCTTATGTCCGGACCCTTTGCTCCGGCGCTGAGTTATATAGAAAAAAATTATTCAGAGGTTATCACAAATGAAATACTTGCAAAACAGTGCTCGTTTAGTGAAGAATATTTCAGAAAACAATTTAAAAAAGTATACGGGATATCACCGAAAAAGTATCTTATAGACAGAAGAATAAATATTGCAAAGCAGCTTTTGACAGAAGGGACATTAAAGATACAGGCGATTTCGGAAAAATGCGGTTTTTCAAATCCGTATCATTTTTGCCGTCTTTTTAAGGAAAAAACGGGAGTGTCGCCGACTGAATATATGAGGGCTAATAAAATATATTATTAGAAATTGATTTGGCACAAAACCTAACCATAAGACAAGCATATATGGAAAAAAGACATTGACTAAGAAAAAATATTATATATACTGATACTGAAAGCAAACAATGGGCGTAATAATGACGTTTGATTTGTCGGAGGCATAAAATACGCCGAGGAAGGAAGTAGTATGATGGAAAAAGTAAGAATAGGCGTTGTGGGCGGATATCGCGGACGCAGTATGGCAAAATATGCCAAGGTTGCAGAAAACGCAGAACTTGTAGCGATTTGTGATAAAAATCCGATTGCGCTTGAGAAACAAAAAGCAGTATGTGGCGAAGATGTTGCATATTATACAGATTTTGAAGAATTTATAAAACACGATATGGATGCGGTAGTTCTGGCAAACTATGCAACCGAGCACGCCCCATTTGCAATTCGTTGTATGAAGGCAGGCTTTCATGTATATTCCGAGGTTTTGCCTGTACAGAATATGAAACAGGCAGTAGAACTTGTCGAAGCAGTTGAAGAAACCGGCAAGATTTATGCTTATGGCGAGAATTATTGCTATATGCCGGGCCCGTACGAGATGAGAAGACTTTATCGTGAGGGCAAAATTGGCGAGTTTGAATATGGTGAGGGCGAATACATACATAATTGCGAGCCTATCTGGGCACGCATAACGTATGGAGAGCCGGACCATTGGAGAAATAACTGGTATGCCAACTTTTACTGCACACACTCAATCGGACCGCTGATTCATATTACGGGCTTGCGCCCTGTAAAAGTTACGGGATATGAAAGTCCTATGGTTGAGAGAAAGCTTCGCTGTGGCGGAAAATCGGGACTTTTTGGTATGGAAATGATAGAGCTTGAAAATGGCGGTATTATAAAAAGTATTCATGGCGACCTTTACAAAAACTCTGTCTGGTATACAATCTATGGCGGCAAGGGAAGAATGGAAACGGCCAGAGAAGATGCTGACGAAAAAGGCGTAAAAAGACTTTATGTCAATGCAGATGAATTCAGCGGCGAATACCCTGAAAAAGACAGACTCGAAGATTATTATCCGACAAGAGATATGGACGAAATTGCAAACAGCTTTGGTCATGGCAACTCAGACTTTTACTGCATGTATAATTTTGCAAGAAAAATTCAGGGCTATGAGGATGCCGACACAATCGATGTATACGAAGCACTTGATATGTTTTTGCCGGGACTTTTTGCGTATTTTTCAGTATTGGATGGCGGAGCAGCAAAAGAGATTCCAAACCTTCGCGATAAAGCGCAAAGAGATGCGTACAGAAATGATACACGTTGCACAGACCCAAAGGCAGCGGGCGACCAGCTTTTGCCTTGTTTTTCAAAAGGCAACCCCGAAATTCCCGCATCAGTTTATGAAAAGATAAGGCTCAAATGGGAAAAAGAAAAGGATGATAAATAATGGAGAATTTTTTTACAAAAGCGTTTGAAAACGCTCCGGCTGATGCCAAAGAAAGCATGTATAAGGACTTGATTTTGAATAATGATTCGCCCTATTGCACAGAGCTTCGAAATCAGTATTATAAAAAAGTTTTAAAATCTATGGGCGAAAATGTCATCATTGAAAAAAATGTTACGATTGTAAATCCCCAATGGGTATCGTTAGGCGATAATGTAAAGCTGCATCAGGGTGTAACTATTATAGCGCGTGGCGAGGGCGGCGTAACAATAGGAAACAATACAAGACTGAAAGACCGTGTTTTTTTGGATACAGAGTCGAAGGAAACAGGCTATATAGAAATAGAAAACAATGTATACCTCGGTACAGGAACGACGCTTTTCGGTCATACCGGACTTTACATCGGGGCATATTCTTTGATTGCACAAAATGTAACGTGCACGCCGTATTCGCACATTTTCGATGACCCGAACAGCACAATTTACGGCCAGGGAGGCCATTCGCAAAAGGTTTCAATAGGCCCTGATGCGTATATTGGAATGGGTGTTGATATTATGCATACCGGCTCGGTCGGCAAGGGCAGTGTTGTGGGTGCAGGCTCAGTTATTGTAAAGCCGATACCCCCGTATTCAATTGCAGTCGGCAACCCGGCAAAAGTAATAAAAGAAAGAAAGTAAGTGCTATGGATAATATTTGTAAATTTATATCCTCGGAAAATAAATATGGTGAGCTTGATATAATTAATTTTGTGTATGAAAAGGAAAACCCTTCGAATACACTCCCTATAACGAGCTCAGTATATAAGATGTGCATAGTGGCAAAAGGAAGCGCGATGCTTATGCAAGGAAAACAGCACAAAAAGATACAGCCAAATGATGTATTTTTTGTGTTTCCGGGTGTGCCGTATACGCTCGAAGGCGATGAAGAGTTTGAATTTATGTATGTGAGCTTTATTGGCATACGCGCAAACGTTCTTATGGAAAAATACAGTATTAGCTCTAAAAATTTTGTTTTTTGCACACAAGAGGTAATCCTTGATTTTTGGAAGAGAAGCATAAAATATTCTTCTGCAGTAAGCGATATAGCCGCAGAAGGAGTGTTGCTCTTTACGCTGTCAACTATTGCCGACGGCTTTTTTATAGAAGAGCAGATGCCGATAAATACCGAGGACAGATTTTTGCTTATCAAAAAATATATTGACGAAAACTTTTCAGACCCCAAAATTTCGCTTGACAAGCTTAGCACGGAATTTTCTTACAACAAAAAATATTTATCATCGGCGTTTAAAAAGCAATTTAAAATTGGTATCTTTGAGTATCTGCATACAATCAGGATTAACCATGCGTGCGCTCTGATTGATAAAAATTACAAAAGTGCAAAAGACCTTGCGTTTTTGTGCGGCTTTTCAGACCCCGTACATTTTTCAAAGGTATTTAAAAAGAAGATGCACGTATCTCCAAAGGAATATATAAAGCAAAAGAACTCGTGAAATCACGAGTTCTTTTTGTTTTTACAAAATAATACAAATCAGTCCGCCCGAGCCTTCATTTATAATTCTTGAAAGCGTTTCCTGAAGCTTCATCTGCGCTTCGTCGGGCATACGCACAAGCTTGTTGTGCAGACCTTCGTTTACAAGCTCATGGAGCGACTTGCCAAAAATGTTTGAATTCCATATTTTTTTCGGGTCGGAGTCAAATTCAGAAAGAAGATATGAGAGTAGCTCCTCTGATTGTTTTTCGCTGCCGACGATTGGTGATACCTCTGTTTCTATGTCTGCGCGAATCATATGTATACTTGGTGCCGACGCTTTCAACTTGACTCCAAAGCGGCTGCCCTGACGTACTATTTGCGGTTCTTCGAGGGTTAGCTCGTCTATTGAGGGTGAAACTATACCATAGCCTTTTTGCCAGACCTCCTGCAAAGCATACGAAACCTTGTCGTATTTTTTCTTTGCCTCCGATAATTCGCAAATCAGCCTGAGTAGCGTCCCTTCATCGGCTATTTGCAGTCCTGACATCTCGCCGAGAATATTATAAAACAATTCGTCTGGCGTATAAAAATCAATAACTACGCTGCCGTCGCCCAAATTCACCATATCTATTTTAGCCGATTTTACAAAATCGTGCTCGCAAAGTGCGTCGGCAACTTTTTTTGCGTCTTTTATTGTGTGAGCGGTTTCGGTTGCGCTCAAAATTGCATCGTATACATTTTGTTTGAGAACGTGAGTGCTGTCAAGTCCGTCAATCCATCGCGGAGTGTTAATGTTGATTTCGCAGAGCGGAAACTCGAATAAAACATTTTCTATTATATCGTGTATGTCTTTTGCAGACAGCTCGCTGCAGTTAACCGCCATAACACATACGCCGTATTTTTTTGAAAGTTCTTCTTTAAGCTCTTGTGCAGCATCCGACAAAGGATTAGTGGAGTTTATAAGTACAACAAATGGTTTTCCAATTTGTTTAAGCTCGTTTATAACGCGCGCCTCGGCCTCTATATAATCTTCCCTGTCAATATCTGTTATACTTCCGTCGGTAGTTATGACAAGGCCTATTGTAGAATGGTCGCAGATTACTTTTTTTGTTCCAAGCTCTGCCGCCTCATTAAAGGGTATCTGGTGGTCAAACCATGGCGTTTGTACCATTCTTGGCTCGCCGTCCTCCATATATCCCATAGCAGAATCGACAATATATCCAACGCAGTCTATCATACGCACATGCATATGAGCATTTTCGCCAAGTTCAATATCCACAGCCTCATTTGGTATAAATTTTGGCTCGGTTGTCATTATTGTGCGTCCGCCGGCGCTTTGAGGAAGCTCGTCGCGTGCACGCGCAGCCTTGTATTCAGAGTCTATATTCGGAATTACAAGCGAGTCCATAAACCTTTTTATAAACGTAGATTTTCCGGTTCTTACAGGCCCCACAACCCCAATGTAAATATCGCCGTCGGTTCTTGTGGCAATATCTTTGTAAATTTCTGATCCGGTCATTTATTATCCCCCTCAAAATAATTTTATTTATGTTAAAGATGTTACTACATTATATTGAGGCATGTTTACTTTTATTCCGCCGGGGGAAATATTGTTATAATTTTTCGTATCTTATAAATACAAAAAGAAGCGTATCAGCCTGATACACTTCTTTTTGTACTATCACATATTTTCAAGTTCTTTGACAACCTCTTTGTACTCGTCATAGCTTAAAAGAGAATTGAGCGCGCCTGTAAGCATATTCGGCGATATGCGCTCGGGCAGATTAAGATGCTTTAAAAGAGCGCGGCGTTTTTGTGCGCTCTCAGCTTTGCCCGAAAAACCGTCATTGTACAAATCAAGCTTTGTAATCGGGCGTGTTTTTGGCGCTTGCGTGTTATTAGCCTCATCGCCGATAACACTTGCGCCCGCGCTTATGAGCGCATCAATTATAATTTGCTTATCAATTCCCTCTACCCCGAGCTTGCCCTCTTTTGAAGGTGCGTTTTTGCGTTTTTCTTTGCCGAATATATCAGGAATGTATGCGTGCTTTATGTCTGATTCGTTTATGCCCTGCTTTATATAATTTCGTATTATAAAGCCTGCGCGGTCAGAGTCTGTCAAAACGATAATGCCCCGCTTCTGCGCCAGGGTGCGTATAAAGTCAATTTTTTGTTTGTCAGAAAAAATCTTGAAGCCGTCTGTCGTAACAATAAGCGTGTCGACGATAGAGTCGAGCTTTATTTTATCATAAGTGCCTTCTACAATAAGTGCTTGTTTTATTTTAAGCAAATATATCACGTCCCGTTATATTTTCAATCTATATTTTATATTATTTGAAGAGTTTGTGCAATAGAGTTGCAAAAATTTTAAAGCTTTATAAATATCCATAGGAGTTTTAATCTATTGACAAAAATTATAAATAGTATATAATAAAAGGTAGCGTATGAGCTTTTTACATATAATTTTTTGGATAAAACCTGTATAGGAAGGGGTTTATTGGATATGAAACTATTGGACAAAATCTTTGATATGTTCAACGCCCAGCAGGATGTGGGTATCGACCTTGGTACTGCGTCGGTGCTTGTGCACGTAAAGGACAAGGGTATTGTTTTGTGCGAGCCGTCCGTTGTGGCTATTGACAAGGGAACAGGCAAGCCGTATGCTGTCGGAGCAGAGGCGCAGAAAATGCTTGGACGTACACCGGGCAACATTGTTGCGATACGTCCTATGCGCGAGGGTGTTATTTCGGATTATTCCACAACTGAGATGATGCTTAAATATTTTATACGCAGAGTTACAAAGAACCGTCTTTTCAAGCCGAGAATTATGATTTGCGTTCCGAGCGGCGTAACCGAGGTTGAGGAACGTGCGGTAATAGATGCGGCAATGCAGGCGGGCGGCAGACAGGTGTATCTTATAGAAGAGCCTATCGCAGCGGCAATCGGTGCAGGACTCGATATTGCAAAAGCGTGTGGACGTATGGTAGTAGATATCGGCGGCGGCACAAGTGATATTGCGGTAATTTCGCTTGGCGGTATTGTTGTTAGCAATTCAATCAAGGTTGCCGGCGACAAGTTTGACGATGCAATTATTAAATACATAAGAAAGAAATTCAACGCAATCATCGGCGACAGAACTGCTGAGGAAATGAAAAAGGAAATCGGCAGCGTGTATCCGATGGAGGAAGAAAAAACCATGCAGATACGCGGACGCAGTCTTGTTACGGGACTTCCGCAGAGTATAGAGGTTTCGTCCGAAGAAATAAGAGAGGCGCTTGAAGAGGTATCAGCACAGATTGTCGATGCTGTTCACTCAGTTTTAGAGCGCACACCGCCCGAGCTTGTTGGCGATATTTCAGAAAACGGAATTATTATGACGGGTGGCGGAGCGATGATTTACGGCCTTGACAAGCTGTTGTCATCAAAAACGGGCATAGATGTATTTTTGGCGGACGACCCGCTCTCGTGTGTTGCAAAGGGAACGGGTGCATCGCTTGATAACATAGGTATATTGCGCGACAAGTCATCATATATGTATGATATGGAGTCGTAATAAGCTTAAGGAGAAAAATATGCTTGATAATAAACAGATACAGGAAATTATACCGCACAGATATCCGTTTTTATTAGTGGATAAGGTTACAGAGCTTACAGAAGATAAGGCTGTGGGAATTAAAAATGTAACAGCAAATGAGCCGTTTTTTCAGGGACATTTTCCGTCAAACCCCATAATGCCGGGCGTGCTTATTGTCGAGGCACTTGCACAGGTGGGGGCTGTTTTGGCACTGTCTATGGAAGAAAACAAAGGAAAGCTTGCTGTTTTTACGGGGATGAACAATTTTAAATTTCGCAGACAAGTAAAACCCGGAGATACTCTCCTTCTTGAAGCGCAGCTTGGCTCATTCAGACACGGTATGGGAAAAGCAACCGTTAAGGCAACGGTAGACGGTGAAATGGCGGCAAGCGGTGAAATCGGTTTTGCCATTGTGGAGAACAAATAATTTATAATCGAAACAAAAAGCGCATCACACTTTGGTGATGCGCTTAAATTTTTGTGTTTTAAATATCTGGCATGATTGTGTATGACAACTGCTCTCCAACACTTACCCCTTCGGGAAGTGTGATGCCGAGAATGTAATGCATAATATATTTTGCGTCGTCGTTTGTTATATTGCCGTCTGCATTTACGTCGCCGGCTACAATATCATATGCAACAGTTGACGATGATACAGATGCTTTTATATAACGAAGAATCTGTATAGCATCAACAAGGTCTGCCTTACCGTCCTTATCAAAATCGCCCGAAACATATGAGCCCGCAGTTACGGGTGAGGGAATTTTAAAGTACTTTGTCGCAGGCGCATTTATTTGGTCGCCGCCGACATATACGGCGTAGGTTGCCGGTGCAATATTTTCTGGAAGGTCGAAAGCAAATATGTATGAAGATGACTGCGATGAAAGCTTTTGCTGGTTAATATATATTATATCGGATGCGCTGATTGTATCGGCTGACACGTCAATTGATGCGTCGATTACAAAAATGGTAATATTAGCGCCTGCCTGAGCAGACAAATTAACCGTTATCTTATCTGTCGTTTCCAATTCGGGTGCACCTTCAGCGGTGTCGGACAGATTTGTGCCACTTTTGGTTTGTGCAGATGTAATGTTTACTGTATTGGCAGCAAAAGCACAAACGCCGATAGACAATATTATAGAAGAAACAAGCAAAGCACATAAAATTTTTGTTTTAATACGGCAAATCATTTTATCAGAGCCTTCCTGCTCACAGTATATGTATATGTTATGTGCGCCCGTGAGCATGGCGCACGCATTTGGTAAAAGAGTGTGTAATTTTTGGAAAAATATGAAAAATTTTGAAAAACGCCTTGACAGATTGAAATGTGTATGATAACATTATATATTGCATTATAAGCTAAAATGAGGGTAAAGTGCCCACTGACAAGGTGTTAGCTTATTTGCATTGTAACATAGAAGGATAAAAAAAGCAATAGTTGTTTATAATATTTTAAACACCGGCGCCTGCTTTATCCACTTATTATTCCTATGTAATTGTGAAAGTTTTTATACATTCTGCGCGGTGGAGGATTTTTCCGAAAGCAGACGGAAGCCTTCAAGCGTGCTTCGCCCCCTTTACAAAGATGAGCTCAGGACTCTTTCACACCTGACAGACTATCCTATAAGGAAGCGCAGCGTTAAATCTGCACAATTTTTTAACGAGGTGATATGCTGATGCCACATGAGATAACACTTGGCAAAAACAAACGCATGAGTTACTCCAAAATCAAAGAGCCTCTCGAAATGCCAAACCTTATCGAAATCCAGAAAAAATCATATGACTGGTTTTTAGAAGCAGGGCTTAAAGAGGTTTTTGAGGACGTTTCTCCAATATGCGATTATACGGGCAATCTTGTTTTGGAATTTATCGACTACAAGCTCGATGAAACTCCCAAATATCCCGTTGAGGAGTGTAAGGAGCGCGACGCGAACTATTCTGCGCCGCTGCGTGTAAAGGTAAGACTCATTAATAAGGAAACAGGCGAAGTAAAAGAGCAGGACATTTTTATGGGCGAATTTCCGCTTATGACAGAGCAGGGCACATTTATTATAAATGGTGCTGAGCGTGTTGTTGTAAGCCAGCTTGTACGTTCGCCGGGAATGTACTATGGAATGGAGCACGACAAGTCGGGTAAGGAGCTTTATAACGCTACCGTTATTCCCTATCGTGGTGCATGGCTTGAATATGACATTGATGTAAACGATGTTTTCTCTGTTCGTATCGACAGAACAAGAAAGCTTCCTGTAACAATGCTTTTGCGTGCTATGGGCGTTGAAACCAATGCGCAGATTTATGAAATGTTCGGTGATGATGAAAGAATCAGAGCCACACTTGAAAAGGACAACACAAACAGCGAAGAAGCACTTATTGAAATATATAAGAAGCTTCGTCCGGGCGAGCCTGCAAACGCTGAAAGTGCAAAATCGCTTGTTACAGATATGTTCTTTGACCCCAAGCGGTATGATCTTGCAAAGGTTGGCCGTTTTAAGTATAATCAGAAAATGGCAATCGGTGCGCGTATAAAGGGACAAAAGCTTGCAAGCGATGTTATCGATCCGTCAACAGGCGAGATTCTGGCATCGGCAGGCGATGTATTAAGCGAGCAGACTGCTTTTGAAATTGAAAATGCAGGTATTAATGCGGTTACTGTTTTGGTTGGCGAAAAAGAAGTAAAGATTTTCTCAAACGGAATGGTAAAGCTTGCAAATTATGTAGATATTGATGAAGCAGAGCTAAAAGAGCTTGGCTTCCATACAACTGTAAGACGCAGTGTTCTTGACGAAATTTTAGCGTCGCTTGAAGCTGAGGGCAAGAGCGAAAAAGAAGATGTTATTCACGCGCTTGTAAGCCGCAAAGACGAGCTTATGCCAAAGCATATTGTTGTTGAAGATATGTTTGCATCGATAAACTATTTTAACAACCTTTGCTATGGAATTGGTGCGCTTGACGATATCGACCACCTTGGCAACCGTCGTTTGCGCTGTGTTGGTGAGCTTTTGCAAAACCAGTTCAGAATAGGTCTTTCGCGCATGGAAAGAGTTGTTCGTGAGAGAATGAACATACAGGACCTTGACGTAGTAACACCGCAGACACTTATAAATATACGTCCTGTTGCATCTACAATTAAAGAGTTCTTCGGTTCATCACAGCTTTCGCAGTTTATGGACCAGACAAACCCTCTTGCAGAGCTTACACACAAAAGAAGACTCTCTGCACTTGGACCGGGCGGTCTTTCAAGAGAGAGAGCAGGCTTTGAGGTGCGTGACGTTCACTATACACACTATGGCCGTATGTGCCCGATTGAGTCGCCTGAAGGACCAAACATTGGTCTTATCAGCTCGCTTTCGTCGTTTGCGCGCATAAATGAGTACGGCTTTATTGAGTCACCTTACAGAAAGGTTGACAAAGAAACAGGCACAGTACTTGACGAGGTTGTTTATATGACAGCCGATGTCGAGGACGGCTTTACAATTGCACAGGCAAATGAGCCGCTTGATGAAAATAACAGATTTATTGATAAAAAGATTACTGCACGTCGTCTGCGCGACTTCGTCGAGGTTCCGCCAAGCGATATCGACTATATGGACGTATCACCGCGCCAGCTTGTTTCGGTTGCTACATCTATGATACCGTTCCTTGAAAACGACGACGCTAACCGTGCGCTCATGGGTTCGAACATGCAGCGTCAGGCAGTTCCGCTTATAAGAACAGAGGCACCTATCATAGGTACGGGTATGGAGTACAAGGCAGCCAAGGATTCGGGCGTTGTTGTGCTTGCAAAGCGTGATGGTGTTGTTACAAAGGTAAGCGCAAAGGAAATCGTTATAAAGGCTGACGAGGATGGCACACTTGATACTTACAGACTATTAAAATTCCTTCGTTCAAACCAGGGAACATGTATCAATCAGCGTCCTATCGTATCAGAGGGCGAGGCTGTTAAGAAAGACGACATTATCGCAGACGGGCCTTCCACAAGCAACGGTGAAATTGCACTTGGTAAAAACGTGCTCATCGGCTTTATGACATGGGAAGGCTACAACTACGAGGATGCTGTTTTGTTAAACGAAAGACTTGTACGCGATGATGTATACACTTCAATTCATATTGAAGAGTACGAGGCGGACTCGCGTGATACAAAGCTCGGACCTGAAGAAATTACTCGCGATATTCCAAATGTCGGCGAGGATGCTCTTCGCGACCTTGACGAGCGCGGAATTATCCGTATCGGTGCTGAGGTACATTCGGGCGATATACTTGTTGGTAAGGTTACACCTAAGGGTGAAACAGAGCTTACCGCAGAGGAAAGACTTCTCCGCGCAATTTTCGGCGAAAAAGCGCGTGAGGTTCGTGATACCTCGCTTCGTGTACCACACGGTGAAGCGGGTGTAATCGTTGATGTAAAGGTATTTACCCGTGAAAACGGCGACGAGCTTGCACCGGGAGTTAACCAGCTTGTACGCTGCTATATAGCACAGAGAAGAAAAATCTCTGTCGGCGATAAGATGGCAGGTCGTCATGGTAACAAGGGTGTTATTTCAAGAATTCTTCCTGAAGAGGATATGCCGTTCTTGCCTGATGGTACTCCGCTTGATATCGTTCTTAACCCGTTGGGCGTGCCGTCGCGTATGAACATCGGTCAGGTGCTTGAAGTGCATCTTGGCTATGCGGCAAAGAAGCTTGGTTATAAGATTGCAACGCCTGTATTTGACGGTGCAAACGAGGAAGATATTGCAAAGGCGCTTGTTGCGGCAGGGTATGACGAGGATGGCAAGACCGTACTTTATGACGGACGCACAGGTGAGCCGTTTGATAACCGTGTAACTGTTGGTTATATGTATTATCTGAAGCTTCATCACCTTGTTGATGACAAGATTCACGCCCGTTCAACAGGTCCATACTCGCTCGTTACACAGCAGCCGCTTGGTGGTAAAGCACAGTTCGGCGGACAGCGTTTCGGTGAAATGGAGGTTTGGGCGCTTGAAGCTTACGGCGCAGCATATACCTTGCAGGAAATTCTGACGGTAAAATCGGACGACGTTGTCGGACGTGTTAAGACATACGAGTCAATCGTAAAGGGTGAAAACGTACCGGAGCCGGGCGTTCCCGAATCGTTTAAGGTGCTTATCAAGGAGCTTCAGAGTCTTGCGCTTGATGTCAAGGTGCTTGACAAGGACGGCGAAGAGGTTGAGCTTGGTGAGTATTCCGACGAAAACGAGATTATAAGTCCGCTCTCTGTTAATATCGAGGGCAGCGAGGACAGCATCAATCCGAATGAGGCATCACAGGCAGTATATTCAAGCGAAAGCTTTGACCTTGACGAAGAGTCGGCATTTGAATTTGACGAGGTTGATGGCGACGATCAGTCATACACGCTTGATGATGATCTCGACGATGAATTTGACGAATTTGATGATCTGGACGATCTTGATGACGTTGAAGCGCCCGAGGAGCCCGATGACTTTGATGATGTTATCGAGGATCTTGATGCGCTGCCGGATGATGACGAATAAATCGCAGCGTTATAGATGATTTTTATAATGTATGCGAAGCAGCTGTTATCGGCTTAACAGCTTGCACTTATCTTATGAGGAGGTTTTTACGTTGGAATTTACAACTTTTGACGCCATAAAAATAGGCCTGGCCTCTCCCGAGAAAATCCGAGAATGGTCACATGGTGAGGTCAAAAAGCCTGAAACCATAAATTATAGAACATTAAAGCCCGAACGCGACGGACTCTTTTGCGAAAGAATCTTCGGGCCCCAGCGCGACTGGGAATGTCATTGCGGAAAATACAAGAAAATTCGCTATAAGGGCATAGTGTGCGATCGCTGCGGCGTTGAGGTTACACGCTCGAAGGTGCGCCGTGAAAGAATGGGCCACATAGAGCTTGCTACACCGGTTTCGCATATCTGGTACTTTAAGGGTATTCCGTCAAGAATGGGACTACTTCTTGATATGTCCCCGAAGGTGCTTGAACAGGTATTGTATTTTGCTGCGCACGTCGTAATTGATGCGGGTAATACGGGACTTCCCGAAAAGTCAGTATTGTCCGAAAAAGATTATCGCGAATGTGTTGAAAAATACGGCGATAACTTTAAGGCGGGAATGGGTGCAGAGGCTATAAAAGAGCTTTTGCAGAAGATTGACCTTGACGAGCTTTCAAAAGAGCTTAAAGAGCAGCTTGAAAGCGCACAGGGACAAAAGAAAATCCGTATTGTTAAACGTCTTGAGGCTGTCGAGGCATTTAGACTTTCAGGCAATAAGCCCGAGTGGATGATTATGGATGTTATTCCGGTAATCCCGCCCGAGCTTCGTCCGATGGTACAGCTTGACGGCGGACGTTTTGCGACGAGCGATTTAAATGATTTGTATCGTCGTGTTATAAACAGAAACAACCGTTTAAAAAGACTTCTTGATTTGCATGCTCCTGACATTATCGTAAGAAATGAAAAGAGAATGCTTCAGGAGGCGGTTGACGCACTTATTGATAACGGCAGACGCGGCCGTCCTGTTACAGGCCCCGGAAACCGTGCGCTTAAATCGCTTTCCGATATGCTTAAAGGTAAGCAGGGACGATTCCGTCAAAACCTTTTGGGTAAGCGTGTTGACTACTCGGGACGTTCGGTTATCGTCGTAGGACCCGAGCTTAAGCTTTATCAGTGCGGTCTTCCGAAGGAAATGGCAATCGAGCTATTTAAGCCTTTTGTTATGAAAAGACTTGTTGCTGATGGTCTTGCTCACAATATAAAGAGTGCAAAACGTATGGTTGAGCGCTTGCGTCCGGAGGTTTGGGACGTGCTTGAGGATGTTATCAAAGAGCATCCGGTACTACTCAACCGTGCTCCTACACTTCACAGACTTGGTATCCAGGCGTTTGAGCCGGTGCTTGTTGAAGGAAGAGCGCTAAAGCTTCATCCGCTTGTATGTACAGCGTACAACGCTGACTTCGACGGCGACCAGATGGCTGTTCACGTTCCGCTCTCACCCGAAGCTCAGGCAGAGGCAAGATTCCTTATGCTTTCGGCAAACAACCTTCTAAAGCCACAGGACGGAAAGCCTGTTACTGTTCCGACACAGGATATGGTACTTGGAAGCTATTATCTGACACTTGTCAAGGATGGCGACAAGGGCGAAGGCAAGGTGTTCTCCGATGTTGACGAAGCTATGATGGCGTACAGAAACGGAATCATTACGCTTCATGCACGCATCAAGGTTCGTATGAAGAAGGAAATTGACGGTGTGATGCAGCAGCGTACAATAAATGCTACAATGGGTCAGATTATCTTTAACGAGCACATTCCTCAGGATCTTGGATTCGTTGACAGAAGTGATCCGGCAAAGGCGTTTGACCTTGAATTTACAAAGCTTGCTACTAAAAAGCAGCTTGGAATTATTATAGACAGATGTATACGTGTTCACGGCTTTACTGAAACAGCTGATGTTCTTGATAATATTAAGGCACTTGGCTTTAAGTATTCAACACAGGGTGCTGTTACAGTCAGCGTATCGGATATCAAGGTTCCTGAAATCAAGGGACAGCTTCTTGCGGAAGCAGAAGAAAAGGTTGATAAAATCACAAAACAGTTCAGACGTGGTATGCTTGATGATAACGAGCGTTATGAAGCGGTTATCAAGGTTTGGACAGAAACAAATGACAAGCTCACAAAAGAACTTATGGATAACATGGATGCGCTTAACCCGATTTACATGATGGCAAACTCCGGTGCCCGTGGTAGCGTAAACCAGATTCGTCAGCTTGCAGGTATGCGTGGCCTTATGGCTAACACGTCCGGTAAAGCGGTCGAAATTCCGATTCGTGCTAACTTCCGTGAAGGTCTTAACGTACTTGAGTACTTTATTTCAACTCACGGTGCAAGAAAAGGTCTTGCCGATACAGCTCTTCGTACTGCTGACTCGGGTTACCTTACAAGACGTCTTGTTGATGTCAGTCAGGATGTAATTATCCGCGAGGAAGACTGCGGCACAACAGAAGGCTTGGTTGTAAGTGCAATAAAAGACGGCAACGAGGTTATCGAGCCATTAAAGGACAGACTTCTTGGCCGTTATACCTGTGGCGATGTAGTTGACCCGTCAACAGGCGAGATTATAGTTGAAGACGGCGTTATGATGGGCGATGAGGAAATCGCAAGAATTGAAAACGCAGGTATTGAAGAGGTTAAGATAAGAAGTATACTCACATGTAAGTGTGCTGTGGGTGTATGCTCGCACTGTTATGGTTCAAACCTTGCAAGTGGCGAGAGTGTTCCGGTTGGTGAGGCTGTTGGCATTATCGCAGCTCAGTCAATCGGTGAGCCCGGTACACAGCTTACAATGCGTACGTTCCACTCGGGCGGTGTTGCCGGCGACGATATCACACAGGGTCTTCCCCGTGTCGAAGAATTGTTCGAGGCAAGAAAGCCAAAGGGTGTGGCAATCATATCAGAAATCGGCGGACGCGTTACTGTTTCAGAAACAAAGAAGCGTCGTGAGATTGTGGTTACTGATGATGAAACAAAGGAAAGCATCACATATATAATTCCTTATGATGCCCGTATACGCGTTAAAGATGGCGATGTTATAAAGAAGGGTGAATCGCTTACAAGTGGCTCGCTCAATCCTCAGGATATACTCAGAATTCTTGGTGAAAGAGCTGTTCAAAGCTATCTTACACAAGAAGTTCAGAGAGTTTATCGTATGCAGGGTGTTGATATTTCCGATAAGCATATCGAAGTTATTGTTCGTCAGATGATGCGTAAGGTTAAGATTGATGAGTCGGGAGATACAAATCTCTTGATGGGAAGCCTTGTAGACGTATTTGAGTTTGAAAAGGCAAACGAGGAGGCTGTAAATAATGGTGGCAAACCTGCCAGCGCAACAATCAACCTTCTTGGTATCACAAAGGCAGCCCTTGCTACAGATTCATTCTTGTCAGCGGCTTCGTTCCAGGAAACAACAAGAGTTCTTACTGAAGCAGCTATTAAGGGCAAGGTTGACCCGCTTCTCGGCCTTAAAGAAAACGTTATTATCGGTAAGCTTGTTCCCGCAGGTACGGGTATGAGTCTGTATCGCGACGTTGATTTAAGTATTGAGGGCGAGGAAAAGACTTCGCTTGAGGAAGCTCTTGATGCTGCTATGGCACAGAGTGATTTGATAGGCTAAATTAAATAAAAATAAAAAGTGCGGCCCCTTAGGTCCGCACTTTTTGCATAATTCATCGGTTATTTTTAAAAATATAGGACAAGCCATTAAAAAACAACAAATAATTTGACGAATTATCAAAAAAATCCTTGACATTAGCGCTATAAAAGTATAAAATAAATTAGGTATTTATTTAAATGGGCACATTGTGTAGATATTTTAAGAAAAAGGATTGGTAACTGTGGCAGTAAAGTATATTTTTGTAACAGGCGGTGTCGTTTCTGGTCTTGGAAAGGGAATTACCGTTGCATCGATTGGCAGACTTTTAAAAGCAAGAGGTCTGCGCGTTACAATGCAAAAGCTTGATCCATATATTAATATAGGTCCCGGCCGTATGAGTCCTATACAGCACGGCGAAGTCTTTATAACCGATGACGGCCACGAAACTGACCTTGATATTGGTCATTACGAGCGTTTTGCCGATGAATCTCTTACAAGAAACTCGAATACTTCGGCGGGACGTATCTACTGGAACGTTATTTCAAATGAGCGTAAAGGCGCTTATGGCGGCGGTACGGTACAGATTATTCCGCATATCACCGACGAAATCAAAAGAAAGATTTTCAGTGCCGGCGATGAGAGTAAAGCCGATGTTGTTATTACTGAAATCGGCGGTACGGTTGGCGATATAGAGAGCATGCCGTTTCTGGAGGCTATACGCCAGGTGGCAAGTGATGTCGGCCGTGAAAACTGCGTTTTTGTTCAGGTAGCGCTTATTCCGTATCTGAATGCTTCGGGCGAGCTTAAGACAAAGCCTGTTCAGCACAGCGTTAAAGAGCTTTTGAATGTTGGTATACAGCCTGATGTGATTGTATGCCGCACGGAAATGCCTATAAATGATGAAATAAAGAGAAAAATCGGTTTGTTCTGTAATGTGTCAAGCGACGCTGTTATTCAGAATATTACCGCACCTACTATATATGAAATTCCGCTTATATTTGAGCAGGAGGGACTTTCCAAGGTTATATGCGACAAATTATCGCTTGACTGTGGCGAGCCTGACCTTGCGGAGTGGCGCGAGCTTGTTAATACCTTTAAATATCCTGAAAAGGAAACGACGGTTGCTATTGTCGGCAAGGATGCAGAGCTTCATGACTCGTACCTTAGCGTATATGAATCGCTCCTTCATGCAGGCATCGCAAACAAGTGCCGCGTAAATTTAAGATGGATTGATGCGCACGATATTAACGAGTCAAATGCCAAGGAGCTTCTTGACGGTGTTGATGGTATTTTGAGCCCCGGTGGCTATGGCGCTGACGGCGCTCATGGACAGGTTGTTGCTTCTGAGTATGCAAGAACTCATAATATTGCTTTTCTTGGAATTGGACTCGGCATGGAGTTGGCTGTCTTGGGATTTGCGCGTAATGCTTGCGGACTTTCAGAGGCTCAGTCAAAAGAATTTAATGTTGACGCTTCATGCGACGTAATTTACGCTCCTGAAAAGGGTACTACCTCGGCGGAGGAGGACGGCGTTAAACGCGGCGCAAGAGAAACAGTGGTATCAAAGGGTACAAAACTCTATGATATATATAAGGAAGAAAAAATTTCGGAAAGACACTGGAATACGTATGAGGTTAATCCGAAATACTATGACGTGCTTGAGAAAAACGGACTTGTTATATCAGGCAAGTCAACGGACTGCGGCTTTGCAGATGCAATCGAGCTTGCAGATCACAGATTTTTTGTGGGTGTAATTTTCCATCCGCAATTTAAATCGCGTCCCAATCGCCCGCACAAGCTTATCAAAGAGTTTGTCGGTGCGTGTTTAAAATAAAACTATAGCAGGTGTGATACAACAATGTTACTAATTTTACAGTTATATTACATCTGCAAAAACTGCATTGACGAGTTTGATTTGGGATGTTATAATCAATGCAGGAAGAGTGGTTAAGTATCTTTAATCGCTCGCCGGGCGGGTCGCAAATGAAAGAGGGTGACCGCGGCCTGCTACATATTTTAACTCTTTCGACAACCTAAAAAATTATTATAAGGGAGGATTTGAGACTATGAAAAATCTCAAAAAGGTTTTGGCACTAGTTTTGGCGTGTGTAATGGTATTCGGTACTGTTGCA
>SVKA01000038.1 GCA_015068725.1 Oscillospiraceae bacterium | reverse complement strand
TTGGATTGTAGGTATTTTTGTTTCTATCTTAATTCAAGGGATTGTTTCGGGTGCTTTTTTTGATGAAACACTCGTTCCAAAAATAAAACAAAAACGCAATATAATAGACTATTGCCTTATTACCTCTAAATACATTTCTATCAGTTTAGCCGCTGTTAGCTTTTCCTCACTTTTAATAGGTGGAGGTGGACCTGAAATCATTGATGAAGCATATTGTTTGGTTAATCATGGCGATATAGTACGAAAAATTTCAGAAGGTTGGTTTATATATTTTACCATTTGTGAAATGCTTTTGTTCACATGTGGGATACTATATTTTTCAACATTTATGACTCTGCGTATTCGGGCATTATATTTAATCCAAAAACAATAACATATACAAAAGGGACTGTCTCAAAATGATCGTTTGAGACAGTCCCTTTTTGATATGTACAAGTCAAATATGCTGTTTTTTGTCAAAAGTTTTGTTTAAAATTTGCCAAAAACCAGTGTTTATGCGGCTTTAAGCGACTTTTGTGTTATTATAACACGAGCCTCCACGCGTCTTACAGTACCTGTCGCTTTCATACATCTTTCTCCTTTTACGATACATTTGGCGGGCGGATGATATCCGCCCCTACTGTAAATGCTACTTCGTGCTCGTAGGGGCGGCAACCTGCCGCCCGCCAACAATAATTTTACAAATTACGCTGTTAGTATCTATAAAAGGCAGGAGATTTATACTGTGCATTTTTCTGTTACAGCAATTCTACTCTGTCACTGTAAGCAGCAAAATGCTGAGCTCGGTCAACCTCGCTGATCAAGACATCTACATCCTTTAGTTCACACTGCTTGAAAGGTGCTCTGCGGTCAAACTTAGAACTGTCGCACAGCAATACTTTTTTTGCAGCGTTTTTGAGCATGGCATCCCTTACTGCGACTTCCTCTCGTGAACAATCGGTAACCACGCCATCTTATGACACAGCCTTCACAGAAAAAAACGTAATATCTGCAAAAATATTTTCAAATGTCCTTTGTGCATCACTGCCGATCAGACAGTTTCGGTTTTCGTCACTCAAACAGCCGCCGGAGGATATGAGCTTGATTTTGGAGTTTGATAACAACATCATAATTTCAATATTATTTGTCACCACTGTAAGCGAACTGCGATTTTTGATCTCATCAGCAAGATAAAAAGCTGTGGAGGATTGGTCAAGGAAAATAATGTCGCCATCCTTTATGAAAGAAATTGCCTTTTTGGCGATCTCCCGCTTTTCATTTACATTCTGCCGGGTGCGGCGATTGAAGGTAACGATGTTTGAATAATTGTTCTCAAGCACCGCTCCTCCATAACTTCTTTTCACCAACCCACGCTCTTCCATTGCCCTTAAATCGCGCCGGATGCTTGATTCGCTCGCATACAGTGTATCACAAAGTGTTTTCACTGTTACAAAACTGTTTGTCGTCTTTAATATGCTTAATATTTCCTGTTCCCGCTCTTTATAAAACATTGTTACTCCCCTCTGATCGTTCTTGACCGATTTCCAAACACAAAACGAAAACTTTTCATTGTTTGCGCATTTTTCGGGTTAATTATTGATTTATTTTGACCGAAATATTATAACTTGATTGTCCACGATTGTAAAGGAGGAAATCAGAATGTACGATTATATAAAGGTTATTGCAATGGATTTGGACGGCACGTTAACCCAACACAAAACACCTTTAAGCGCTGAACACAGAAAGATCCTCACAAAACTTTCAAAAAAGTACAAGCTTCTTATGGTGGGCGCCGGTCAGGTGATGCGTATATTCAATCAACTTGAAGGCTTTCCTATTGATATTATAGGCAACTATGGTTTGCAATACGGTGTTTATAATTCCCAAACAAAAACAATGGATATTATAAAAAATGTAACCGTAGAATGTGATAAACAAATTGTAACAGATAAAATACATACATTAAGAGAAAGATACGGATACACCGAATATGCAGGAGAAACGGTAGAGTTTCATCCATCGGGTTGCATAACTTTTCCCATTCTTGGAACGAAAGCAAAACAGGAAGACAAGCTTGCCTTTGACCCCGACCGGGCAAAGCGAAGAAAAATCTACGAGGATGTTGTCGACACCTTCAACGACTATTGTGTTTTCGTGGGTGGTTCATCCTCTTTTGATATGGCGCCAAAGCCTTATAATAAGTATTATGCCCTTGATTTGTATTGCAAAGAAAACGGATTAGAACATAGCGAAGTAGTATATATCGGTGACGATTACGGCCTGGGGGGCAATGACGAATCGGTTTATAAGTCAGATTTTAATTACATTACCATAGATAACTACTTAGATTTTCCCGAAAAAGTTGCCGCATTGTTAAAATAATGTACACATCAAAAGCGAGGTGAAATTTACCTCGCTTTTGCTATGTATTGGTTAAAATATGCTGTTTTTGTCAAAAATTTTCTTCAAAAACCGCCCGAAATCCCAGTGTTTATGCGGCTTTAAGCGACTTTTTTGTTATTATAACACGAGCCTCCACGCGTCTTACAGTACCTGTCGCTTTCATATATCTTTCTCCTTTTACGATACATTTGGCGGGCGGATGATATCCGCCCCTACTGTAAATGCTACTGCGTGCTCGTAGGGGCGGCAACCTGCCGCCCGCCTACAATAATTTTACAAATTACGATGTTAGTATCTGTAAACAAGGCAAGATTATACCGCCCAAAAGAAAAACTCCTCTGTACGTTACAGAGGAGTTTTATACAATTAAGAGCAGCGCCTTATTGAGATTAAGATTATGATTTTGTCAGTTATAGTTCGACTATACCAATTCCATGTTCATCAATGCTGATTTTTGTACCATATGCTGCAGACATTTCAGCAAGTCTTTCCAATATGTTGCAGTCGGTCCTAACATGAGGATTTCCGTTTTTCCATCTCGGTTCTTCAAAATCCAGTTCAATCGGCAAGAGTTCTAGATGTGTCATTTTGCCATTCTCAATCTCGAAATACGGTATGAACGATTCAAACATCCTTCTGTCAGTCATAAGCCCCCTGGTATAGTTAGCAGACCTCTTACAGAAAAGCTCACGCATTGTATTGTCTGAAGTAAGGCCGTACTTTTCATACAAATCCTCAGGAAGTTTCGGTATGCTTTCATTGTGAAGCATAAAATCACCCAACGAATAAAATATAGGGCATCCTTTATATATTTCTAACGGTCTAATAAGGTGTGGTCCGTGCCCTATAACGGCATTTGCACCACTATCAATACACATATGTGCAAATTCTTCAAGGAATGGTGCAGGTGTTTCCTTCGATTTACCGCCAACTTCGTGAGAATGAATGCTAATAATAACATAATCGGCATGCATCTGTGCTTCGTATATGGCTTTTTTTACTCTATCTACATCTTCCTGATTTGGCGAAGTGTGATAATAAGTTTTATTGCCTTTAAAGAATTTCAAGTCTTTTAAGACCGTTATACCATCAGGCAACGGATTCTGATAGCCTTCTGCTCTTGATATATTATCTTTCGCATTTATATCACTGTTTTGTGCGATGTATTCAACAATTTCAAACTGCTCGGGTGTAAGTTCAATTTTTTCATCAAATCTAAGTGGATTCACACCAGGTCTGCCAATAATTTGTCTTGACTGTTTGCCGGCCATTGCTGCCGGATTCATCATAGTAGATACGACAGAAATAAGCGCTGCCCTACCGCTGGGCGTATCCAAATATCCCGGAGCCGCCGCATCATCAAGATTTTTACCTACTCCGGCGTTTACAAATCCAGCCTTGTTAACATTATCAAGAGTAGCAAGCATACCTCCGTAAGAATAATCCATCGTGTGATTATTGGCAAAAGACAACATATTAAAGCCATATTCTTTTGCAATATCAAGTACTGACGGATCCGCATAAAGATAACTGCCGCCATAAAATTGATTTCCGAAATACTCGCCGTTATGAAGCGTTGTTTCCAAGTTAAAAAAGCGCACATCAGCTTTTGAAATATACTTTTTAAGTTGTTCGAAGCCATCGTATGCGGTTGAAATTTTTCTTTGAATAAGCATATCGCCGGCTGCAACAAAACTCATTTTAAAATCCTTCATTTTTTCGCTCCTAAATCAATTTTATGGTATTAGAAATAAGCTCTGCTATATCGTCAAATGTTGATAAATCTACTTTTTCATTGCGTGTGTGCTCACCATAACCAATCGGGCCACAAGAACACAAGGTGGGCGTTCCTGCCATAACTGTATAGGCAGCGTCACTTCCACCACCTTTTATTATGCCTTTGAATTCATCCATCCCGAGATTTTTAGCAGCAATATTCCATTTCTCTAAAAGCTGCAAGTTCTTGTCATTAACCATCATTGGGGGTCTTTTACTCATCACCGTTACGGTACGGTGAGTATTTTCAACAACATTCCTTTGCGATAAATCGCACATAGTTTGCTCTGCTTTTTGCATTTCTTCCATGCTGGATACTCTTATATCAATATCGATGCTGCACTTATCCGCAACAGCGTTTGGAACAGTTCCGCCATTGATTACACCGCAATTATATGTAATTCCCTCTCTTTGGCTCAAGCCTTCTATTTCGAGAACCATATGTGCAGCTTCTTTAATGGCACTAGCACCGTCAAAATATGCATTTCCTGCGTGTGCTGCAACGCCAAAGATTTCAGCACGCATCTTCAAAATTCCCTTTCTGCCAACCGTAACACTTCTCGGTCTTGACGGTTCAAGGTTAAAAACAGCAGCAGCCCTTTTTGCAGTATCGATTATTAAATCCTTACCTGTCTGTCCTGAAAAACGACTGCTCACTTCTTCATCAGAAGTTAAAAGAAAATATACAGGCCGCTTGAGATTAGAATCTGCCTTTAAGCGCTCCATCACGCATAATCCTAAGGCAATTCCGCCCTTGCAGTCCATTACACCGGGGCCATACAGCCAATTGTCGACACTGCTAACAACTTCATCACCAAACGCTCCGATCTTATGGACCGTATCCATGTGTGCCATAAGAAGTATTGGCTTTTCGTTTTCACACTCCCGCGTTTTTATAAGCAAAAAATCGCCCGCCTCAGAAAAAGAGAATCTTTCTGTTTGTAAATTTTGCTCTATAGCGAATTTCTGTATAAAATCGACCATTTTATCAATGTTTGCCTTATTATCCGATGGTGTTTCTATCTTGCATATAGAAGTTAAAAAGTCGATATATTTGTTTTTAATTTCTGTATTCATATTAATACCCTTTTTCGGCAAATTCCTGACATTTTTCCTCAACACTTGACAGCAGGATACTCCATGTATTTTTATTGATAAACGGATTCGTATTTTTGTTATGCAGCATATATTCTCTTTTTGCAATTAAGGAATTGTGGCCGGGATGATTACCAAGTGTTATCTCAACATCTTCGTTTCTAAGCTTATTTACAGTCAAAAGCAACTCTTCGTTCATATTTTCCGGCAAGTTGTACTGTCGGCAAAATTCTTTATAAATGGTTAAAAAGCCAAGGCCGCCAAGATATCCTACCTTGTGATTTTTCACGCCGTCTGTTGCCTCGAAAAAAAACGCCATTGTACCCAACGTGTGTCCGGGAGCCGATACGCATCTGATTTTTGTATTTCCCAGTTCAATAAAGTCGCCGTCTTTTATGGTTTCATCGGGCCAACAAATTTGATCTTCCTTATTTGGTGCCAAATGCATAAGTGCTCTATCAGGCATTTCTTTTAATAGCTCGGTATCTGTTTCACTCATCAATATCTTCGCACCATAAAGATCGCGCAAACGGTCACCACCGCCAAAGTGGTCAAAGTGACCGTGTGAATGAATAACATACTTTATATCCTCACAACGGAAACCAAGCTTATCAACTGAGTCAACAAGCGATTTAAAATTGTGTGAATAACCACTGTCGAAAAGTATGAAACCATCGTTGGTATCAATCAAGTGCATACAAACTTTTTTATCCCCAACATAATATAAATTGCCAAAGATCTTAAATGGCTCTATATTATAAGATTCGGGGTTTTCATAATAGTCTTTAAGAGCTGGCAAAAATCCATCAATCACTTCTTTATAGGTCCTGATTTTAGGTAGTTCGCATTCATTATAGGCAAGCATTATATGTTATATCTCCTTTTTTGAATCTTTAATAATGTTCAAATGCGACATTTATGAAAGCAGACTTTTACCAGGAGTATTTTTTCTCCATCGTTACACGCATCCTTTAAAGAATTCATGTTGATTATATAACAGTTTTTAAGTATATTCAAGCAGATATATTGCAATAACTTCATAATAAGCGAGGGGGAATTCCCCTCGCTTTTGCTATGTATTGGTTAAAATATGCTGTTTTTCGTCAAAATTTTTTCTTCAAAAACTGCTCAAAATCCCAGTGTTTATAAAGCTTTATCTCACTGGGTGTTATTATACCTCATTCATCCACTCTTCTGACAATGCCGGTTGCTTTCATATATCTTTCTCCTTTTACGATACATTTGGCGGGCGGATGATATCCGCCCCTACTGTAAATGCTACTGCGTGCTCGTAGGGGCGGCAACCTGCCGCCCGCCTACAATAATTTTACAAATTACGATGCTATTATTTGTAAAAGGGGAAGATTTATACTGGCTGATTTACTTTTTACTTTTTCTGTGGTATAGTATTATATAGAGGTGATACTTTGAATATTTGCATCGTTTTGCTCGTGACTTTTTTTGCAGGTATGGGCGCAGGCCTGGGAACCGGTTTTGCCGGTATGAGCGCTGCCGCGGTCATAAGTCCAATGCTGATTACTTTCCTTGAGATTGAACCCTACACCGCGGTGGGTATTGCCCTTGCCTCTGATGTGCTGGCAAGCGCGGTTTCAGCCTTCACCTATGGGAAAAACAAAAATCTGGACATCAAAAACGGCTTGCTTATGATGGCTATGGTCCTGCTGTTCACAGTTGTGGGAAGCTATGTTTCCAGTGTTGTCCCTGCCCAAACTATGGGTGGCTTCAGTACCTTTATGACGCTGATTTTAGGCATCAAGTTTATTGCAAAGCCGGTTATGACCACCAAGCAGGAAATGGAGGCCATTAACAAAAAAAGGAGAATCGCAGGTTCGATCCTTTGCGGTATTTTTATCGGCTTCATCTGCGGCTTTGTAGGCGCAGGCGGAGGTATGATGATGCTCCTCATTCTCACATCCGTGTTAGGATATGAGCTAAAGACCGCCGTAGGCACCAGCGTATTTATTATGACCTTTACTGCGTTGACAGGTTCGGTTTCTCACTTTTCTTTTGGGGATTCTCCTGATCTTCTGGTTATGGCGCTGTGCATCCTGTTCACCTTTATTTGGGCAAGGATCGCCGCAGTATTCGCAAACAAAGCAAAGCCTGAGACCCTCAACAGGGCCGTTGGCATCGTGCTGG
>SVKA01000037.1 GCA_015068725.1 Oscillospiraceae bacterium | reverse complement strand
ACTAATTTGATACTAACCACCTTGATTTTGAATAGTTTCAGAAAGTTCAAATTTTGGTCAAAGTATTGAAAATAAAGCACTGTAACATCTTGAAAATTGAACTTATTTATGATATAATATGCTCATCTCTGGGCATTGACTACAAAAAGCTTGTTTTGTCAAATCAGGTGCACGAAAACAAGGTGCGAATTATAACCTCTGATGACTGTGGCAAGGGAATCGTAAAAGAAAGCGATATAATTGGAATTGACGCTCTTGTGTGCGCCGAAAAAAATGTGCCTTTTGTGATTTTTTGCGCTGACTGTGTACCCGTATTTTTCCTTGATACAAAAAAGAAGGTCGCAGCGCTTGCACATTCGGGCTGGCGCTCTACTGTAAAAAATATTTCGGGCGAAGTAATTAAAGCTATGACAGACAGCTTTGGCTCTGATACATCCGATATTATATGCGGGGTAGGCCCGTCTATCGGTCAGTGCTGCTTTGAGGTTGACGAAGATGTTGCTATGATGTTTGATGAGCGTTTTACCAAGAAGCGCGGCAAAAAATATCATATAGATTTGTGGGGCGTAATACATTCACAGCTTTTGAGTATGGGTATAAAGGAGCAAAACATCACCCTTGCAAATATATGTACCTGCTGTAATGGCGATGAGTTTTTCTCAAACAGGGCGCACAAGGGAAAAATCGGTCTTATGGGTGCATTTATGGAGCTTATATAAAAGATTTTAGTATATGGTGGTTTATATGAAAATGAAGTTTGGTTTTTTTATAAAAAGAATAATATCGCTTGTATTGGCTCTTTGTATGGCATTTCTTTGTGCGTGCTATGAGGGAAACGAGCCGCCCGATGCTTTTGAAATCAGAAACGCAAATTCAATAAGCATCGGTGTATACAATTTTGATACCTACAACCCTATTGCAACCGTATCGCACTCTATTACGCAAACGAGTGCGCTTATATACGATTCTCTGGTAAAACGAAGAGGCGACCACAGTATCGAAATGTGTCTTGCAGACAGTTATACAATTACAGACGGCGGTCTTACTTATACGTTTACGTTAAAAGACGGTATAACCTGGCACGACGGCAGCGAATTTAGCGCCGCAGATGTTGAATATACCTTTCAGATGATAACCGAGCTTGAAAAAAGTGCATATAAAAGCAGAATTTCAAATATAGCGTCGTTTATGCGTGCGGGAAAAGATACTTTTATAATAACCTTGCATCGCCCTAACGGAAACTTTATAGCGCTTATGGATATACCGATAATAAAAAGCGGCACGGACTGCGTAAATTCATTAAAAGAATATATCCCCATAGGAACGGGCGCATACATGTATGTCCCTTCGGGGCTTAGTCGGGCGCTGCGTCTTGTAAAAAACGAAAACTATATTACATCGCAAAAGCCGATTATAGAAGAGATTATTATAAAGCAGCTGCCGTCAGAGGAGCTTATATCCTCCGCACTTGAAGCAAGGGAAATTGAGGTCGCATCATTTAGTGCATCTCAGATGCGAAACTATAACCCAAAGGGAAATCTTAGTACCGTTTCGTATACAAATAATGCCCTGACTTTTATAGGTATAAACACAACTGTACCAAAGCTTGACAGTTCACGCATAAGGCGTGCGCTTTCCTATGCACTCGGGCGCAAGCAGATTGCTCAGGATATTTTCTTTGGAAGAGCGCAGGCGGTAAATGTACCGATTGCACCAGGCTCCTATTTTTCAAATCCGATATATCAATATGAGCGCGACAACGAACGCGCCATAAGTCTTCTTTCTGATGCAGGCTACAGTTTGGACGAAAATAACACAATGAGAAATTCAGACTCGGAAAAGCTTTCGTTTGACCTTATAGTAAATCTTGAAAATGAACTAAGGATTGCTACGGCTGAAAAAATCAAATCAGACCTTGCCCAAATCGGTGTTGAGATAAGAATAAGAAGGCTTTCGTATAATGATTATGCAGACTCTATAAATGCGGGCGAATACGAAATGTTTTTAGGCGAAGTAAAATTAAGCGATACACTTGATTTATCTTCGCTTGCGGGCAGCAGTGCATCGTATAGCGTATACCAGAGCGAAAGGCTCGACTCGCTTTTGAGAAGGTGCAAAACTGCCGAAAGCACAGACGCATTTAAATCAGCCTATAACGAGCTTGCCGAGGTGTTTTTGAGCGAAATGCCAATAATTCCAATTGTTATGGGTACAGATGTGCTTGTGCTAAACAGCAAAATAAAGGGTGTAACAGCGCCGTGTTATGAAAATGTTTTTGCAAATACTGCATCGTGGTATATTGAAATTTGAAATCAGTAATAAAAAAACATATTTGATTTTTTGTGTTTTTTGTGATAATATCTTCTGTGTAAAAAAGTTTTTGTATTTTGGGGGCTTAAAATGTATATAAATACTCTTTTTAATCAATCAAAACCTGTGTTTTCGCTCGAAATTTTTCCACCTAAAAAGGACAGCGGTATAGACACAATATATCAGACACTTGACAATTTAAAATCTCTTGCGCCTGATTTTATCAGTGTAACCTATGGAGCAGGTGCAAGCGTTGCAGACAAATCCACCGTACAGATTGCTTCGCACATTAAATCAAAGCTCGGTATTGAATCTCTTGCACATCTTACGTGTCTTACATCTACAAAAGAGCAGGTAGCCGAGCGCGTGGCACAGTTCAAAGAATGCGATATACAAAACATACTTGCACTTCGCGGTGATATAAACCCCGACGTAAAAGCGGCAAACGATTTTGCCCACGCAAGCGACCTTGTAAAAACAATAAAGCAAAGCGGCGATTTCAATGTGGTTGGCGCATGCTATCCCGAGGGACACTATGAAAACAAAACGCTAAAAAAGGATATTGACAACTTAAAATATAAGCTTGATGCGGGTGTTACACACCTTATCACGCAGTTGTTTTTTGACAATTCACTGTTTTATAAATTCCTTGACACAGCACGCGCGCGTGGCGTAAACGTGCCCGTTCAGGCTGGTATTATGCCTATTGTAAAGGTGCGCCAGATTGAGCGTACTGTCGCACTGAGCGGCTCAAGTCTTCCGCCGAAATTTACAAAAATGATAAGCAAGTACGATACTGACAGCGATGCTCTTTTTGATGCGGGAATTGAATATGCGATTGAGCAGATAAACGATTTGCTCGCGCACGGCGTCGACGGAATTCATCTGTACACTATGAATAACCCGACAGTTGCAAAAAGAGTTTATGAAGGCATCCTGGCCGGTTTAAAACGATAACTATGGAAAAGCTTACTATTGATAAAATTGATAAAAACGAGGCGCTTCGCTATCTTGGGCAAAAAGATGACGGCACGCTGTCAAAAAACATTGATGAAGCGCTCAGTAAAGCAATCAGGCAGACACTTAGTGTAGTAAACCCACGTGCTGTACATGCTCTTTTTTCAATTGACGAGTTAAAAAATGCAGATTTACTTGAAGGAAAAGATATCAAAAAGCATCTTAAAGGATGTACTCATGCGATTTTGCTTGCACTCACTTTGGGTACAGAGATTGAACAAAAAATACGCGCATCACAGGCCATTGATGCACTTTTCCCCGTTATGCTTGATGCGTGTGCTACCGCAGCGGCCGAGTCTTCTTGCGACAAATATTCGCAGAGTCTTAACTCTCTTTACTCTAAAAAAGGATTGTTTCTTACGAGTCGTTTTTCTCCCGGATACGGTGATTTTCCGATTGAAAAACAACATATACTGCTGCGCCTTGTTGATGCCGAGCGCAAAATCGGACTGTATGTAACCGAAAGCAGCATCCTTACACCAAGAAAATCGATAACTGCAATTATAGGTGCTTCGGATGTACCAGTACATGGCAAAATGGCGGGGTGTAAAAACTGCGCACTAAAAGATAAATGTGATTATAAAAACAAAGGGGAAACTTGTAATGTTTGAGCTTAATAAAAATAAATACACAATACTTGACGGCGCTATGGGTACAATGCTGCAAAAAAGCGGTCTTGAAATTGGTGGAGTGCCCGAGCTTTTGTCCTTGTCAAACCCCGATTTGATTGAAAGCATTCACCGCTCCTATATACAAAGCGGTGCTGATATTATATATGCAAACACCTTTGGCGCTAATGCATTAAAGCTTGCAAGATGCCAAAAAAGTGTAAAAGAAGTAATAGAAGCATCAATCGGTATAGCAAAAAAAGCCTGCCTTGGAACAAATACTGCCGTAGCCCTTGATATAGGACCGCTTGGCGAGCTTTTAGAGCCTTCGGGCACACTCAGTTTTGAGCGTGCATACGAGCTTTTTTGTGAGATTGCAATTGCCGGCGAAAAAAGCGGTGCTGACCTTGCAGTAATCGAAACTATGACCGACCTTTATGAAGTAAAGGCGGCAGTTTTGGCGATTCGTGAAAATACAAATCTGCCGGTATTGGTATCAATGAGCTTTGAGCAAAACGGACGCACCTTTACGGGCTGTTCGATAGAGGCTATGGCGTCTGTTCTTGAGGGGCTTGGCGTATGCGCACTTGGTATAAATTGTTCTCTTGGCCCCGTGGGAATATACCCTCTTGCAAAAAGACTATGCGCATCTACAAGCCTTGGCGTTTTTGTAAAACCAAATGCAGGCCTTCCAAACCCTGTCGATGGTACATATGATATTGACGCTACGCAGTTTGGTAAAATACTTTCAGATTATCACGAGCTTGGAATATGTATGCTCGGCGGTTGCTGCGGTACTACACCCGAGTATATAAAAGCCGTAGCCGATATATTTAAATCAAAAACACCTAAAGAGAGAACTTTTAAAAGACGCAGCATGGTTTGTACGCCCACGCGTATTGTTGCGCCTGACGGTGTTGCCGTAATAGGCGAGCGTATAAATCCTACGGGAAAAAAGCTCTTTAAACAGGCACTACTCGAAAACAACATTGACTATATACTCGCACAGGCTGTTTCGCAGGCAGATGCAGGTGCAGATATTCTTGACGTAAATGTTGGCATGCCAGGCATCGATGAGGTAAGTATGCTTAAAAATATAGTGAAAAAAATTCAGAGCGTAACAGACCTCCCACTGCAGATTGACTCATCAAATCCCGACGCCATCGAGGCGGCTCTTCGCATATATAATGGTAAAGCTATTGTCAACTCGGTAAATGGTGAGAAGGCAGTACTCGAGCGCATTTTGCCGATAGTGAAAAAATACGGCGCATCAGTTGTTGCGCTCACGCTTGATGAAAACGGAATCCCCGATACAGCCGAGGGGCGCATAGAAATTGCAAAGCGCATACTTGACTGTGCAAATTCCTATGGCATACCAAAAGAGGATGTATACGTTGACACTCTCACTCTTACGGCATCAGCGCAGCAGGAGGGAGCCAAAGAAACATTAAAAGCACTCCGATATATTAAACACGAGCTTGGACTTCGCACAGTTTTAGGCGTGTCGAATATATCCTTCGGCCTCCCAAACCGCGAGCTTTTAAACTCTTCATTTTTGACGCTTGCGCTTGGCGCAGGACTTGACTTTCCTATTATCAATCCAAACGCAAAGGCAATGATGGATGCTGTTTATGCATATCGCGTGCTATCTGGTATTGATAAAAATTCACAAGGCTACATAGAGCGCTTTTCAAACGATGAAGGCGCAAAAATGTCCACTGTTTTATCAACTGAGCACACACTTGCCGAGGCTGTAAAAAAAGGTCTTGTCGACGAAGCGCATGCACTGTGCGCAAAGCTTCTTGAAACAAGCGAGCCACTCGATATTGTAAATGCTCACCTGATACCTGCTCTTGACGAAGTCGGCGCAGATTTTGAGAGTGGAAAATTATTTTTACCCCAGCTTTTAAGTGCAGCCAATGCAGCGCAGGCGGCATTTGAAGCAGTAAAAGCAAAGATTGCTGCAAGTGGTACAAAAAGCGTATCAAAGGGCAAAATTGTTATCGCAACGGTAAAGGGCGATATTCACGATATCGGCAAAAACATTGTAAAAGTAATACTTGAAAATTACGGCTATACTGTAATTGACCTTGGACGTGATGTAGAGCCTGAAATTATTGTAAAAACCGCAAAAGACGAAAACGCACAGCTTGTTGGTTTAAGTGCACTTATGACCACAACGCTCGGAGCTATGGAGGATACAATCAAACAGCTTAGCTCATCATATCCCGAATGTCGGATTATGGTAGGCGGTGCAGTAGTTACACAAGATTATGCAAAAAACATCGGCGCACACTATTATGCAAAGGATGCGAAACGCGCCGCGGATATAGCAAAAGAAGTTTTCAACTGTTAAAAAAATGCTGTGGCAGTGCCACAGCATTTTTTTATACTTATATAATACTTTTTATCACAAAAATAATTATAAGATGCACAGGATAATAAATATAGAAAAAGCTTTTTATATTTCGCCCACGTTGTCCGTTATACATCATAAGCGGCAAAGCCGCAGCCAATATCCAAAAAGAAATGCGATAACTCATAAGGTTAAACGCTTTATTGGCTAAAACACAATCAAATATAAAGCATTTAAGTAAATACGTCGCAAGACAGCCAAGCACACCACAAAAAGCCGCAACATTTTTGTCTTTTATCTTGCCAAAAATATAAATTGTAATTACGCCGCTAAAGCCCCAGTCGCATTTGTGCGTGATAAAAGCTATTATCATCATGCAGATAAAGGCAACGCTTTTATTTTTTACTCTTTTGTCAATATCAAGCGCCAAAAGTCCTCCAAAAAGCGTGAAAAACACGTTATACGGATTTCCAAATGCAAGATAAAACGGAATCATTGATATAAACGCAAACAAAATAAGCCTAAGCTCATATTTGAAAATATTTTTTGTATGACTAAAACCCTCGGCAATCAAAAACGCCATTATTGGAAAAGTGAGGCGTCCTATCTCACGCATCCACAGGGCATGAGGAAACAAGAGCGCACCAATATGGTCAACACTCATCGCCACTATTGCAATAATTTTTAACCAAAAGCCGTTAATCCCTGCATTTTGTCTGATAATATCATCCCCTGAATTTATAAAATTCTATATGCAACAATTATAAAACAGCTAAAAAGAATTGTCAACAATACATAAGACAACGACCCCTTCCTTACTTTAGTTAAGATATATAATTTATTTTTTTGTTGACAAAATACGCTTCAATATGTTATAATTGCTGAGTCGTGAATTTTTAAGGAGAGATGGCTGAGCTGGCCTAAGGCGCACGATTGGAAATCGTGTGAGCGTTAATAGCGTTCCGAGGGTTCGAATCCCTCTCTCTCCGCCAAGAAAGCAATTATTCACTTTATGGTGAGTAATTGCTTTTTTATTGTTTGAAATCAGAAAGGGATTCGAACACAGAGTGGGCAACAAGCGTAAATAAAACGATTAGCAATCGTTTTTAGCTTGTTGGTGCGCAGACGGGTACCGAAATGCAAAGCATTTGGGTCGTCAA
>SVKA01000036.1 GCA_015068725.1 Oscillospiraceae bacterium | reverse complement strand
TTTATTTTTTCGGGAGTAAAGATGTTTGAAGGATAAAGCCCATAAAGATGAGAAAGATGCTTATGTCCCGGTTGTTCTTCTTCAAACTCCTCGTTCCACTCCATAAGACGTCCGTCGCTGCCTATTTTAAATGGCGGAAGCTTGCTTTGAAGGCTCTCCCATTTGTTTGCCTCTTCTTTGTCAACTCCTAAAATACGCGCAGATTTGATAGCATATCCAAACGCATCATAAGCAAGCTGCACATCTATCGCGCTTGATGTGCATATGCCCACCGGCACTACTTTTCCTGCACCCTTGAATCTGTTTTCGGGCGACTGACTGGGCATTAACTGCATAACGCCTTCCTTATCTTCGCAGAGAAAATCTTCATAAAAAAGCGCGACCTCTTTAAAGAACTTATATGCTCTTTCTTTAAGATATTCTTTATCTCCTGTATAAAGATAATGCTGCCACAATGGCTGTGCAATCCACGCTGCAGCTCCTGTCCACACTGCATATCCAAAAGATTCCGGAGTCGGCTCTCCCCATATATCAGTCGCGAGCGAAAGCCATATTCCGCGGCAACCATAAAGGTTCTTCGCTGCTTTTTTGCCGCTGGAAAGCATCGAAAGAAGAAAATCTGTAAGCGGCAGTGCGAATTCCGAAAAATTTGCACCTTCTACCATCCATTCATTCATCTGAAGATTAATATCAAGATGATAATCACTCTGCCACGGAGGATTTATATCGACATTCCATTTGCCCTGAAGGTTCGGAGGAAGCGCGCCGCAAATACAACAAGATGCCATAAGATATCTGCCATAATGAAAATATAGCTCCTGAAGCTTGATATCTTGTTCACCCTGTCTTATCTTTTTTATTCTTTCATCTACAGGAATGTCTTTATCCTCAGCATCAACAGAAAAGCTCAGCCTTTCCATATATTTATTAAAGGTCTGTCTGTGGGCACTATATATCTTTTCAAAATCAAGTGTATGTGCTCTGCTATCCTCTTTTTCAAGGATAATATTAACGCTACACAAAAGCTCTTTTGCACCGCTTATGCATACTCCGTCATCATCCACTTTTACCATGCCGTCAGTGCTAAACTTCACTTCAACCTTGTAGCTTGTATCCCACGCAAAATCGCATCTGAATGTAATTGAGTCTTTAAAATAACTTGCAGTATATTTTGCCCTGACATCCTCTGTTCTTTCAAAATAAAGCTTTCCGTCTATGCCCGACTCACTTTTCCACAAGCTAACAACGTTACCATCGTTACTGTCGCAGAATATTTTTATTTTTTCGTTGCTGCCACGCTTGACTTCGATAAGTCCATTTGTTATATCAAGCTCGCTTTTGTTGTCTAAAGAATATGCGCTATGTTCAAAAATAAGATTTCCGGCAGGCTGGAAGCTGTCAATTCTTCCGGGTATAACGCCACTGCTGCCGCCATAGCCACCAAAGAAAAGATTTGCAAAAATCGTCGCACGAAAATAGTCCCTTTTTTTAAGAAGCTCTCGCAGCATCGGAAGCTTATCAAAAGACACATCCGCTTCTTTTCCCTTATATTGTGCACTCCAAAGACGTTCATGGTTTAACGAAATGATGTCCTTTCGTCCATCGCCCCAGTACATTGCCGCAAGCCTTCCGTTTCCCACCGGAAGCCCATTAATCCACTCTGTCGGAATTTTGTTATAATTTAACTTATACATTTGTTTCACCTTACAGCTTTCTTAATTAGCGGGATTTTCTTAGTGCCGTTTTATCATTAACATTAAACGCAAGATTTGTGTTTGCTTTTGCTTTTACAACTCTGCTCTCACTGAGGCGATAAAGTGCACCTTCATCTATTACATCTTTTGGATTAAACTCATCACTTGACATATATTCTATAATACGTCCTTTAAGCCAGCTTGCAGCAGGGTCGTTCTCTTTTAAATCAAACGAACAAACAACCAATCTTGCACCAAGTACCTTCATTTCAAATAAAGCAGCTTGTCTTATAGCATATTTATGCGTCGAAACAACCTCAACAATCGGGTGAAATGGCACGTCTTCCGCTTCAAAGCAAACTGCGCTTCCATCCTCGAGCATATCACAAAACTGCCATCCGCAAAAACCATCGTGTGGCACATCATTAAAAATAGGATGCTCGTAAATTACCGTCGCAAGATTTCCGCTTGTTCTTCCTGCAATACCTATTCGAAAGCTTGTCGGGATAGCGTTAAACGGCTTTGAACCGAAAAGAAGAACATCCTTTCCGCTGCGAAGAAGCTGTATAACTTCAGAAAGCTTTGCCTCATTTAGCACCGTTATATTCTTATTGATAATCCTTTTTTCAGGAAATATGTAAATTTCCCATTCATTCTCTGCAAAGACTCCATCCGCTTCAAGCGTTACACATAGCTTCATTGCCTTCGGCTTATCTGTTTCGGGCAAATCGCATCTGAATGTAAATATGCCTGACACTGCGCCATTTTCTACCTTTTCAATTTTAGCGCTTTGCCTTTCTGTTATTTTTCCATCTGCAACCAATTTTGTTTCAAGGCATGCATCAATCAAGCTCTCTTTTCCGTAATGAGAGACAAAAATATTTGCCTCAAAGCTATCCTTTGATTTATAATTTCTCTTTTTGCCGATATCTGACATAAGCACCGTCGCAGAATTATACATCCGCACATTTCTTATGGTTTCGCCCGGCTTTAATTCATAAAATTCATTCATCATACCTACATCATAGCCAAAGGTATGCCAATGCGTGTCAATCGGACCGAGAAAATCATAACCCGAGATAGTGTTGCTCATTCGTACCTGCTCAAAGCAGTATTTTCTCACTCTTCGTTGCCACTCGGATGAATTTTTAAAATAAAGTGGTGCATTTTTCAAAATCCCCTTGCTTTCAAGGTGGCACTCGATAGATGTAAACATATCCGTTTTTCCCACTCTTGTGCCCTCATACCTTTCTTTAAGGCTAAGGTCTGTGTATGTTCCGTCGATGCATATTTCATGGCTTACACGCGGCTTGTTATATACAACAGAGCACTCATCGATTTTGCGATAATCACAGCCAAGGGAAAAATAACTGTGATTTCCGTTTGTGTAGGTAGAATACATATCACAAAACTCTGAAAGTGCTGCAAAACGCTTTGTATTATGCTTAAACGGCTCATCTACGATATACTTTTCCTGGTCTTTTTCAATCCAGAAATATTCAACTCCACGAAGAGCATTCATAGGAGAAAACAATGCATCTGTATTTTTATGAACTTCACCGGCACATTCTCTTAAATATTCAATAAAAGCATCATCAAGTAAAAGCTCATTTCCGCAGCAATATATCACTACCGATGTATGTGCGCGGCAAAACTTTACAATTTGCTTCCATTCCTCCACCGATGTGTTGTTAGGGCACTCAACATGAAGAAGAATTCCCTCCTCATCTGCAGCGCGCATATACTCTTCTTCGGGAATATATGTATGGAAGCGAATGAAATTAAAGCCGAGCTTTTTTATGTGTTTTATTATACCTTTGTAGTAATTATAATCGTGCGATGGATGTATCGTATCAGGAAAATAGCAGTGCTCACATATACCACGAAGATAATATGGTGTGTTGTTGAGTTTAAATTTGCTGCCGTCTGCCACAAGGCGTCTTATACCAAAAACTCTTTTTAGCTCTGCTTCGCCCAATGTTATTTTGATTTCATAAAGCTTGGGATTTTCAGGCGACCACAGCTGCATACCATCAGCAGATATGCTAAAATCACCATCTCCTTTGCCCTCTTTAATGTTGGTTTCTTTATCATAAATCGCCCATTTAAACGGCGTTTTCTGTGTCATTTCAACATTTACAGAAATTTCGCTGCAATCATTTGAAATAACAACAGACACATCTCTTAACGAGGATGTATACACTCTAAGCTCGACATCTCCCGTAATTCCGCCTGTATACTCGTTTGCCGCACGCGAAGTAAGTCCCGATACAGGCTCGTCACAGTATCCTTTAAGTCTGTGGTTTGATACCGAAATAACTATCTCGTTCTTTCCGTTTTTAAGTACGCTGGTAGGAACTGCGACATCAAAAGGCGTGCTATAACCCTCGTGAAATCCGAGAAATACATTATTTATCCATACATACGCCGTATTTTGAACACCTTCAAAATGAAGAACAGTCTCGCCCTCTATAATATTATATTCAAAGCTGCGGCGATAAAAAAACGTTCCCATAACGTTTGGAAGTGCCATATCAGGTGCATAGCCTGCAATAGGATAGCTCTGTAGGCCATATTCGGGATTTACTCTCAGCTTGCCAAAAAATGATGTTACCCTGAAATCCTCCGTCATATCCTCCCAATAACGTGGCACAGCATTTTCAATTATGTTGTTGGTTATATCCTCTGGCTCTGATCCGGTGATATCTTCCATATACACAGGTATATCCCTAAGTGGATTTTGTGTATCCGTATATCTGTCTTCCTGATAGTGCATTTCCCATGCACCGTTTAATGAAAACGCTTTATACATTACGCTCTTTCCTTTCAACTTGTAAATAGTATAAATAATATATTCACATTTACGTACTTTTTTATTTCAAGGCTTATCCATTGAATATTTCGAGCAAAAGCCCACCCACATACGATGCAAAACCGTGATTGAGACTCCCGCTCATATCCTTGTGCTCCCACAAGGTAGAGGTATATTGTGCCATATGGCCAAAGAAATCCTTTATTTCCTTTACCAGCATTTCGTTTTTGCCCCATTCGCGCAAAAGCTCCATTCGTATATACATACCCATAAAAGCATTCACCTTTGGGATATCAGGCCACTTTGTTGTGCCCGGATAAAAATCCGTAACAAGAATATCGTAAAGCTTGGAAAATTTTTCCTTATCTGCAACTCGAAATCGAAATGCATAGTACTGACACACCTCGGTAATTCGGTCAGGATAGATGATAAGCTGCTTATTTTCGTTTCTGTACGCCTGGTCGCAAAAGAATGTGCCGTTATAAGACAGATGCACAATAGTATCGCGCATTTTTGCAGCCTTCTTTATAAGAAGCTCATCATCAAACAGACGTCCGACAATACACAACACTTCGCTATAAAGCATATTTGTAGGAAAATTCACACCCGCTGTCCATTCATTTGCCTTTGACCATTCTACAAAATTCCACGAAGGAAGGTCTTCTAAAAGGCCATACTCATTTTCAAATTTTTTAAAAAAGCCAAGAAGCTTATACGCGACCGGTTTAAAACGATTTACGTCAAATTCACCCTTGCGTTGTATGTATTGTTCGATTTCAATTACAAACCACATTGCCCATTGAGGTATAAAGCTCTTTTTGACATGGTTTGCAGGATAACACTTTGGAAGCATACCCTCAGGCATATCGGGGCAACGTTGTAAAAGATAATTTTCAACAAAATCATCCTCAACGTCCGTTTTGCCGGTGAATGCATACTCAGCACAAGCCGAAAAGTAACTGTCGCACAGCCATCCTGCACGTTCGCGAGTAGGACAGTCCATATATATATCCACCGCATTCTGTCTGAGCGTTTCTACCGCAGCAGAGTATATGCCCTGAACAACTGTATCAGCGCATTTTAGGACAGGAGGATTTTTTATCGGATTTTTGTACTGAATAACAGAAAAACCGTTTAGCTCAATCTCGCCCTCTATAACGAATACTGCCGCATATTTAAAGCCGTATATTTCAAAAGATGTAAAATCCTGCTTGCCGAAGGCACTAAGCTGAACTATGTTGACGCAAGACCATGTTGCATGGTTTATTTTTCCATCTTTGAGCTTTTCGTCAAACGCAATCAAAAGCCTTGAATTCTTCTTTGCGTTGAATTTTAAGCGTATCATACCGGTAATATTTCTTTTCATATCAAAAAATGCATATTTCCCTTGCGAAATTGTCGAGCCAAGTGGCTTTTCTTCATCTTCAAAGGTGTAGTCCATCTGGTCGAATACATACATAGGCTTTTCATTTATTTCGTCAAGAGTATATCCCATATTGGAAACAACTTTTCCGTCTTGTATTATTCTTAAATCGTTTATAAAATCCTGACCTTTGTGGGGATATTCTTCACCAAGGTAACCAAATTCACCTATTTGAGTGATTGTGTCGACTGCTATTTCACTAAGGTCCGGAAGCGGTGCGTGGCGCTCAAGATATTCTATGTGTATGTCAGGAAAGCATATTTCGTGTTCTGTATCTGTGATTGAAGTGTCCCACACCTCTGTAAAACAACGTTGAATGGAATAGCGCATAACGTTTTGAATTCTCGCATTTACACGAAAAGCTTTAAAATCACAGCCCGTTGCCACTACAACCTCATCACCACTTACAATTTCCGCCTGTATAAATCCCGTCTGACAAACAAAAGAGTAAGAATTACAGTGATAGTTAACAGCTTCTATTTTAATCTGATTTTTATCTTTGATAATACTATCGCATAGCGGTACAATATCAACTCTGGCGTATCCGCCCGCAGTGCGCGCAGGGCCGTAATGAACGAGAATGTCATTTATATAAACTCTATATGCACTGGCACCTGTTATTTTAAGAGTAAGATTATCCTTTTTAGCAAATTCAGCAACAAAAAGCGTTTGTATATTCATTTCGTTTTGAAGGTCTTTGAGCCATATGGCTTTTGCTTTTGTGAACATAAAAATACTCCTTGCAATTGTTTTTTAAAATACCGTCCGATAGTTGTATAGATTATAGGCAAACCTGCTTTTTAATTCAGTCTTGTTTAAGCTTTTTACCCAAAGTTATAAGTACATCCATTAACTTTTCTGCTGTTCCTTTTACGAAGCGGCTACTGAGTGCTTCATAAGCGCCCTCATCAAATGCAGATGCAATAGGATAATAACCCTCATAGCCATTTACTATGCATCCTGCCATTGTCAAGGTAAAATCCGAACTTTCCTTAAATCTTACACCAATTTCGGTAAAGGGCTCGCCCGGATATCCGCCAAAGAGCACATCGCCTACCCTGAGGGCCGAAACTCTCAAATTTCCGTAATCAGGCAAATCCTTCAGTTCATCTATGCGAACAGCCTTGGCAATCTGTTGCGTTCTGGACATACCATCACGTGATACATTGGGGAGAGCTCCCTCACTGCCCAATTCTCTGTAGCGCTTTACAAGCTCCAAAGCCGCGGGAAGTTCTTCTGCTGTTCCCTTGTTGTATTTTACTTCAACCAGAGTTTGAGCAAAATCTACTTTATCGCCATTTATTTCGCGAGCTAAATCATAGTTTGAAAGAACTGCCATGGCAATCTTTTTGCCCATATACTTTGCTCTGGGATACCCTTTAACGCAGGGGTCTGTGTCGGGATTGAGCCTTACATCTATGTGGTTGGTATCGCCCTGAGTTCCGTTGAGGTACATACAAAGCGAGTTAGGAACATTCAGTTCATATGTATCCCTTACAAACTTGGGATAGTCTGCAGTAAACTTGGTTCTGCCAACAAGGTCAGGGTGAACCTGGAAGTTAACAATACCGATTTCCTTTTTGCCCTCTCTCTTGATAATAAGAAGTGACGCATCCTCATCGGGGTTGCCGATACGTTCAACAATATCGGGGTTTTGCCATCCGGGGTTGGT
>SVKA01000035.1 GCA_015068725.1 Oscillospiraceae bacterium | reverse complement strand
CGATTCTACGGCAACGTGGATAGCGGAAAAAATGGGATATAAAAACTTTTCGGCAAGCGAGCTTTCAAATCCGCAAAAAAATATTGAAATTGGTTGCTGGTATTTAAGGTGTCTTCTTGACAAATATAATGGCGATACAATTCTTGCCCTTTGCGCATACAATGCGGGGAGCGGCAATGTAAATGCGTGGCTTTCCAATGAACAGTATTCAAAAGACGGAAAGACGCTTGACAACATTCCTTTTTCTGAAACAAGACACTATGTTGCCAATACACAAAAATATACTGAAAAGTATAAAAAATTATATCCCGATATATTTTGAACAACAAAAAAAGCTTTGCAGATTTTGCAAAGCTTTTTTAATGCTTTTATCAAATTAATATGCAATGCCCTGTGCTATCATAGCATCTGCAATCTTTAAGAAGCCTGCAATGTTAGCGCCTGCAACAAGGTTTCCTTCAACGCCGTACTCTTTGGCAGCCGAGGATGCAGCCTTGTAGATTTCCTTCATTATGTTGTGAAGCTTTTCGTCAACCTCTTCAAAGCTCCAGCTGTAACGAATTGAGTTCTGACTCATTTCAAGACCAGATGTTGCAACGCCGCCTGCATTTGCAGCTTTTGCGGGTCCAAACATAACCCCGTTTGCCATAAACGCTTCAACAGCATCAGGAGTTGAAGGCATATTTGCGCCTTCTGCAACGAGCATAACCCCGTTTGCGATAAGAGCCTTTGCAGCTTCGCCGTCAAGCTCGTTCTGTGTTGCGCAGGGAAGAGCGATATCACACTTTGTCGTCCAAATGTTTTTGCAGCCTTCAAAGTATTTGGCGCCGCTTACACGCTCGGCATATTCTTTGATTCTTCCTCTTTCGACCTCTTTAATCTGTTTTACAACGTCAAGTTTTATACCGTTTTCGTCGTATACATATCCGCATGAGTCTGAGAGAGTAACAACCTTTGCGCCAAGCTGCATAGCTTTTTCAGCAGCATATATTGCAACGTTGCCTGAACCTGAAATAACAACAGTTTTACCTTCAAAGCTATCGTTTTTAGCCTTTAACATTTCATCAGTAAAGTAGCAAAGACCATAACCTGTTGCCTGTGTTCTTGCGAGTGAACCGCCGTATGTAAGACCTTTGCCTGTGAGTACGCCTGTAAACTCGTTTCTGAGTCTTTTGTACTGACCAAACATATAACCAATTTCTCTTGCGCCTACGCCGATATCGCCTGCCGGTACGTCAGTATCAGCGCCGATGTGCTTTGCAAGCTCTGTCATAAAGCTTTGACAAAAACGCATGATTTCGCCATCTGATTTACCTTTGGGATCAAAATCGCTGCCGCCTTTACCGCCACCCATAGGAAGTGTTGTAAGACTGTTTTTAAAGCACTGCTCAAAGCCCAAAAACTTGATAACAGATGCGTTAACGCTTGGATGAAGTCTTATTCCGCCCTTGTATGGACCGATGGCCGAGTTAAATTGTACTCTGTAACCTCTGTTAACCTGCACCTTGCCGTTATCATCAACCCATGATACTCTGAACTGAATAAAACGCTCGGGTTCAACAATTCTGTCAATTACACCGGCAGCTACAATGTCAGGTCTTCTTTCTATAACAGGCTCGAAAGATTCCAATACTTCCGAAACCGCTTGTAAAAACTCTGTTTCACCCTTGTTTCTTTCGCATACTTTGTCATATACCTCTGACAAGTATTTGTTTTTTAATGCCATAATAAACGCCTCCAATTTATATAAAAAATAAAACTAAAAAATATTATAGCAAAAAAAATCTGACTTTTCAATAAAAATTTTTCACAAAATGAAAAAAATTTATCTGTGCTTTAGAGCGGACAATACAAAAAACAGACTGCTTTACTTTTAGCAGTCTGTTTTGCTGATTTTACAGGTCGTCGGCATCCTGAACGGGAACCTCGTTGGAGTTTTGTGGTTTTCCTGTCCAGCTTCCCATCGGGTCAGATTTAAGCTGCGATTTGTCGACATAAGCATCAACAACCTGCTGAGCTTTCTTTTGGGCTTTGCTTTCTTTGACGTTGTTGATATTGTTATTTTTGTTATTGCTGATATTGTTGTTTTTTTGTTTGCTCATAACGTCCTCCAAAAGTTAATATAATTTTTTGGTGCAAGGTTATTTTATGACATATTTAGATAATTAATTCTGTAAAAATATAAAAATAAAGGCGATTTATTGACATTTTATCAAATTTTTACTTTGTTTATCCCATTTCAATGTTGACAATATTGGCAATGAGCATTATAATAATACAGGACAATAAATAAAAGAAAGGTTGGTAAGACTATGATTTACGGTACAGCTTTACTGGCTGCCTGCATGCTTTGCGGTTCCTATATGGGTAATATTTTGGGAGCTTTGTTAGGACTAAACTCCGATGTTGGCGGCGTTGGTTTTGCAATGCTTTTATTGCTTCTTGTAACCAATTCGAAAAAATTATCGGAAAAACTTCCCAAGGGAACTTCCGAGGGGCTCAATTTCTGGAGTGGGATGTTTCTTCCTATTATTATCGCGATGAGCGCAGGACAGAACGTATACAGCGCAATATCAAGCGGCGCGCTTGCGGTTGTTGCAGGTTTAGCGGCGACTGTTCTGGCATTCATTTTGGTGCCTGTGCTTGGTCTTATGTCAAAGAAAAATACTGTTGATAACGCGGGAGAGGAGGAATAATTATGCCGGATTTTGTTAAAATACTTGTTGACCTTTTGTCATCAAACAGTCTTGTAACAGCATTTTTAGTTGTTGGAATCATATCGCTTTTTGCTAATTTTGTTTCTGCAAAAATAACACGTGGAAGAATACACGCATCGGCGATTGCAATCTTTGTTGGTTTGATACTTGCTTATATTGGTGGTAGCATTACGGGAGGAACGAAGGGCTTTTCTGATATAGGTATGTTTGCAGGAATAGCAATTCTTGGCGGTTCTTCGCTAAGAGACTATGCAATCATAGCGACTGCTAATGGTGCAAAGTTTTCGGAAATTAAAAAGTGCGGTTTTGTAGGCATTTTTTCTCTTTTCGTAGGTGTAATTGCATCGTTTGTAGCAGGCGGCGTGGTTGCTTACATAATGGGATATCGTGATGCTGTGAGCGTTGCTACAATTGCAGCCGGAACAGTTACATTTGTTGTTGGTCCGGTTACAGGTACAGCAATTGGTGCAACCTCAGAGGTAATTACCATTTCTATTGCAGCAGGTGTTATAAAATCTGTCGCAGTTATGATGCTTACTCCGTTTTTTGCTAAAAGAATAGGGCTTAAAACTCCACAGTCAGCTATGATTTTCGGAGGCCTTATGGGAACTACAAGCGGTACAAGTGCAGGACTTGCTGCAACAGATCCGAAACTTGTTCCTTATGGTGCTATGACAGCGACCTTCTATACAGGTCTTGGATGTTTGCTTTGTCCGTCGGTTTTGTACGCGATAACAAAATTGATTTTAGGCTAAGATTACATAAAAAGTTTCCTCGGTATGTGTATTTTTATGCATATCGGGGTTATTTTTATAATTGACTATCCTGAAATATTATGATATAATTATAAAAAAATATGAAAATTTATAAAAAAAGGGGAATGAAAAAGGGTGGATATTTTAGCATTTGCGTTGTACTTTGTGGCAATGGTAGCTATAGGTATTTTATTTTTCTTTAAGTCAAAGAGTGCAACAGAAAAGGATTATTTTTTGGGCGGCAGATCAATGGGTCCGTGGGTAACTGCAATGAGCGCACAGGCTTCTGATATGAGTGCGTGGCTTTTGATGGGTTTGCCCGGAAGTATATTGGCCTTTGGTTTTGGTCAGGCATGGATTGGTATCGGTCTTGCTATTGGTACAGCGGCGAACTGGATATTGGTAGCGAAGCGACTTCGTAAATTTTCAAAGGCATCAGGAGACGCTATTACACTTCCTCAGTACCTTTCAAATCGATTTGTTTCAAAAAGTCATACGCTCAGTATTATTTGTGCTGTAGTATTTTTGGTTTGTTTTACGATTTATGTTGCATCAGCATTTGTTGCTGGTTCGGACGTATTTACAACACTTATACCGCAGCTTTCAAAGTCTACTGCAATGATTATTTTTGCGATAATCGTATTGGCATACACTTTCCTTGGTGGATTTAAAGCAGTTTGCTGGACAGACTTTTTCCAGGGACTTTTGATGCTTGCTGCACTTTTGATTGTGCCTGTTGTTGTGGGCTTTACAAGAGAACTTGAGCCTGCGGCTCTTGCAACAGTATATCAGGGACCTAATGGAGAAGAGTTCAAGTTTGTGGCAAATTTCTTTAATGCAAGTTGGAAAGATATTTTGTCAGGACTTGGTTGGGGCCTTGGTTATTTTGGTATGCCTCATATTATTGTAAGATTTATGGCTATTGAAAAGCCGTCAATGGTTAAAAAATCAGCTACGGTTGCAATCATATGGGTTGTACTTTCTTTGGCAGCTGCCATTGTAATTGCATACCTTGGAAGAATGTTTGTGTATTCAAATGGTACAGATCTTTCAGAAGTTTTGCTTGCCCAAGGTCAGCAATCATTAATTTTTGTAGAATTGGCTCGTGATGTATTCCCGGCATTTATAGCAGGTCTCTTGCTTGCAGCAATAATAGCAGCGTCGATGTCAACAGCAGATTCTCAGCTTTTGGTTGCGGCATCTTCGTTTGCAAGTGATTTGTATAAGCCGATTATCCGCAAAAATGCTTCTAACAAAGAAATGCTTTGGGTAAGCCGTTTGATAGTTTTGGTTATTGCAGTAGTTGCTTACTTTATTGCAAGCAGTGAGGGTGATGCTGCTCAGGCTATTATGAATCTTGTTTCAAATGCATGGGGTATATTTGGTGCTGCGTTTGGACCTGCAGTGTTGTTGTCGCTTTTCTGGAAACGTTTTACATACAATGGTGCTGTTGCAGGTATTATAGTTGGTGCTTTGGTTGATATGTTGTGGCTCTGGTTGCCGATTTATGATGGTGCTACCCTTACAGCAGCAACGGGAATTTATGAAATTATTCCCGGATTTATACTCGGCGCAGTTGCAGCAATAGTTGTAACACTTGTCGACAAAAAACCTTCAGCTGAGGTTGAGGCGATTTTTGAGCAGGCTACAAATAATTCAATAGACGACTAATAATATAAAAAACACCGATCATTCATCGGTGTTTTTTTTGTGCACAAAAAATAAGGATATTTTTTGAAAAAAGCAGATATTTATTAATAATTTTTTGCTCTTAAATTGACTATTTTTCTATGGTGTGATAAAATGATTTTTAACAAATTGAATTGCTTAAATTGTGTATCTAACTTAGGGATTTTAACGTCAAAAATAAAATTCTTTGACATATACATTGGAGGAGGACAGATTATATGCTTATAGATTTTCATACACATGCATTTCCTGACGTTATTGCGACAAAAGCTATAGACAAGCTGTCATATGTCAGCGGAGGGCTTGCACCGCAAAGCACGGGAACGGCATCTTCTTTGATGCGCGAGATGAAAAAAGATGGAGTCGATATTTCAGTTGTATTATCTATTGCTACAAATCCGTCGCAGCAAACAAATGTAAATAATTTTGCAAAAGAATTAAACGAAGAAAAATGTCTCTTTGCATTTGGTTCTGTTCATCCTGATGCGGATAATGTTTTTGACGAGCTTGAACGAATCAAGGATATGGGACTAAAGGGCGTTAAGTTTCATCCTGAATATCAGAATTTTTATGTTGATGATGAAAAAATGAAGCCTATTTATAAAAAAATCTCGTCTCTTGGACTTATAACCGTTTTTCACGCCGGCTATGATTACGGCTATGGCTTGCCGTATCACTGTATGCCGGATAATCTTTTAGGTGCATTAAGATGGTTTGACTCTCCCGTAATTGCTGCACATTGGGGTGGTGTCAGCTGCGGAGATGAGGTTATAAAAAAGCTTTGCGGAAAAAATGTTTGGTTTGATTTATCGTTTGGTTATGGTGTAATGCCAAAAGCGATTGCACAGGAAATTGTTGACAAGCACACACCTGACAGACTTGTATTTGCGTCTGATATGCCGTGGCACAGACCATCATGGGAAAAACAGCTTATAGAAACACTTGATATTTCGCAAAACGACAAGGATAAAATTTATTATAAAAATGCTTTGGATTTGCTGAATATTAATGAATAATCATAATGAGATTTTATATAGTGCTTTTTTGTCCTTGACTTGACACGACCTTAGTAAGAATATAAAACAGAAAAGAGGAAAAGCAATGAAGTGTGAAACGCATGCAATCAGAAATGGATATGACAGAAAAAAGTGTCTTGTTCATGCGAGATGTTGCTATACGCCTGATATAATGCTCGCCACTGCACAGTATTTAAATGTAGATGGTTGTGATTTGTTTTCAGGTCTGCTTTTGAGTACAAGCAGGGATGATGGCAAAACTTGGAGCGAATTTGAATTTCAAAAAGGACTTTCGCCGATTGAACAAGGGGATATTACCACGGTAGGATGTGATGCCACTCCTATGTATCATAAGAAAACAGACAAAATACTGCTTCTTGGACATACTGCAGAATATAAAAAAGGGCAATTGCATCCGACCGGAAAGAGACGTAACACCTTTTACAGTGTTTACGACAAAGAGAAAAACGGATTTTCCAAAATGAAATTCATACAAATGCCGGAAGGATATGAACGGTGCGGAAATGGTAGCGGTCAGAGTGTGGAGATGGAAAACGGTGAGATATTAATTCCGGTATATTACAAAAAAGATGACGAGCCGAATATGTATGTAATGGTGCTTCGATGCTCTTTTGACGGAAAAGATATAAAAATTCTAGAAATGGGCAAACCGCTTACAATACATATAGCAAGAGGGCTTGGTGAACCATCGCTTATTTATCATCAGGGAACTTACTATATGACCTTACGCAACGACGAGTGCGGATTGGTTGCAAGGAGCGAGGACGGTCTTAATTATACAGATTTGCAACATTGGAAATGGGATGATGGGAGTATACTTCAAAATTATAACACGCAACAACACTGGATGAAGGTTGAAGATGAATTGTACCTTGTATATACAAGACGAGGAGCTGATAATGATCATGTTTTCCGTCACAGAGCACCGCTGTTTGCATCAAGAGTTGAAAATATGCGGCTTGTGCGTGATAGCGAATTTGTAGTTGTGAAAGAAAGAGGAGCACGACTCGGCAATTTCGGTGTAACTCATTTGAAAGACGGTAAGGCAATGGTGATGGCGGCTGAATGGATGCAGCCTGAAGGTTGTGAAGCTTACGGAAGCGACAATTCGATTTTTGTTTCTGTTATTGAAAAATAAGTTTAGCTAAAAAGACTGGCATCCAGATTATGCAGTCGTTTTATAAGGAATGTCGAAATTTGACGAAAGGAAGTGTAATAATGAAAAAAGATATCGACAAAAAAACATTAGAATCCGGAAGAGTGTTATTATATTTAAAACATGAATTTTTATCAAATCGAAGCAAAGAAACACTGTTTCCATTGTTGAGTTGTCTTAGAGATTCAAATGTAATAGTGCCTGTGAATGTTACTATGAGTGATTTTGATAAAGAAAAATTTTTAAATTCTAAACAAGGGGATGTTGTAACCACAAGTGATGAA
>SVKA01000010.1 GCA_015068725.1 Oscillospiraceae bacterium | reverse complement strand
AAATTCGACAGTGTTAATGCTTTCATTGATGAATTGAAAAGATATATTGATTACTACAACAACGAAAGAATTTCTATGAAACTAAAAGGAATGAGTCCGGTACAATACCGAACTCATTCACAAGCAAATTAATATTTAATTTTGTCTAAACTTTGAGGTTCACTTCAAAGCGGTGTTACACCATTTTTTTATTTATTTTCCGGCTTTTTATAAACAAATGCCGAAAAAAATTTATATCCAAAATCATAACGGTTCATTCCTGCCCAGTATCCCAAAAATGATGCTATTGGCATAAGCGCATACGAAAGCACCCAATAAAATGTGCTGACTGCACCACCCACCCCAACTCTGAAACCTTCAAACATAAAATTCCATCCCAAAAACAAGCTGCGACCGACAAGCTGGGTTTTCATCTGCAAGTCATAATCTGCAAATTGGTGAGCAAAAGTAAAATCGTAAACACATGTCAAAACAAGCGTAACCAAAAGCGTTGGTATAGCAAGCACAATCCCTTTTAATATATACGGCTTATTTGTCGAATACACCTTTATATCCTTGTCAGCAACTTTATAGGCGCACGAATATACCATAATAGCATAGCCTATACTTGTCGCAACACTCATAAGTATCCATCCAAATCTTGACGAAAGTAGCGCCAAAAAGATAAGCGGACATAACATAAACGAAAAAATCGCAGTAATAACATGCGTTCCCATCATTTTAAAACAAACCTTTAAATAGTGTTTCAGCACTTTTTCTCCCCCCATTGTTTCTTTGTATGTAAGTATATCACACATACGCCAATTTGTCCATTATTTTGACAAAATATATGTAATTTCCAAAATTTTTCTAAAAATATATTGACAAAGAAAAAACCTCGTGATATATTGTAACTGTATTAATACAGTTAATACAGTTTGTTGTAGGAGGTGTTACTGATGCTTAATCTGAACCATAACGACCACAGACCAATTTATGAACAGATTAAAGAGCAATTTAAACAGCTTATATTAAGCGGTGCGCTCGCGCCCGATGCACGGCTTCCGTCGGTAAGAGAGCTGGCATTTCACCTTGCCATCAATCCCAATACTATTCAGCGTGCTTACAGAGAGCTTGAAGCCGAAGGGTATATTTATTCCGTTCGGGCAAAGGGAAGCTTTGTTGCCGAGGTGAATAAAAGCACTGTAAAAAAACATTGTACAGAGCTTTTTGATGCGCTTGGCAGAACAGTCAGCGAGCTTTATTATGCAGGAGTAAGCAAAGACGAAATCACGCTCTGCATTGATGAAATTTATAACAAAGGAGGCAATCAAAATTGATTAGAATTTGTAATCTTACGAAAAAATTTGATGATTTTGTGGCACTTGATGGTCTTAATATGCACGTCAAAAAAGGCAGTGTATACGGACTTGTCGGTCCAAATGGTTCAGGAAAGACAACGACAATAAAGCACATTGCAGGCGTAATGATGCAAAACGATGGCGATGTTTTTATAACAGACAGCAAGGTCTTTGAAAATGTAGCAATTAAGCGAAAGGTCATATATATTCCCGATGATGTGTTTTTCTTCCCCTCATATACAATAAAGGATATGAAAAAGTTTTACAAAAGCGTGTATCCTTCCTGGAACGAGGAACGCTTTTGCAGATTAGCCGACGTTTTCAAAATTGATATAAATCGCCGTGTGCAAAAGCTTTCGAAAGGTATGCAAAAGCAGGTTGCCTTCTGGCTTGGAATATCCACTATGCCCGATGTAATGATATTAGACGAGCCAGTCGATGGACTTGACCCCGTAATGCGCCGCAAGGTATGGAGTCTTATACTGCAAGACGTTGCCGAACGCGAAACCACAGTACTTATTTCGTCGCACAACCTTCGCGAGCTTGAAGATGTATGCGACCATGTAGGAATTATGCACAACGGACGTGTTGTTCTTGAAAAACAGCTTGATGACATAAAATCAGACGTACACAAGCTTCAACTCGCCTTCAAAGAAAAACCTGGCACAGAGCTTGCAGAGCAGCTGTCCCCCATGCACATTTCCGAATACGGTAGCGTAACGTTAATGATTGTGCGCGGTCAAAGAGAGCAAATCCTTGAATGTGTAAACAAATATTCACCCATAGTGTGCGATATTTTACCGCTTACGCTCGAAGAAATCTTTATCTATGAATTAGGAGGTCTTGGCTATGAAATCAAAGATGTCATTCTTTAATAAAGGCTTAATATTTTCAAACCTCAAGCGATACAGCTGGGTATCGGCAGTATGGAGCGTGCTTTTGTTTTTATCAGTACCTCTGACAATTATGACTTATAAACTGTCCGACAGACAGGATGTCAATCTTGCTATTTTAGAAGAAGGATACAGAAGCTTTATAAACCGTTTTGGCGGAGCGTTTGCAAATGTGATGCTTTGCGTATTTCCTGTACTGATTGGAATGCTGATGTTTCGCTATCTCCATTCGCAAAGATCGTCGACTGTAATGCACGGACTTCCGTTTACAAGATTACGTTTGTTTGCAAATTCACTTTTTTCAGGTTTTGTGCTGATGCTCATACCACTTGTTATAAATACTGCGATTGTGCTTATAATAAAGCTTTCAATGCCAATCGGAGAATACATTACATATTCAGTCATATTTACATGGCTTTTAAATTCGCTTTGTATTGCGTTTTGTGTGTTCTCTCTTACAGTATTTGTGGGTATGTTTACAGGCAATCTTATTGCACACATTGTATTTACATACATAATACACTTTTTGCCGTTTCTGCTTTGGGTGTGTATTCAGGAGTTGTTTACCGAGCTTGTATATGGATACTCCTATTCACAAGTACCCGAATTTTTGACAAAATTTCCGATGATGTATATTATTCAGGACTCTACGGATTGTAATTTAATATATTTTCTGTCGGGAATAGTACTTCTTGCAGTGGCATATTTTGTATACAGAAAACGCCCTGCAGAAAGCGCCGGCGATATTGTGTCATTTAGGTTTATCAGGCCGATATTTAAGTATGGCGTAACCTTCTGCACTGCAATTTTTGGTTATCTGTTCTTTATAGGTATAACAGGTGAAAAACAACTCACAATAACATTACTTATTTTTGTAGTAGTGGGATACTGTCTTGCACAGATGCTTTTGTCAAAAAGCTTTAGAGTATGGCAGGCGTGGAAAGGTCTTGTTGTAAGCCTTATCGTAGCACTTGCAATTTTGGGAAGCATAAAAACAGATATTACAGGTTTTGAAAGACGTGTGCCGGATATAGACTCAATAGAAAGCATAACAATAATGAGTTCAATGCCGGGTATTGACGTACAGACAATTGAGCTGACTCAAAAAGAGGACATAGCCCAGATACGAGCTATGCACGAAGACCTTACTAAAAACGAAGCATACAAAGCATATAACGGACGCTTCCCTCATGAGACATACAATTTGCGTTTCAATTATACTCTTGCAAACGGCAAAACTATGGAACGTTCATACAGATACGTTGTAAAGGAATACGAAAACTATTTAAAGCCACTTTATACTCCGGAAAAATTACTCACATCGGGCATAAAGGCAATGAAGACAGATGCAGAACAAATACTTGAATTGCATTTTGTCGCATATAAGTATGATTACAAAGGAACATCAATTACAGACAGAGAAAAAATCGCCCAATTCCTTGACGCTTATAAGTCGGATGTACTGTCTATGAGCTTTGATGATTTGGTGTATAACGAAGCAGATAGCGAAATTGCATCTGTAAGCTTTGAAATTCATAAAAATATAGCGCAGACAAATGCCGATAATGTTTTAAGGACGCCTGATGGCTCGACTATTGAACTCAAAGACTACTGTCATTACACCATAACCGACAAATATACAAATACTGCCATGTGGCTTGAAGAAAATATTTTCAGTAAATACAAAAATTAAATACACACAAAAAAGGTGCGAAAATTTTCGCACCTTTTTTGATTTTATTGATAATTTTATTAAATTTTCCTCTTTTTTCAAGTCTAAATATAAACTGAAAAAAACATAATAAAAACAAAAACACAGATTGGGGAAAAATATGAAAAAAATTATCGAAGCAAGATTTCACACAGAAACAGACGCACAAAAGGCAATTAATGTATTGGCGCAGCATAATTTTGATACACGCTCTTCTACAATTTTTTCAGGCGGAAAAAGCCTTAGTGAGCAGACATATACAAACACCTATGACAACATTATCGGAAGCTCGTCAGGGTTTGTATACAACATAAATACCCAAAACGAGCCTCCTTTAAGCGAATCATATCCTATCTCCACTCCAACCGTAATCGTTGCACATCGTCTTGGTATGGCAGACTATGGTTACGGCGCAAATTTAGGAAGTGATGTGCCCGATTTTAAAATAGACTCAGATAATTACAACACCATCCTCACCATAACTGTCGAAGGTGATAAAACATCCGAGGTTTCCGAAATTTTGTATACTTGCAAGGCGTCAAGCGTCAATATAAAATAGCATTAAATCTTCTCAAGCTCTTTTAAAATTTGCTGGATTTTTTCAGGCGAAAGCTTATTTTTTGCAATAGCTAACATTTTTGATAATGGCATAGAAAACGAAGCCTTAACAATAGGATGATGCACCATATCACCAAACTCTCGCTCAAAAATTTTTAATGCTTTTGGGTTTTTATACAGTTCGCCAAGTGTTATTTTGTTGTTTTTCAAATCCATAATATATACTCCTTTATAAAGCTTTTTGTATATTATATGCTCCAGTTGATACATCGTGCTTTTATGGGTGAATAAAACCATTTGTTGCGGGAAATAATATGTATACAAGGAGGTGATATTATGGCTTGTTCAAAAGCAAATCATTCAATAGGCTGTAGCGTAACTCAATGTAAGTATCACTGTGAAAACGAAAACTACTGCTCACTCGAAGCAATTCAGGTTGGTACACACGAGCAGAATCCGACACAAAAAAAATGCACTGACTGCGAATCCTTTGAAGTTAAAAACTAAGTCAAAGCGAAGGCAAAACAGAGAAGACGGCAAATCTTCTCTGCATTGCCTTTATTACATATTTTTTATAAGGAGATTAGTTGTATGCTTGGTTTTATCATGAGTGCTATTGCAGGTGCGACAATGAGTATTCAAGGTGTTTTTAACACTCGCCTTTCAGAAAAAATAGGACTTTATGAATCAAACGCTTTTGTGCAGGGCACTGCCTTTATCCTTTCGCTTATCGCCGTATTTATTGTAGGCAAAGGAAATTTTCGTGAAATTGCCGCCGCTCCAAAATATTGTCTTTTAGGCGGTGTTTTGGGCCTTGTTATTACGATAACTGTAATGCTTGGAATTTCAAAACTAAATCCCACACTTGCAACAAGCACTATACTTATAACCCAACTTCTCGTTGCGGCAATTATTGATGCATTCGGACTTTTCGGCGCAGAAAAGCTCAGCTTCGGTATATATAAATATCTCGGAATTGCAATGATGATTGGCGGAGTAGTTTTATTTAAAATAAAGTGATAAACAATAGCACAGCATTTGAAAAAATGCTGTGCTATTGTTTAATAAATACTACGACTCATCACTAACGTATACGGGCGAAAAATCATACACATTCTTATAGGATCTAACCTCTTCATCAGATTGTGGCAGACTTGGCATAAGACCTGTGCAATCACACGCAGAGCTTGCCCTTGAGATATCCATTTCGTCTGTATAGTCGCTTACATATCTGCGTTTTTTCTTGTTTGGCTTTTCCACAAGTATCACACTCCCCGATATTATTTTTTGCAAAAATCGCCCTGATATGTGATTACAATTTAGCAAATAATAAAAAATAATACAGTATGAGTATGATAAAAACGGCTAAAATAACGTTATTAAAACAATACTTAAAGAGGTTGATGGCGTTGGAAAAAATTATTGTAAAAAAATCCGCTCCGCTTTCGGGGAGCATATCAATAAGCGGCTCTAAAAATGCTTCACTGCCAATTCTGGCAGCGACTTTATTATGCACAGGCAAATGCACAATAAAAAATGTCCCTCCACTTAGCGATGTAAAATTAATGTGCTCTCTTTTGGAGAGTCTTGGTGCAAAAATCAGCTTTGAAGGTAAAAATATCATCGTTTGTGTGCCAAAGCTAAAAAGCCATATCGCTCCATATGAACAAGTCAGCAAAATGCGTGCATCCTTTCTTGTAATGGGACCACTTCTTGCAAGATACGGGCGCACAAGAATAAGTCTTCCCGGCGGATGCCCAATAGGTCAGCGCCCGGTTGACCTTCACCTTAAAGGCTTTGCCGCCATGGGCGCAAAAATTAATCTCGGACACGGATATGTCGAAGCAAAAACAGACAAGCTTCATAGTGCAAAAATATATCTTGATTTTCCAAGTGTGGGCGCTACGGAAAATCTTATGATGGCAGCTACTCTATGCGATGGACAGACTATAATTGAAAATGCTGCAACCGAGCCTGAAATTGTTGATTTGGCAAACTTTTTAAACAACTGCGGTGCAAAAATTTCAGGTGCAGGCCTTGGTACAATCTGTATAGACGGCGTAAATGAGCTTAGCGGTTGTGAATACAACGTAATCTCTGACAGAATTGAAGCAGGTACTTTTATGGTTGCCGCCGCCGCAACTCATGGATGTATAAAACTTGAAAATATACCCCCTTCACACCTTAAGCCCGTAATTGCAAAGCTGCGCGAAATGGGTGCTGTGATTGAAGAAGGTGAAAATCACATATCCATTGATGCAGACGCAAAGCTAAAATGCGTCGACATAAAAACTCTTCCCTATCCGGGCTTTCCAACTGATATGCAGGCACAAATGGGCGCGCTTATGAGCACCGTTCAGGGAACGGGAATTATCACAGAAACAATATTTGAAAATCGTTTTTTATATGTATCCGAGCTGCAACGCATGGGCGCCAACATAAAAATTGATGGGCGCTGCGCAATCATAGATGAAGTGCGCCATATAAGCGGTGCGCGTGTAAATGCCACGGATTTACGCTGTGGAGCGGCGCTTATAATTGCAGGGCTTGCAGCAAAGGGCGATACCGAAATCGGAAGCATATGGCACATTGAGCGCGGATATTGTGATATAGTAGAAAAATTGCAAAGGCTTGGTGCAAATATAGAAAAAAGCGAATGTGATTTATAATCTAAATCAATTCGCTTTTATCATTCAAGGTATGTAATTACTTTTCGCTTCCGTCAGGATTAAAAAGTGGCAACGGAGCAAGGCAAATTATATCATCGCGGCCAATCGCGTCGCCTTCTGCAAGCACTGCCATTTTGCCGACAATATTTCCGCCAACTGTTTTTATAAGCTTTTCAAGTGCTGCAAGCGACTCGCCCGTACTGATAACATCATCAACCACCAAAACGCGCTTGCCACGCATAGCGTCAGCCTCTTTTTTGCCTATGCAGAGTCGTTGTTTTGCTTCGGTTGTAATAGAATCAACCTCTGTAAAAATTACATCCTCCATATAAAGCTTTGCACCCTTGCGCGCTACGATATAATCATTTACACCCGCCTGACGTGCCATTTCGTACAATAGCGGTATACCCTTTGATTCCGCCGTTATCATTATATCATATTCGGGCGCTTTTTTCAAAAGCTCTGTCGCGCACGCCTTTGTAATTTCAACATCGCCAAACATTACAAATGCAGCAATATATAAATCGTCATTAACTCTGCACAAAGGCAACTCTCTTGTAACGCCTGCTACGTTTAATTTGTATGAAGAAACCATAATTTCCCCCAACCTTTCTTCTATATAACAAACATCTTTATCTGCCAATTTTATTGTATAACTAATCAGAATTTTTTTCAAGTACTTTTTTGTAAAAAAATAATTTTTATGCTATATGCAAAAAGGCTATGCGTTGCGGCATAGCCCTTTGAATTGTTTGTTTAGTTTGAAAGAGAAATGTTCTCTTCGTCAGAATAGATTGTATGGATGCTGCCACTTATGTCCTTGTATATAAGCCAAGCTTTTGCATACCATGTATAATTTCCTGCATTGGTTTTTGTTGCAACAAATTGGTTAGCATTTGGATTTTTAACTATCCATTGAAATACCGTGTCGCTTGCAGTCAATTTTTCACATTCACCAAGATTAGCCTGCTCCTTGCTCACTGTCAGACCTGCACCAATAAATGTGTAACCCTCAGGAAGATAACGCTCTGTAAAGAATTTGATTTTTCCGTTTACTGTATCTTCTATCATATCACTGATATTGATAAATGGTGTATTTTCCTCAGGTGTTGCACCTTCTGCTGTATATATAGCCTCTACACTAGTATTTGCCGTCGTTACATAGAATTTGTACTGTGGGCTATAAGAAACAATCTTGCCGCCTTTAATCCAGTGCGAGAATACGCCCTCACCTTCCGTTTTAACCTCTATTGGTGTATTGTATGTATACTCACCGTTTATAGGCTTGTTAGCATCTACAGCATCGCCTGCTGAATAAATGTAACCATTTGTAACTGTTACGGCATATGGTGTTTCAGCTTTTGAGTACTGCGCAGTAAATATAACATCTTTCAAATTACCAAGCTGAGTTGAGTTGTAGTTTAAGCTATAAAACTTATCAACAACCTGACCATCACTTCTGAGCCAGTTCTCAAAATTATAACCTGTTTGACTTGGGTTAGTAATTGTTATAGCAGCATCACCGCTATTGATTATATAATTGCCAACAATCTGACCATTTCGGTTTTTGAATACTACAGTTTTTGCGGTTGAATTTTTATTCCTGAACACCGCTTTGAGTGTCGAGTTAAGATTTGCTGAGTACTCAATTTCTGCTTCCTCAGAAATAACTGTTGACAAACCGGTGTCGGAAACAACTTTCCAATACTTAAATTCATAACCTGAATTTGCAACCGCCTGCAAACGATACACCGTTCCAAGTTCAGTCTCTTGCTGAAAACCTTCACCAGCATTTGTGTATTGGTTATCTGCTCCAAGCTTGTATTTTATTGTGCCGCCATCCTCAGTTGCACTGATATTAAGCGTTGTAGAGCGAGCTTTTCTTGTGAATGTGAAGGTATATGTTGCACTTGTCTGGCCATCCTGGGCTGTGATGGTTGCTACTACAATCTTTGCTGCACCGTCAATCTCGGGCGCAGTAACATTCTCGACCGCATCAGCGTTCACGCCATCAATAGTATAAGTTACAGTTGCATTTTCGTCATTTGCTTCAAGTGCAACGCTGAATGTCTCAACATCATAATTGAGAGCTATTGCTTTATCCTCAACTGTATCTTCGAGCTCACCATTAATCGTAAGTGACTTAACACTTACATCCGTTGACTTAGCTCTTGTTATGGTAATTGTATGCGTTACACTTGTGCCGTCCTCGGCTGTGATAGTTACTTTGACAACCTTTGCAGCACCATCAACCTCAGGAGCAGCAAATGTTGTGCTCGCAAGCGCATTATCATCGCCATCTGTATATGATACTGTTGATGCAGCATTTTTGGCAACAACCTCGACTGTTACTGTGCTTTCCTCATAAGCTACGCTGGTAGTGTGCTCATACACGTTTGTATCAAGACTATTTCCATTTACAGTAATCGACTCAGCTCTCGTATCGTTTGAAAGCTTATCCCACGAAACAAATACTATCGGGTTATAGCCTGATGTTGTATCCGCATAGTAGAACGGAATAATTACATCCTCGCCTTTTGTAAACGTCTTTGTATATACTACGTTGTTAACCACGTCATTTGCACACAAACCAACATTTGCGGCATTACTCGACTCAATATAAACCGGCTTATCGCCAAGCGGATTGTCTTTATACTCATCAAGCATAGTCATCCAGTTAGTCGAATTAGAAGAAAGTGATGTCGAAACTATACCGGGATTATCATTTCTGTAACCTGCCCATACAGTCTTTGCAACATTATCTGCCGGATGATATGACGATACATAATAATCTTCAGCATAATTATTTGCCTCTGTTGGCGATGGGATATAGTCATAGGCTTGCGTTAAAATGGCTTTGATAGTTGCTGAATTGTTTACAGCAAGATTGTACGAATGACTGCCAACTTTATATTTTCCAGTGGTAGTATCGTTTTTATAGGTTGTCATGGTATACCCTGTAAACGATTGCCCTTTCGCATGGAAATACGAATTCTTTGTATATGTATAATCTGATATTTTGCTTACATTCAGCGACGCATTCTCCGGCTTTCCTGCTATCTTTGAAAATCCCGCACTTGCCATTTCGCCCGCATTGTTGGTATCAACGTTTGAAGCAAGGATTATTTTTCCGGATGTCGGCGCCGTAAACTTGAACAGATATGATGCATTATTCTGCACCGCCTGTGCAGCTTCTGTTTCTGTTGCATCCGGATTGGCTGCCAAATAGTTAGCCTTATAATTTGCCTGTACCGTAGCTTTATTTAATGTTTTTTCGCTTCTTCCCACAGAGATAAACAAATGTGAATCATAAATCTTTTTACCAACATATCCAACGTGCCACGTCGGCAAGTTAGAATACCAGTTGAGCGTATAGTCGAGCGGCTTATTCACATATTTCCACGAATTATTACCTTGCGCTACAGGAGATATAACCTCAACCTCTGTCATAGGAACAGTAAAGTTTATAATGTACTTGTTTATATCCGTTGCTACAACAGTCGACGGATATGCGGCATAAATCTCTACACTGCCCTTGCCACTCGAAAGGTCCACAACTCCGTTTGAAGGTGTCATTTGAAGCGAAACACCACCTACAACCTCCGTATTTTCAATGATATCAGAAACCGTAACGCTCTTTGCACCTTCTGTAAGCATAATATCAATTACCTGTGCGTTATTTCCATCTGTGTCATATGATGCAAAGCTTTCAGTCTTTTTATCGCCATTGTCGGCTTCATAGCTGAAGCTACTGATAAGCTTTCTGTACGTTACACCGAAATCTTTATCATCATAATCGCTTACACGTGTAATTGTATAACTACCCGCAGGAGCAGTAAAGTAAATTATACCGCCTTCTTCGGATGCAATTTGTGTATCGACCTTATTTCCATTTACGGTTATGTCCCATGTACCTGCACAAAGACCTGCAACGTTTACCTTGAGAGCCTGTTCGCTGCCCGGCACTGTAAAACTCACAGTATCTGTTACGCGAGCCTTTGCTTTACTAAACATTGCCACTCTGTCAAATATTTTTGCGCCTGCAAATGCGTCTGTTTCGATAAGCGTTGCCTGCTGCAGCGCAGAATTGTCATCAGCACTTCCAACGTACATTACATTTAGCATATAGTCAATATTGCTCGTTGTTTGGGGCATAATCTCGACTCTGCCCCAACCTGCTTCAAGGCTATTATTCGGATTTACAACTCTGCCTATCGTATTCTTGTCCTTAACATACGTCGGATCATCCTGCATAAAGAACCAGTTTTGACCTCTGTTCCAGAAACGCTTGTCTTTTCCTTCCACAGTACCATCTGCATTGGGGATTACTTTGCCATTTTCATCAATATCTGCTCCACCAATTTTGTCGATTTTAAGATTTGCCGTGACAGGAAGAAGCGTCTGGTTTACAAGCTTACCGTTATAATCGCGTTCTGTTCTCTTTATTGTTGTAACATTTCCATTAACCTGCGGCTCTTCCTGTGAGTGAAGAAGGAACGCCTTTTTGTTGCCCGCAGTATTTGTGTATATCTTATCGAATACTACAAATGCTGCCGGATAATCCTCATCACCTGTCGGAAGGAAAAGCATATGGCGAAGGGCCTCGTTTACATCTGTATCATAATTTGATGTATACGAATTTGCCATATCGCCTGCAAGGTATGTATACTCAGGTGTTTGCAGATTAGGTCCGAATTCGTGTCCCATAATTTCTGCAAAGCGATTTTGGTCATCTGCCTGATACGCTTCCCACGAAGACGGAATCCAATAAAAGTTTTTGCCATTGCAATTATCAACACCCTGTCCGTCAATGCCCTGATTCTGATTACCCCATGTGTTATATGGCGTTTGTATCACAAGCGTATTGTGCGCAATCGACTGCGCCATATAGTTTTTATGCTGGGGAGAATTGTGCATCTCATACCAACCGGAATCATTGGCAAGGATTCCCTTATAATAAATCATAAAGTGTCCCGCTTCATAATGACCGTGGTTCATAGGATTGTACTCATTCATCGTCATTGTCGCAATAACATCATTTGAATCAGCATCCAAATCCCAACCCGTACGCGCAATCATTTCGCCAACAGGTGATGCGTGATATGTTGTAAGCGGAAGCGAGTCAAACGGTGTGCCCGTTCCAATGCTTGGATTATTTAATATAAGCGCTTCTATTGGTTGTATTGCCTCTCGGCCATATTTTGGTGTAAGCGCTCCCTGCTTTATGCTCTCCCGCTTCAAAATCGGGTCGCCGCTTATAACATATGCAAGGAATAGTGCATCTCTTGCACCTGATACATATGCTCCCGGAGATGCGTTGTTCTGACTGTTATCATCGCCATCAATCATCAATTGTCCGTCAGGACGACGACGATATATCCAGTCGTAAGGAATACGCGTAAGGTCATCCTCGTTGAACAGCTCTGCACCGCTCATATTCTTTATAAGAACGTGTGCGTACAATTCAGGCTCTAAACGTCCCGGGCCGTAGGATGTTCCCTGTGAATGTGTGCCCGACTGATTCCACCAGTTTCTGTAATCAACTGACTCCGGCGAAAAAATCTTTCCACCTACAAGATTATATGCATCAGGATATTCATCATAGCACGCAATCGCCATTGTGAGCCAATCACGATAAAGCTGCCACTCGCCACCATGACCACAAAGTATTGTCTGTCCATCAGGCGGAAAACCAACCTCCATACCATAAGAAATCACCTGTGCAAGATACATCAAATCCTCTTTGTCAGCAGTGCTCAAAAGCGGATAACACCAGTCATATACCTGACCTATATTTTTAAGCACATGACCTTTCTGACGGCAGTTATCTCCGGGCGAATCGCACTGGAATGTACCAGCATAGTTTTTCATTGCCGTTATTGCTTCTCGACCATGTGTTTCATTTCCGTTGATTGCATAGTCAAAGGCTTTTGCAGCAATGGTTTCAAGGCCCTTGCTATCATAGTTCGGGTCTTTATTTGCAAGCACACCGGTATATGTCTTCTCTTTGTATTCATTAAATACCGCTACAAGATTAGCATTTTCGGCCGCTTTCATATTTTCCTTTATCTGCGGGATATCCTCTGCCTTGAAAAGTACTCTCGGATGCTCTCCCACAGTTGGCACTACAGTTGGAACAGGATATTTATCCGTTGACATATCCGCTACAAGCGGTGTCGTTGCTGGGTCAGGAAGCGTACCCGTTCCCGTCGGTGTATATCCCAGATATCTTGTTACAATGAATTTATCTACTATAACACCCGTTTCACGCGTACGAATACGGATTGTTTCATTTGCGTTTGGCGATTCAGATATAAGTGCAACTCGTTTCCACAGATATCCGCCACTCGTATCCACAGTCAAGCCAAGATTTGAATAGCCTTTTTCACCTGTTCTTGCTTTAATTGCACCGTAGTCAATCCATACAGAGTCGCTGCCCGTTGCAATATATCGCATCCAGACTGAATATCTTCCCGCCTGGTCAAAGGATAGCTCAAAGCCTATATCACCCGGCGCCTCGGCCAAAATAGCGCTGCTATTGTTTTTATCCGATACAAACGGGTCGCTCGGCCACGACGGACCGGAAAGCTTGACATATTTTCCGTCTGACGCACTCGACGCAGTCTGTATGGTTGCGCCTGTTCCGGTAACAACAGCCTCGGCCTCTATCATAACAGAACCGTTTGTTGTAGAAAAATTGGGGTAATCTGTTGTATCAGATTTTTTTGTAACATTAAATTTATATGTTGTCTTTATTGTATAATCCTCGGCGGCAACAGTAGCATAAACAACCATTGTCTGTCCGCCTTCGGGAACGATTGTATTTGAAACAGGTTTTCCCTGTGCATCTGTATATGATACCAATGCTTTATGGTTATTTGCAACAAGGTTAATAACAAGATTTGTGTCATTATATCCAAGGTCAACATTGTACTCATATGTGCTCAGGCTGCGCTGCTCAGTTTTTGGAACAGAGCCGTTAATGGTCGTTGTAAGTGATGCAGCGCTCGCATCTGTTGAAAGCGTCTTCCACTGCACAAACACAACCGGATTATAGCTCGAACCCGGCTTTGCATAATAGAAAGGCACCGTTACAACATCGCCCTTTTTAAATGTCTTTTTGTAAACATTGCCAAGTGAAACAATTTGTGTTCCTATGCCAAGAACTGTACAATCGCTCGACTCTATATATTTAGGCTTGATGCCGGTCGGGTCTTTTCTGTAATTTGCAAGAAGCGTCTTAAACCAGTTACTGTTTTCACTTGAAAGTGCACCGGCAAATTCATCGCTGTTATCAGCCTTATATTTTTTCCAAATCGCTTTATTTACACTATCAGCTGAATGATACGAGGTTATAAGATAATTTTCGGCATATTGATTGGCTTTTGTAGCCACAGGCTGATAATCATACGGCTTTGTCATCAAAGTTATAACGCCATTTTGGGCTTCATTCTTTGTGATATCATAATATGTGCCGCTGTACAAATACTTTGTACCAACTGTTTTTGTGTAGCTTTCAGCCGCAGAACCCGCCGCATGCCAGAACGAATTTTGCTCATATGTATACTGTGTTCTGCCTGTCCATTCCGCTACAGCCATTGGACTTCCCGAAACCTTGACAAAGCCTGCGGCAGAAATTTCGTCATAGTTGCCCACATACTCAGAGCTTGATGTAACGTTTGCAGTATCTGCATTTGATGCGAGCAATATCGCGCCATCTGCCGGTGCTGTAAAGCGATACATATATGATGCATTTTCTTCGATAGCTGTCGCTATTTGTTGTTCTGTCGGCTCGGCATCGTTATTCGCAGCTTTATACTCTGCTATAAAAGTATTTCTGTATTTAGTCTGTACAGACTGCTTGTCAAATTTGCTGCTCACATCTCTTGCAGGTCTTATAAACAAATACGAATCATAAAACTCTTTGCCTGCATATCCGGGATACCAGTTAGTTTTGTCCGCATACCAAAGGCCTGTGCCCGAAAAATAATCAACCGGCTTATTTTCAAGAATCCATGTTGATGTTTTACCCTCTTCCATGGGCGACTCAACTGTCATTGTCGCTTCATCAAACGGAGAATTGACCATAAAACGTGCAATATAGTAATTTCTGATACCGTTATATGTAGCGTCAAATTTTATTTCACCCTTACCTGTGGAAACATCGACAATATAGCTCGAAGGCGTAACCGCAAGGTCAACATCAACACCCTCAACAGTCGTTACATCAAAAACTGTAACAGTTTTTGTCCCTGCATCAAGCCAGGGCAGAACATCAAAATACTGCGAGTGCGAACTATCGCTGTCATAAGCTGCAAAGCTGACCGTATCTGTAAACACAGTTCCATCAGCCTTTGTATAGCGATAGCTAAAGCCCGTGATAAGCGCATCAGGAGCCTGCGTCTGCTCTGACACCTGCATTACCTCGTTTTGCGTATCCACCTCGCTTGCATAAGAATATGGTGCAAAAACACTCACAATCATTGTCAGCACAAGCATTAGTGTAATTACTTTTTTGCTCTGTTTTTTCATAGTAGTCCTCCCCTTGTATATACTTATGAATTATTTTTTTGCATATAGTTATACATAATAATTATACCACATTTTTATACGCAATAGCAAGTATATATTATCAATTTTTCACAAAAAAAGAACTATGCCGTTTGGCATAGTCCTTTTTATTCAGTTAGCTTTTAATTAATACGTGATGCTTTCCTCTGTTGAATAAATTGTATAGATGTGATCACTATCTGGCTTCTTATACATGAGCCATGCTTTTGCATACCATGTATGACCTGTGCCTATATTTGCTTTTGTTCCAACAAACTGTCTTGCATTCGGATTCTTTGATGTCCACTGATAGATACCGCTTCCTGACAAGTTATTGCAGTTTCCAAGACCCGGCTTATCCTTTGTTACTGTCAAGCCTGCGCCAATGAAGGTGTAGCCTGTCGGTACATAACGCTCTGTATAGAATCTGATCTTGGTATTATCCTCATCCAATACAAGGTTTGTAACGCTGATAAACGGCTTCGGTTTTGCCTCTTCACCCTCTGTACCATCATATACCGCTTTAAGTGTTGTTGATGCTGCAGTTGTTACATGGAACTTGTATACCGGGCTGTAAGAAGCAATTTTGTCATCCTTGATCCAGTATGAGAAGTTACTCTCATCTGTCGGTCTGACGATTATCGGCGTATTGTACTCATACTGAGCATTTTCTGTCGTTGTGTTACCTACCGCCACATCATTTGCGTAATAGATGTAACCGTTGTTAACTACTACCTCATACTTTGTTGTAGCTTTCGAATACTGTGCTTCAAAGACAATAGTCGTAGCATCATCAAGCTCAGACGAGTCGAATTTCAGCTCTCCAAGGTCAGTATATTCCTCACCTGTATCTTTTCTGAGCCAGCTCTTGAAGGTGTAACCATTTTGAATAGGTGTAGGCGGAGTTATAGTGTTCATTGAGTTTCTATAAAGAGTTCCTCCTTCTTCAAGAATCTTACCATTTCTGTTCTTGAAGATTACCGTCTTCGCATCTATAACTACATCTTCTGCAAATACTGCATTAATAGTTACATCCTTGCTCACAGTATAGGTGTATTCAATATCCTCTGAAACAATATAGTCGTCTATCTCCCAATACTTGAATGTATAACCTGTCGTTTCTTTTGCCTTGAAGGTATATTTGGTTCCAACAGTTACATTATTAAGCGTAAATTCTACATCGCCATTTGTGTATGTAGCATCGTCAGCAAGTTTGTAATCTACTGTATTGCTATCATGTGCAGAAACGGTAACAGACGCCGTCATTGTGCCTCTTGTGAAGGTGAATGTGTATGTAGCACCATCAACCGTTGCTTTAACTGTTTTACTACCACCCATTAACGGTGCAGGAATATCCTTTACCTCTGCAACAGCTGCATCATCAACTGTGTATGTTACTTCTGCACCATCTGTTGATTCAAGTACAAGGTTGATTGTTTCAACGTCATGAGCAAGTTCGATGTTTCCAGTTGCTATTTGATCAATTGCAGTAGCACCAACATACTCTTCACCATTGATCTTGAGTGTGAGAGTATCTTCGGTTTTGGTAAGTGTATAAGTACCTGCAGGAGCGTTATCAAAGTAGAGTATACCGCCATCATTGGATACAATCTTTGTAGTGCTATATCCCGCTCCATCAGCAACAGTCCATGCGCCTGCTGCAAGACCTGCAACGTTAACCTTGAATGTGCCTGTGCCAGTAAATGCAAATGTTACAGTATTTTCTGTGCGAGCCTTATCTGTGTTAAACATTACAACTCTGTCAAATATCTGTGCACCAATAAAGTTGCCAGATTCAATTTTCGTTGCAGTCTGCAAATCACCAGTTTCATCAGCACTTCCAACGTACATTACGTTTAGCATATAGTCGGTTGCGCTTGATGTTGTAGGCATAATTTCAACTCTGCCCCAACCTGCTTCAAGACTGTTATCCGGATTTACAACTCTGCCTATCGTATTCTTTGTTTGTACAAACTCCGGATTATCCTGCATAAAGAGCCATTTCTCGCCTTTGTTATTAAAACGATTATCAGGCATGTCGGCTTTTTTGTCAATATATTCCCCTTCGACGTCAGTAGCTCTTGATACCTTACCGGTTTGTGTGTCAATAATTGCTCCACCGTTGCTGGTGTTAATCGTAAGGTTTGAACTCTCAGGCAAAAGTGTCTGATTTACAAGCTTACCATTGTAACCTCTCTCGGTTCTCTTGATTGTTGTAACGTTACCACTAACCGTAGGCTCTTCCTGTGAATGGAGGAGGAACGCCTTCTTTTTGCCAGCATCAACTGTATCAATCTTATCGAATACTACAAATGCTGCAGGATAGTCCTCATTACCTGTCGGGAGGAATATCATATGACGAAGTGCCTCATTTACCTCTTTATTATCATCTGTAGATATGTTGTATGACGGTGCCAAATCGCCTGCAAGGTATGTATACTCAGGCTCATAAGCATCAGGTCCGAATTCGTGTGCCAAGATTTCTGCGAATGTATTATCCTTATCATAGGTATCACTATCCGGATTATACTCTGACCATGATTCCGGAATCCAGTAGAAATCGTGATCTATGCCCTGATTCTGGTTACCATACGGGTTCTTTGTTGTTTCAATCACAAGTGTATTATGTGCAACCGACTGCGACATATAGTTTTTGTGATGATCTGAACTATGCTCCTCGTACCAACCTGAGTCATTTGCAAGGATGCCCTTATAATAAATCATAAAGTGTCCTGCTTCATAATGACCGTGGTTTGTCGGGTTGGTCGCATTGAGTGTCATTGTTGCAATAACATCCTTCGAGTTTACGCCGCTTTCAATATCCCAACCTGTACGTGCAACCATTTCACCAACGGGATATGCGTGATAAGTTGTAAGCGGAAGTGTATTTTTCGGTGTGTTTGTCTTAATACTTGGTTTATTAAGTATAAGTGCTTCTACGGGCTGAATTGCCTCGCGTCCGTAAGTTGCAGTAAGACCGCCCTGCTTAATATACTCCTGCTTCAAAATTTCATCACCATTTAATGTGTATGCAAGCAAAAGTACGTCTCTCGAAAGTGCATTGTATGCATAGTTTCCAAACTTTGTGGTATTCGGCGTGTTATCATCGCCGTCAATCATCATCTGTCCGTCAGGACGACGACGATATATCCACTCGAACGGAACGTTTGAAATAGCCTCTTCGTTAAATAGCTCGCCACCACCCATTTTCTTTATAAGAACATGAGCGTACAATTCAGGCTCAAGACGTCCTGGACCATACGATGTGCCCTGTGATTGTGTACCCGACTGATACCACCAGTTTCTGTAAGATACAGACTCTGCCGAGTATACGTTTGGAGCTATGAAATTGTATACATCAGGATATTCATCATAGCACGCAATCGCCATTGTGAGCCAATCACGATAAACCTGCCACTCTGCACCGTGTCCTGAAAGTATTCCCTGCTTATTCGGCGGGAAGCCAATTTCCATGCCGGCTGATAGCATCTGTGCAAGATACATAAGTTCTTTTTGGTCATCAGCATCCAAAAGGTCATAACACCAGTCATATACCTGACCGATATTTTTAAGTACGTGTCCCTTCTGACGACAGTTATCACCCTGTGCATCCACCTGAAGTGTAGCTGCATAATTCTTGATAAGCTCTATCGCCGCATTACCATTAGCTAACGCTCTTGCTTTTACCGTTTCGTCTGCATCATCCTTGAAGATTGCATAGTCAAATGCTTTTGCAGCAATAATTTCAAGCTTTTCAGCGTTGTAGTTCGGATCCTTGTTTGCAAGCTTGCCGTCAAATGCTGTATCGTTTCTCTTACTCTCATATGCCGATACAAGTGCAGCATTTTCAGCCGCGAGCAGATTTTTCTTTATCTGCGGTATATCAGCTGATTTAAAGAGTACTCTCGGATGCTCATTCGCCGGAGGTGTAGGAGGTGTTACAACCGCCTCAGCCTTGGGATTTTCGTTTGCCAATGATGCTACAAGATTTACACTTTCCGGAAGTGTGCCATCATCATTTGGCGTATATGTTGTCAAATCAAGATTTCTTGTGATAACAAACTTATCGATTGTAAGGCCATCATCCTTTGCACGTATACGGATTCTCTTTGTTGTTTCCGGTACACCGTGCATGTATTTGATTGCCTGCCATGCATATGCACCATTAGTTGCTGCAAATGTTGTAGCTGTGCCGTCTGCTGATTTACCATAGCCTTTAACAGCTGTTCTTGCTGCAACCTCGCCATAATCTACCCATGCAGCTTTATCAGTATTATCATCCGTCTTATAGCGTACCCAGATAGTATATGCGCCCGCCTCGTCAAACGCAAGCTCAAAGCCCATATTACCGGGTGCCTCAGGATTGATTTTGGCGCCATCATTACCATATTTATCATTCGGTACGTGGACATCATCAATACCGAAACCGTTGAGCGTTACTTCAGTTCCACTATCTGTTGCACCATCTGTTTCGTCAATGAAAACACCCTCGGCCTCTATCGCGATAGAGTCGCCTGCGGTACCGCCGATATTCTTAGCAGTGCCATAATCCGTCTTATCAACTGCTTTTGAAACTGTGAAGGTGTATGTTGTTATAGCACCACCATCCTTATTTGCGGCAGCTGCTTCGGACATAATTGTAACAGTTACTTTCATTGACGGTATCTCTTCTGTAGGAGTAATTACGTTCGAGCCAGGTTCATTATTGATCTCATATTTTATGAAATCCTTGTGGTTGTTTGTTGCAAAGTGGAGAGTCAAGCTGGTGTCATTATAACCAAGCTCGTATTTTCCATTATCTTCTATCGCTACCTCTCTTGGTACAGAACCGCTGATATCTGCTTTGAGTGAAGCCTCAGCCAATGTACCAACATTAGTATCAAGGCCCTTCCACTGCACAAATACAACCGGATTATAACCGCCCGAGCCGGGTTTTGCATAGTAGAACGGAATGTTTACAGTCTCGCCAGCCTTAAATGCCTTTTTATAAACAGTTCCAAGTGTAACGTACGTTGCACCAAGACCGGGAGCCGCACATTCATTCGCCTCGATATATGCAGGCTTAGCTATTGTCGGGTCATCTCTGTAGCTTTTAAGAATAGATGTTACCCATTTACCTTCAGCAGCATTTGCTGTACCAGGAGTTCCTTCAAAATCATACGAATACTGTTTTTTGTAGTTCACCATAGCGTTTTGAGTACTAGTGTCGTAAATGTGATATGATGATACATAGTAGTTCTCTGCACCATAGTTTTCGGTGTCTTCAACAGCAGTAACCTGATGGTCATACGGCTTTGTTATAATCTCGGTAACACCATCAAATGATTCACGCTTTGTTATAACGCCGCCACTCTTTGTATAAGCCTGAAGCTCGGTTCCTGCTTTATGCCAGAAGGAATTGTGTGTATATGTGTAGTCCGTAACATAGGTATTCAACTCATTTACATTTACCGGATTACCCATAACCTTTACAAAGCCTGCAGCCGCTATTTCATCAATGTTACCAACATACTCTGTGCCGGTAGTCTTATCCATAGCAATCGCTGTGTCCGCACTTGATGCAAGCAAAATCACACCATCTGCAGGAGCCGTAAAGCTATACATATAGTATTCTGCAGCTGCTGCATCTGCGGCAGTTTTGTCTGTATTATTAGCCAAATATACAGATTCTTTGTCATACTGAGCTGATGTTGTGTATACGTCCTTTACAGGTCTTATGAGCAAGTACGAATTCTGGATTTCCGAACCCACCTGTCCAAGATTCCATGTGCTTCTGTCTGTAAACAAGCTTGTGCCCGAGAAATAATCGAACGGCTTATTATAAACAGTCCAGCCTTTTGTCATAGGCGATGTAATCGCAAAATCATACGAATCAACCATAAAGCGTGCAATATACTTGTTTGTAATTGTTTTACTTGTTGTAGGATCAGTATATGTAGCCTCGAAGGTTACCTCACCCTTACCGGTAGAAACATCTACAACATTATCGCTTGGTGTTACTGTGATGTTTATTCCGGTATAAGCATCGTTTTGTGTTACATCACCAATTGTAACAGACTTTGTACCCGCAGGAAGCCATTGTACACCCTCTGTATCAGGATCTACATCAACATCGAAGTACTGTGAATACAATGGAACGTTATCATAGTCCATAAAGTTAACTGTGCCTGTACTACTCTCGCCGTAGCTATAGCTAAAGCCTTTAATAAGAGCATTTGATTTAGCGGTTATAGTGAAGGTATACGCTGTACCAAGTGTGCCGTCTTCAGCTACTACCTGTGCAGTTATTATTGTTGTTCCTTCAGAAATACCCTCTATAACACCATTAAATTCTTCCGCCTCACCGTCTCCGACTTTCTTGGTGTATTTTACGCTTGCTTTGTAATCAGCAGGTGTAATAACTACCGATACATTTGAGCCTGCTTCAACATCTTTTATAAATGATGTTGAACCGATGTCTTCCTCGGTATCATTGTATGTAAGTGATGTAGCCTTTGTATCGTTTGAACGCGGTGCCCACTTAACAAGAATTATCGGATTCTGGTTGCTAGATTTATCTGCTGTGTAGACAATCGGTACATTTACCGTATCACCCTCGTCAAAGCCGTACTTGTATACCTGTCTGGTTTCAAGCTTGCCTGAGAATTCTGCAGCATCATTCGAATCAATATACTTTGGCGCTTCTACATTTTGCGGATCGTTTTCGTACTCTGTAATCATGCTCAACCAATTGTTTGAAGGATTGTTCGTTTCTCCTATATACGATTTCCAAAGCGTTCTTTGAGCAGTATCAAATGGCAAATATGTCGAGAACAGATAGTTCTCAGAGTATCCGTAATCAGGTGTTGCAGGAACAAGGTAATTATACGGATGTGTAAGAATTTCCTGAATACCCGTTCCACTAGCCGTTATTGTATAAGTATTACTATTATATGTATGTTTGCCTTCAGCATCTTTTTTATACGAATACTGATCTGCAACGCTGCCTGTTTTATGCCACCATGTATCTTTTTCGTATTTATAATTTGTTACACGCTTTGTCAATGCGTTACTTGAACCGCTGACTCTTGTAAACATATCTGTAAATTTCGAGTTCATCGCATCTTCAGTGGACAAAACCATATACAAAGTACCATCTTCAGGTGCGTTAAAGCTAAACCAATTTGCATTCTCGCCTATTGTTGTTCCTGCTGTTTCATCTATCACCTTGCCAACATACAGACTATTTTTCTTTCTTGTTGACGGCTTTGCAAGAACATGTGTATTGTAAAGCTCTTCACCCATATACGCAAATGTATAGGTAGATGCATCCCCATAGCCTGATGTTTTGTATGAAAGCGGTGTGCCATCATATGTCAAATAAGCGCCATAATCAGTTGCAAAATTAATCTGCTCTGCTTTATAACCTGCTGTCGCAAAGCGAAGGATATATTTGTTTGTCTTATCGCCAAGTGTTGCCGTAAGAACAGCCTCGCCCTTGCTCTTTGAAACATCAACAGTGTATGTTGTAGATGTATCAAAAGCAGTTGTACCGATTGTAGATTGAATATCCGCAAATACTGTTATCGGCTTAACATTTGAAAGTGTAACGCTCTTTGTACCTGCAGGAACTATAATATCTATAATCTGCGAACCAAGAGGCTCTATATCCCTGTCAGCTATATAAACTGTTGTTGCATCTGCATCGTTGTTGCCCTTCCAGTCAAAGCTCTTGATAAGAAGGTCTTCAACCACTGCACGTGCTTCTATATTGAATGTGTAAACGTTCTCATCACCATTCTCGGCTACAACAATTGCCTCGATTGTGTGCTCACCGTCTTCGATATTTGTTATAGTACCCGTCTCTGAAGCTGCGCCGTCAACTGTATATTTTACAGTCGCGTCATAATGCTTAGCTGTAATTACAACCGATATATCTGTGCCTGCATCAACTGTTTTTTCGATTGTTTTTGTTTCAAGGTCTTCTGCATTTCCATTGTATGTAAGTGATTTAGCAGTGTTATCACTTGAGAATGCATACTCATACTGTACATAGATTACAGGGTTTCTGTTAGCGCCACCTGTCTTTGCTGTCATATACCAGAACGGAATATTTACAGTGCTACCACTTGTAAAGTTCTGTGTATAAACATATGCGATTTCACCAACAGGTGATTGATAACCAATCGGCATAAAGTTGTTGGCCTCAACATACAACGGTTTTTCTCCATAAGTCGGAGCCGTCTTCCAGTCAGATACCATATCGAGCCAATCTAATGAATTAGACTTGTTATCAGCCCATGTGTCTTCAAACTCTGTCGGATTAGCTACTTTATATGTTTTATAAGCACCCTGAATTTTACCATCAGCATTTACCCAGTGCATAGAAGCATACGGCTTAGACACTAAGTAATCCTGTGGCTTTGTATATATAGCAGGAATTCCATCTGTAGCACCTGTTATTGCGCCGCTGGCATATGTGTGTGTCTTAGCATTTGTGTTTGCCAAATGCCAGAAGTTTGTGTTTTTATATGTGTACTGCGTAGTATCCAAACCATCGTTTCCAACGCTGGATCCTACATATTTCCAGTCAGTGTTGGCTTCTCTGTATTTTGAAGTTGAATCAGCATTTGTATAACCTGCTACAATAACCTTCATATCAGCAGGAGCTGTAAACGTGTACATATACTCGGGTGCCGTTCCCTCTTCCGGTGTGTTCTCTGCAGCTGAGGTGTATGAACCCGCCTGATTACGTGTATGTCTTACAAGCAAGTATGAATTATTAATCTCGCTTCCAAGATATGCGAACGGATATCCTTTCTGGTAAGTACCTTCAATATACGGTGAACGAGTATCTACAGCAAGTGTAGCATCTGTGCGTGTTGTATCAAGATTATCCATCGGCTTATTTACAAACTGATAATTTGTTTTTGCTGTTTCGTTTGTAAATAAATTTTCAAAATCAGTAATCGCAGGAGCAGCTACCATAAATCTTACGATATAGTAGTTAACCTTATCTTCATATGTAGCGTAGAACTCTACTGTGCCCTTACCGCCTGATACATCAACAGTTGTTGTACCTTCTGTCAATGCCGGTGTAACGTCAAGGTTGTATTCAACCACGTTGTTAAACGAAAGTATATCGGAAATTTCAACACTTGTTGTACCTGCATCAAGCCATATATCAATTACCTTTGAATATGAACCATCTTTATTATCATCAAGCGCTGCAAAGGTTGTCTCTACCTCATTACCATTATTAGCCTTATAGCTAAAGCCCTTGATAAGCTCTGACAGATTATACTTTCTTGTAACTGTAATTGTATAATCTTTTGTCGTACCATTCTCGGCTGTAACTGTTGCAGTAATTGTTACACTTGCACCTGCTGCAAGATTTTCTGTTGTTATATTATTCTCTTTGTCATATGCTACAGTTGCATTTGTACCATTAGGCGTTACTACAAACTCTGCTGTTTCATCAAATTCGATTTCAACAGTCGCTTTGTCATCAACTGGTTTACCACCAAATGTTAACGCAGCTGTATTATCGTCTGAGAATGTTGTCCATTTAATCAAGTATACAGGAGTAAATTTGACTGCACCTGGACTCGGGATATGAACTACGTCGCCTTTATAAAACTTCTTTCTGTATGCACGAGTAAAGGTATACTGTCCCTGTATTTTATTTGTGCCTTCTGTTGCATCGGATTTATAATAGAACGAATAGAATCCGTATGGTGCATTTGCAGCTGTTACTTTGTGAGGTGCTGCTTCCTCATTTGTCGCCATAATATCTGCGTAGGCAGCATCATTAGCATATTCAAGCCATGTAGTATAGCCTGTCTCAGTCGATGGCACCGGAGGCATGCTTGCTCCGTTCACATGATTGTCTTTACCGTGAAGCGACTCCCAAGCGCCTCCAACCTTTTCGCTTGCACTCAGGTAAACCGAATCAAGAGAACTGTATGAAACAGCATACAAGATACCATCCGAATCAGCGCGGAAGCTCATCATCGGCAGTTCATTATTTTTAAGATGATCAAGCCAAGCCTCTGATGTTTCCTGTTTGCCGGAAACATCAATTCTGCGTCCCACGATATAATCAAGGCCCATAAGCTTTTCGCCTACAGTAGTTGCCTGCCATTTTGTAGAACCTTCGCCAGCACCGCCTCTTTCCATAACGAAACAGTCAGTCGGTCCAAATGTATTGCCCTCGATATACTTTGCAAGATAGTATGTCTTATCGCTAACTGTAAATGTAGTATTTGTATAATCCCACTTAGGACGTGTAAATGTAATATTATATGTATATGTATTTTTGCCGTCCTCAGATGTAACAGTTGTTGTTACAGTCTTTGAAAACTCAGTTTCACCAAACTCAAAGTCGCCGATAGCCGCAACTGTTGCGTTTGCATCTTTTGGATTTGCAGTGATGCCTGAAATATTTTCTGCATCAAAAGCAAGCTCTACCTCTGCCGTATAAACGCCTGTAGAAGCTTCTGTAAAGTCAGGAGTAGCTGTAACCGGTGTTGCTGCGCCATTTACTGTATAGCTTACAGATTTGATTTCTGCATTATCGGAAATTTTCCATTCGATAAAGTACATCGGCGAATAAATTCCCGCATACCATGCCGGAATTGTTACCTCTTCGTCTGCTGAAAATGCCTTTTTATATGCGTATCCAAACTTTGGCTGACCAGGATTCAAGCCCGCAGATTCATCTGCTACAGTGGCAAAACCATAGGGTTTGTCAGCCACACTAAGCGAGTTGGGCCATAATGTCTCATTTTTTATAAATGCAGCTGATAAAATAGGATGAGCATCTGTAGCCGTTTTTTTGGGATACATCCAGCACAAATAGTTAATTAAAGTATCTGCAACTGGTTCCGCTTGCTCTGCAATATAGTTCGTAAATGCAGTATAATCATCCCCCTGTTTCGTATGGTCGATATCAAAGGTACCATTATTTGTATGACCATCAGCATCTGCAGTAAGCGCAGTCCACGCAATACCGTCAGGCTGCTTCGAAGCATCTGTTAGATTTGCTACCGCACCATTCGAAACAGCATATACTACACCTGATGAGCTTGCTGTAAACTTGTATATAGGAGTTTTCGCATTAGCAAGCGCAGTAACTTGATTCTTAATCTGAGCACTTGTAACAGTCGCTCTAGCCTTACCTAAATCTCTACCGCGGATATAATCAAGACCTCTGAGGCCATTACCAACAGCAGTAGCGTGCCAATCTGTATTATCGTCTTGCGAACCACCACGGTTTACATAGATTGCATCACCGGGCGAGAATTTGTCGCCCTCAACATATTCCCAGAGGGTTACTTTTACGTCATCAGTCGTATCTGCCGGTGTATCCGGATCATATGTATATGTATTGTTTTCCTCAATCCATGTAATCTCAACAGGCGCAACAAAGTTAACGGTGTATGTATTTACATCGCCATTTTCAGCCGTAACTGTAACTGTAACTGTTTTAGTCTTATTCGGCGCAAGCAAAATTTCGGCACCTGAAGCAATTTCTGTGCCGTCTGCAAGCGTGATTGCCATATCAGCTTTTGTAGTTTGAGTCTGAACAGCATTAAAGTTGATTTTCTTTGTGCCCGGCTCAAGTGTTACGTCATATGTACCACTTTTATCAGTTGTTTCAAAACCGTCAACTGTTTTGGTTTCACCATCAACTGTGTATGAAAGCGTTGAAAGTGTTGCATCAGGATTACCCCATTTTACGAGGTTGACCGCACCAACCGAGCTTGTGGTAGTTGGATAACATGGTATATTTACTGTATCGCCCGCCTCAAATGTAAGACTGTAGCAGTAACTCAAAGCGTATACGCCTCTCAAAACGCTCGGGTTGCTATCATATGCTGCACCTGTGTATGCAAAGATAGGACCATCCGTACCATTTGCATACGCCTGCTCTATACCAGCACTGGTGTCGTTGTAGAGTGCAGCAACACCTGACAAAACCATCGTTGCATAATACTTGTATTTATCACTGTCATCTGATACTGCCGTAGGAGTATAGGTTGAAGGAATAAGGGCGGCATATGGCATATATAAACTAGAAAAGTTTTTTACACCTTTTGTGCTGCCTTCTGTATTTCCTTTCTTTGCGTCAGTCATTTTCAAATTGCTATATGAATCGTATCGATTTAAATCTTCATCCGCAGTTCTAATTTGATAAGTTGTTTTATTGTCGAGCAATGTTACTCCATCAGGACCATAAGGAACTTTACCATCATTGAGTACTGTCCATACATCACCTGCATCGTCTGTATATGTAGCCGACATATCTATATTCGAAAGCGTATATATAATACCATCATCAGGTGCTACAAACGAATACAAAGCCTCACCGGCTGTTGTTTCAGTATAACGTTCCGATACCGTCTTGCTTGCTGAGTTCAAACCGACATTGGAAAGTGCCTCGGGTTTTGCAAGAAGATACACATTGTCCTTCTTAAAAGCCTCGCCAAGCTGGAATATACCATATGTACGTCCAACATAAGCATCAAGATTTTCCAAAATCGGAGCATTTACAAGCGTAAGCATTTCGTGAGTTGTACCACTTTCGTCATATGGTACAACCGCGTTATTTTTCTTGTAATCGCTCATCGCCTTACCCGAAAGTCTGTCCGTAGTACTCACAAGGGTAAGCGTAGTCTCCCCCGCAGGTTCTTCTGCGAAAGCAACGGAGCTGAATGGCAAAGCATTCATGCTTGTAAGCAACATCGTGGCCGCGAGTATAATGCTTACAAATCTCTTCATCTTTCTCATTTTTTATACCTCCATAAACTTTAAATAATTTGCGCTTTTAGCAGATTTTTTTGTGTCAAAAAAGTCTTACAAACACAAAAAACCCATAATGCACCTAAGTATGAATATATTATAATAAAATTACAAAATTATTTCAAGTAGTTTTTCAAACAAAAAATAAAAGTTTGTATTTTTTATTTAATTTCAGTATTTCAGCCGTAAAAATGCACAAAACCCTCAAAAATTTTTGTGCATTTTGAGGCAAGCTTATTTCTTGGCTGAAATTTTTTTGAAATGTTTTTGAAATAAATGGTAATTTGGAATGTATTTTTGTAACAAGCTTGACACCAAATGATATTTTGCATATAATTTTATACGAGGTGAATAACGTGAATATACATATAGTATGGATAATTGACCATATTGCAAATACAGTAGCATCGCATACGCACGATTTTTATCAGATGATATTTTGCACAAAAAAGGGCGGCACAATATCAGTTGACGGCAAAGTATATGAGGCAAAGCAGGATTATGCCTATTTTGTAAAGCCGGGCACGATTCATTCTATTACTCAAAACAGAGAAATGAAAACGATTGATTTAAAGTTTTATGTTCACGATGCTGATGCGCAGAAATTTTTATCAAATGTACCGCATCAGTTTCAGCTTGGCGATATACCGTTTATGAAGATGCTTTTTCAGACCATTGCAAAGGAAGGAATTGAAAGCAAGATATACTGTAACGAAAGCACAACCTCTGCATTAAAGCTGCTGCTTATAAAGATGATACATGAATTCAATCCATCGTCATCGCCGCACGCGCACGATTACAGAGTTTTTTACGAATTGCCCGAGCAAATAAAGAACAATACCGATATTATGATTTTGGATTTAAAAAATTATATCGAGGAAAATATAAACAAAAACATTACACTTGAAGAGCTGTCAGCCAGAGTCCATATCAATAAAACATATTTTGTAAAACGGTTCAAAATTTTGTTTGGCGTAACGCCGATAAGATTTATTATGAATATGCGCATTGAAAAATCAAAACAACTCATACTTGACAACTCCTTATCAATGCAGCAAATTGCCGAAGCAGTAGGCTTTAACAGCCTTCATTATTTCAGCGCCGCATTCAAACAGAGCGAGGGCGTCTCGCCCACAGAGTATTATAAATGCTTTGATAAGCAATAAACTATACAAATCAAAAACCGCTCCCTGCCATTTATGGTAGAAAGCGGTTTTTTCCTATTTATAATATATCCTTGTCAAAACGGTTGTCATAAAGCTCTTTTATCTCGATTTCGATTCTCATAACCGTCGACTTTACGTTTTTAAGCGGCCATCCCGTGCCGAGAACTGCTTTTTTGTATTGCATTTTTTGGCCGTCATCGCTTAATAACGGACTTGCAAATCCCGAAATATCCGTAAAAAGACGTGGATTGTTCAAAAGCACATCCTCAAGCTTTGGCATTTGGGCATCCTTGAAATGGCAAAGCACAATTGTTACGTCCTTATTATTTTGGGCAAATATCCTGACATCATCACCGCTTATAATTTCGGGATGAATCATATGTGTCAGGCGTTCATCGAGCATTCTCGCAGTTATAAACAACGGCAAGTTGTACTCTCTTGCAATATCAATAACAGGTTTTACTACGTCCGAATTTATGTTGTAACCGTGATACCCCGGAGCAAGCCTTACGCCCGATATATCAAACTCTTTGATACATCTTTTTAGCGTATGTACGCACGTGCTTATGGCAGGATTTATAACTGTAACCTGCTTGTAAGGAGTATCTTTTATCGTTTCATACAACTCTTTTTCCGATTCGTAACAATCGTTATAAAAAATCGACTGAATCGACGAAACATATCCGTATTCGATGCCGTTTTCTTTGTGAACCGCCATCAAATCCTCAAACGTGTAACGTCTTAATTTGTGAAAGGGCCACGCTCCGACATAGCAATTATAATCTATCATTTGCACGCCCTCCCTACTTTAAATTTCGTATCAAAAACTCTTAGTGTGTTTTGGCAAAGGATTTTTTCTTTTGCCTCATCCGAAATCTGCGCTTCCAAAACCTTGCCGTATGGCATCGAAAAAGAACATCCCGTAAAGTCTGTACCGAACAATACCTTATCCTCGCCAAGATTTTCAACCGCATACTCAACCCCGTTTGAGCTGTTCGTCGTACCGCTTACATCCACCCACACATTATCAAGGCCATACACATTTTGTACGCCGTGATAACAGTTCCCGCCGATATGTGCCATAATAATTTTAAGTTCGGGATAACGCAAGGCAAGATTTCGCACGTTCACAGATGTAGCTTCCCTTGCAACCTGTGGTTGTACGCTTTTTTTAAATGCATGAACGAGCAACGGGACATTATAATCGATAAGCTTTTCTGCAAGCGGATTTACCGTTTCGCTGTCGCAATATTCGGATACCCATATCTTTGCGCCAATCATACCTTGCTCTTCAACGCCTTTTTTTAAGACATCAATAGCATTTTTGTGTTCGGGACATATATACACATACCCCTTTATGACATTAGGGTTTTCTTTTGCAAATCTGCTGACACCTTCATTTATGGTTTTAACCTCATCTTCGGGCGAAACATGTGATTTTAGTCCCGACACAAACGTCATATCAACGTTATATTTTTCCATATTTTTTAAAATCAACTTTTTTTCCTTCTCCACGTCCCTGCTAAACCAGATGTGAGCGTGCATATCTATAAGCTTCATCGTGCATCCCTCTGTTTATGCCATTTTTGAAAGATCATCAAGATTAACCTCTGTACGCATTTTTTTGCCATTTAACAGTCTTTCAAGTTCTTCGCACACATGAAGTGCAATTCTTTTAAGACCGTTTGTGACAGTACCTGCTATATGAGGTGTGAGCACTACGTTATCCATAAATCTTAATTTGTTATCGGGTGCAGGCGGCTCAGGATTTGTAACGTCTATGCAAGCAAAAATTCTGCCCTTTTCAAGCTCTTCAATCAAATCCTGCTCATTTATTATTGTGCCGCGCGCAGTATTTATCAAGACCGCGCCATCCTTCATAAGTGCAAGATTTTCCTTATTAATCATATTATCCGTCGCAGGAATTGACGGTGCATGAATTGTAACAACATCACTTTCGCTCATAAGTTCCTCAAGCGAAACCTTTTTTGCGCCGATTTTCTCGATTTCTTCTTCCGATAAAATCGGGTCATACATCAAAATATCAACGTGGAAATTTTTAAGAAGCTTGACCATATGTCTGCCGACAAATCCACCGCTTATAACGCCGACATTTATATCATAAAAATCTTTTACATACTCAAATCTGTTTTCGTCCCAGATTTTGTTTGCGGTATCCCGGCTGAGCTTGTAAAAGCTTTTGCAGGCAGAAATCGCAAAACCAAGCGCCGTTTCTGCGACGCCCTCGCCTATTGCCACGGCCGAGCCTGTTATTCTTACTTTTCTCTTTATAAGCTCGTCAGAAATCACTGGCTTAACCGAACCTGCTGCGTGAATTACGCCCTTCAAATCAGGGCAAGCGTCAAGCATCTCGCCCGAAATCTGCGGAGAATTCCACGAGGTTATAATTACCTCGGCGCCCTTTACAAATTCGGTTGCGTACTCCAAATCCTCAAAATCTTCTCTGTCATAAATCGAAAGCTCGCCGAATTTTCTTATTTTTTCATAATATTTTTCATTAAAAACTCTGTTTTGTTGTTTTTTGTTTACCAAAAGTGCTATTTTGCCCATTTTTATTACCTCGCAATTTTATTATAATATTCAGAATTCTTATAAATTCCGCCGCTTACTTTATAAAAATCATCATTAAGGGTGTATATTCCGTTTTTACATTCTGTAAACGCCGCCTTATTATACATTGGGTGATACGTTTTCATCAAATCCCAGTTTTTATAATTCTGCGCACCGTTCGACTCAAAAATACCTATATTTATTTTAGGAAAGGCATTTATTCTTGCGGCAATATTTTTATTAATATCAACCATAAGCGGATTTACCGTAAGGTCTGCACAAAAGCATGGTACAGCGCGCTTTGCTGCCTCATTAATTATCAAAAGGCTTTCCGAAACAGTCTTTGCAATAGGCTTTATCGCCATCGCCTTATAGCCCTCATCCATTCTTTTTATTGCCGACTCCACCGAGTGCGCCGACTCATCTGCCGTAATATTAAGCCCGATATCCGACACATCAAACTCTGTTTCCTCCGCGAACGGCTCCTCAAGAATAACAATTCTGTCATACGCACCGATTTTTTGTGCGTGCTCTAAAAAATTCATAAGCCTTTCTTTTGTATCGTATCTGCTGTTCGCATCAAGGTAATACACATAATGTCCGTCATCTGTATACGGCGTTTTCATATCCTTGACAATGTTATGTATTTCTTCAAGACGTTTTTTATCCCACTCGACCATTTTCTCACGTGAGTTGTCACCATCAGGGTCAGAGCCGATTTTAATTTTCATAAGAAAATATCCGTCCTCGGCAATTTTTCTTATCTCATCTGCACTTGTTTTATATGAAATCAGCGGGATACTGTATATTTTATCCTGTCTGCCCGAAAGATTTTTCTTTGTTTCATCATCGACGAGCGTTATAATATCCTCGCTTTCCTGTTCTCGCGCATAAAGCTGCCATAGCGCATTATCCACGCTGACAAGAGCGTTTAGTGCAAATGTTTTTCTCAGCTTTGAATTATTTGTAATAACCTTTGCGTATTCATAAACCTTGTCGGTTATGCCAAGCATCGCCTCTGTCGGAGTGGCAAACTCAGTGTTTTTCAAGAGCTTTAAGGCATACTGCGTCAAAAGAAACATATACGCGTTACCGCCGCTCTGACTTGACGATTTAAATATAGCTTCATCAGACCATAGCACGCTTTGTATTCCTACGCCTACACCATAATTATCCTGCGTTTCTACCTTTGAAACAACCTGCCACAGCTCGCTAAGATATCCACCCTTAAAACCAAAAGGCTGCAAAAGCGGCTCAACCACAAAACCTAAGCCCGTGTCTTTAATTTTCATAATCTCACACCTTAATCCTTATATAATACACCTGCATTTTTGCCGTATTCTTCCTCAAAAGCATAACCATCAAATTTGTCATCTGCCCCAAGCATATCTATCGTTACCTCGCCGCCGTTATAAGCCTCTTTCGACTTTTTGCAGCAAAGCATTGCCTGTGTGCAGTTTATAAGCGTTTCCAGATCTGCAAGTCTGCTCTTGCCTGTGTGAAGCTGCTTTGATATTTCCTTTAACAATGTGCCATAAAGCTCGGTCGTATTAAGTCCGAATGTATATGTACTCTTTGTCGTCATAATCGTGAATGTAAACGGATACCAGCTTCCCTTGATGTTCTGATATACTCCCACAACTCCATTTTCAAAATTCACACAGTATGTTTCTGCCTTGCGCTCGCCGCGACCAACTGATTCGCCAACAAATTTGCAGCTTGTTATTTTTGACTCCGCTATTGCAGAAAAACCTTCTATAACATGGATTGCATAGTTAAATTCATCAACGCCGCAAGAACCATATATAGACACTACCTCACCGCGCTCCTCTATGTCTTTACTTAAAAAGTCTCGAATTTCGTTACAGTATCTCACAGACGAGCTTCCGTATATTTTTGCTCCTTCATCTACAAGAGTACGAAGTCTTTCGATATCCTTTACCGAGCCGACAATCGGCTTGTCTATAAAGACAGGCTTGCCTTTTTTTATAAACGGTATTGCCTGGTCAAGATGCTTTTCCCAGTTGCACGACTGTATAAAGCCTACGTCAACCTCATCTACCATATCTTCAATATTATCCACTTTACCCTTTATTCCAAAACGATTTACAAACCAATCGGCCTGGGCATCATCTCTAAAACTTTCCTTTGCAAGATATTCATATCTCATATCCATACGATTGTTTTCAAGATATGTCGCAAAAGTTTTCGGATGAGATACGTCAATGCTTACTCCACCAATTTTTATCATCTTAATTTCGCTCCTACTATATAATTTATTTTATCTAAGTTCAATCTGTTTTCTCTGTTTGCTCGACTCATACGCTGCAAGTATGATATCGACCGGCTTTCTGCCCTCTTTTTCGTCAACCATAGGCGCTCTGTCTTCTTCGATTGCTTTTATCATATCCTCAATTTGGGGCTTATGCGTGTTTAGGGCAATCGCTCCCGGGTCCCGAAAACCTGCCTGACTCTTTGTGCCATCACACAAATCAAGCTCTTTTCCGTCGACATCCCATCTGATTATATCTGTTTCTCTCAAAACAATAGTACCTTTAGTTCCGGTAATCTCTATAACTCTCGGATATCCCGGCTCTACGCATGTAGTTCCCTGAATAACGCCAACCGCGCCGTTTTCATATTCTACAACAAGGCTTGCAACATCTTCAACCTCTATATCTCTTGCCAGAGTCTTGCATATACCTGAAACGGATTTAACACCGCCGGCAAGATACTGCAAAAGATCTATGCCGTGAATTCCCTGATTCATCAGTGCTCCGCCGCCATCCATCGCCCATGTTCCTCTCCAGTTTGATGAACTGTAATACTCTGGCGAACGATAATATTTCATATAAATGTCGCCGAGCAAAATTTTACCAAGCTCACCATTATCGATAGCTTTTTTCACCTTTTGAACATTTTCATTAAATCGAAGCTGCGATATTACTTCGAGCTTGACATTGTTTTTTTCAACTGCACAGGTAAGCTCATCAAGCTGCTCTTTTGTAATAGCCATAGGCTTTTCAACTATTACGTTCTTTTTATGATTTGCAGCCTCAATAGCAAGCGGTGCATGAGTACCGCTCGGGGTACAGATATTTACTATATCAATATCCTCACACTCAAGCATCTGCTCGTATGTATCAAACACTCTGCAATTATTCTCTTTTGCAAAAGATTCGGCAAACTCTTTTGGAGTATTAAATACGCCAACAAGCTCGGCATTTTCTATTTCGTTTATTGCCGCAACGTGCCACTTCGAAATAGCTCCACACCCCACAATTCCAAATCCATACTTTTTACTCATTTTTTTACATTCCTTTACTTAAATTTTTTATAATATTTTACACTCGGAAGAAACTTTTCAAAGCCTGCTTTTTCATACGCACGCCTTGCGGGTGCGTGTGCATCATCGCCGCCCGTTGTAACGACTACTGCTGCCATACCTTCTTCTCGCATTTTATCCATTACAAATTCGTACATCATAGTGCCTATGCCCATACCTCGAAATTTGTCATCTACCGCATTTCCTATAATTTCGCCCGTTTTTGCATTCTCGTCAACACGATAAGATATAAACCCCGCAACAACATCATCAACCAGTGCGACGTATCCTCTTGGACTTGCCAAGCTGTTTATGACGCTGTTTTTCTTCTTATCCCGCCAATCATCAAAAAACGTCTTGTGTATTTCTTCACCAAGAAGCCTTTTATATTCTTCATGAATCGGTGTCCACGCCTTGATTGCCATATCGCCGGCAATTTCAAAATGTTCTTCTCTTGCAGCAACAATAACGATTTCTTTATTCACAATATCGCCTCCAAGAACCTAAAATCCATTATTGTATTTATTGTAGCATAATTTATGTTAATTGTATTTAGAAAAAATTATCTTAATTTTAAATCATTTACAAAATATTCTGCTTTTGATATAATTTTGTCAATATTCATTAAATAAAATGAGTTGCACTTTGTCAAATTTTATGTTATTATATATCCGCAAAATTTTGTAAGAGTGAAAGGGTGTTATAAATGAAAATCGGCGTTAGTTCTTATTCATTTAATCAATACATACGCGAAGAAAAAATGACTCAGCTTGATTGTATATCAAAAGCAAAAGAGCTCGGCTTTGATGCCATTGAATTTACAGAAATCAAGCCACCGGAAGGAACAAGCAAAGAAGAATATGCGGCTATTTTAAAAGCAGAAGCCGATAAACTCGGAATTGAGATTATAAATTATGCCATCCCGGCAAACCTTGTATACGATACAGAAAATGAATATGAAAAAATAGTATCCGATATAAAAAAAGAGGTTGACATAGCAAAAATTTTGGGCGCAAATATGATACGCCATGACGCCGTTTCTAATCTTAAAAACGAAAAAAGCTTTGATCTTGCGCTTCCAAAGATAGTAAGGTGTATAAGAGAAATTACCGAGTATGCACAAACGCTCGGCATTAAAACGATGGTTGAAAATCACGGCTATATCTGCCAGGACAGCGACCGTGTAGAAAGACTTTATAATGCCGTTAATCACGATAATTTCGGTCTTTTGGTCGATATGGGGAACTTTTTGTGTGCAGACGAAAATCCCATCAGCGCGGTATCAAGAGTCGGCAGATACGCTTTTCATCTTCACGCAAAGGATATGCTTTATAAAAGCTGTTATGAAGCGGATGCCGATAGCGGATTTTCTTCGACAAGAGGATGTAACTGGTTTCGAGGGGCAATTCTTGGAACAGGCAAAGTCCCCGTAAAGCAGTGTATTGCAATTATGAAAAGGCACGGCTATGAGGGAGATATCGTGCTTGAATATGAAGGCAAGGAAGATTGCATTTATGGTATAACAATTGGATTTGAAAATCTTAAAAAATATATAAAAGAACTCGGAATGTAAAAAAAGCAGGCAAAGCCTGCTTTTTCAGTTTAAAAAGAATTTATGTTTTTTCTGTATTTCATGGGCGAAACACCATACTTTTTTGAAAAATATCTTGAAAAATAAAACTGATCACAAAAGCCGAGCTTGTCGCTAATTTCTTTTATGGATAATTTGCCCAATCTTATTTCAAGCTCCGCTTTGCTCATTAGGCGATTGTTAATATACTTACCAATCGATATGCCCGTATCTTTGCAAAATATTTTTCGAAGCTGCTCGCTCGAAACACACAATGCATCTGCAACATCTTTTGTAACAAGCGTCGACGAAAGGTTTGCTTCAATATATTTTATTGCTTTGCTTGTAAGCTTTGAATATGAATCAACCGTGTAATTTACATTACCTTCAATGCAACGACAAATAAGAGAATAAAGTGCAGTTTTGATATAAATAATATCTTTTATTTCATTCGAATTAAGTCTTTTGGTTATTTGTAAAATCATATTTTCTTCACGAAAAACAAAACACTTGTCAATACCATCAAGCAAATCATATCCGTTCTGTAAAAGAATTGATACATGAAAATATGTTTTTAAAATTTTTTTCTCGCAATAATACGAAACCGCGAGTCCAGCCGGAATTATATATGCGTTTCCCGCCGTCATTTCGATGCTCGTTTTCCCATAACTAAGATATCCGACTCCATCTGTAACCATATATATACGTGTAAACGGCGAGCTTAGATTTTCCGCTCTCCACCAATCACCGCATTCGACGTGTCTGGAAGCCAAAATATCCATATTGAACTCGGAATATAGGTTTGATTTGCCACTTTCCACACTAAAACCTCCATATTTTTTCCCATTATGTTAATTGTTTTTTTCACATTATATAATATAATTTAAGAAAAAGCAATAAAAATATAATTTACAGAATTTTAAGGAGGAAGAAAAGTGAGAAAAATTCATCGTGCAGTACATTTTGACTTTCACACAAACATCGGCATATACAACATAGCCGAAAATTTTGATGCAGCTGTATTTGCTGAAAGACTCAAGGCCGCAAACGTTGATTATATCAACTTTTTCTGTCAATGTAACAGAGGATTTGCTTATTATCCTACTAAAGTTGGTATAAAGTATCCGGGGCTTAAAGGCGATATGTTCGGTGATATTTTGCATGAATGCCACAAAAGAGATATCGGTGTTACAGCTTATATCAATATTGGCCTTATGCATGCACACCAGCATGCTCATCCCGAATGGAACAACAGAGACAAGGAAGGCAAAATTTATCGGGACCCTGTAAATAATCCGAACTTTTTCAGGACGCTATGCTATAACAATTCTGATTTTCGAGAATTTGCATACTCGCTAATCCGTGAAATATGCGAATATGACATTGACGGACTTTTCTGTGATTGTATGGAGCCTTTCCCCTGTCTTTGCAGTCATTGCACAGAGCAAATGATACAAAAGGGCATTGATATAACCGACGATTTGGCTGTGCTAAAATTCGGACAGGAAGCAATGTATGAAATGGCCGAAGGAATCAAAAAAATTGTTGGCGATGACAAATATTTATATTTAAACGGCGGTCCATATTATACATACCGCAATTTGCATACACACGTAGAACTCGAATGTCTGCCCGGCGGACACTGGGGATATGATTATTTCTGGCAACACGCTGCATACGGCAGAAACATTCAGAAAAAACGCATCTATATGACAGGTCGTTTCAAGGGCGGATGGGGCGACTTTGGTGGTTATAAGGGCAAGGTTTCATTTGAACACGATGTGTTTGATGCTCTTTGCAATAACTATGTCCCCTCTATCGGCGACCACATGCATCCGGCAGAAAATATTATCGCTGACATCTACAAAGACGTCGGCGAAATATTCGGCAAGGTTATGAAATATGAAAAGTACACAAACAATGCCGAATTTAAAGCTGACATCGGTGTAATAACGTGGTCTACGGCTTATCTTGGTCCTGAATATGCCGGACTTGCAAGAATTCTTGGTGAGCTTCATTACGGCTACGAAATACTACATCCCGATATGGATATATCAAGATTTAAACTCGTTATTCTGCCCGAGGGTGTATTGGTTAATGATAGTCTCAAAGAAAAGCTCGAAAAATTTATTGCAGATGGCGGCAAAATTCTCAGCACAGGCTCGGGCGGTCTTCGTGCACCAAAAAACTGGCCTCCTGTTCAAAGGCACTATTACAAAAACGAAGATATAGAAGTGCCACTTGATACAGATTTTGCACTTTCGCAATATAATTTTGAATACTGTGGCAAAGATACATCAAACTCTTCGTATTATAAATTCAAAACACTTCCGCAAGGCACAACAGATATGCCGTGGTCTATGTATTGCGAAGGCATCTTGATGAAAGTGAAAAACGCATCAGATGTGCGCGCAAGCTATATAAAACCATACTTTAACAAAGGCTGGGATGGTGTCAATAGCTTTTTCTATACACCACCCGAAAAAGAAACCGAATATGCAAGTGCTGTTGTTAGTGGGTCGGTCGCACATATTTGTTTTAATGTGTTTACTGCACACAACCTTGTAGCGATGAAGGAACACAAGCTTCTTGTAAAGCAGCTCATAGATGAGCTTTTGCCAAACTCTCTTGTAAAAACAGAGAAAATACCATCTACGGCGAGAGTTACTCTTACGGGAACAAATGATTATACACTTCTGCACGTAAAAACAACCTATCCGGAAACACGCGGAAAGTTTACCGTAGTTGAAGAACACGTTACTCAGCCTGCCGGAGCAATTGTCAGCGTACGTGGTGAATATGAAAATGTTTCTCTGCTCCCCGGCGAAACTGCGATTGAAAGCAAAATCGAAAATGGACGGACAATTATCACACTACCGGAAATTACCGGCTATGATATGTTCCTTTTAAAATAAGATTACAATGCACGAAAAAAAGCGGTATGACCTATAGTCATACCGCTTTTAATTCTTTTAGTTTTGCACTATTAAGTTTAAGCAATAATTACTTAAGCTCAACCTTTGCGCCAACTTCCTCAAGCTTAGCTTTGATAGCTTCAGCATCTTCCTTAGAAGCACCTTCTTTAACAGCCTTAGGAGCACCGTCAACAAGATCCTTAGCCTCTTTAAGACCAAGGCCTGTGATCTCACGAACAACCTTGATAACCTTAACCTTCTCTGCACCAGCCTCAGCAAGTACAACGTCGAACTCTGTCTTCTCTGCAGCAGCAGCGCCAGCCTCAGCAGGAGCACCTGCAACAGCAGCAACAGCAACAGGAGCAGCAGCGCTTACGCCAAACTCCTCTTCCATAGCCTTAACCAATTCAGAAACCTCTAATACTGTAAGCTCTTTGATTGCGTCTAATACGCTTGTAACTTTTTCACTCATTTTAATGTACCTCCATAAATTTTAAATAATTTTTTGTTTTTAGTTTAATAATATTTTATTACTCGCCTGCTGCAGCTTTCTTTTCTGCATAAGCGTTAAGCGCAATTGCCATAGCACGGATATTTCCCTGCAATATATTGACAACTCCGGATATGGGCGCGTTCAGGCTGCCCATAAGTTTTGCAATAAGCTCCTCCTTTGAAGGAAGCTTTGAAAGCTCGATAACTCCTTTTTCGTCGATAACCTTACCATCAACGAAACCGGCCTTAATGCTTACGATATCATTATCTTTTGCAAATTTAGCCAAAACCTTTGCCGGAGCAATTGCATCTGTCGATGAAACTGCGAGAGCCGTAGGACCATGAAGCACTGGATCAAGCTCATCAAGACCAACCTCTTTTGAAGCAAATCTTGTAAGAGTGTTCTTTACAACATGATAGCTTACGCCGGCAGCTCTAAGATCATTTCTAAGCTTTGTATCTTCTTCAACTGTCAAACCGCGATAGTCGAACAAAACGCCCGCCTGTGCATTTTTGAGAGTTTCCGTAAGCTCCAAAACTATCTTTTTCTTTTCGCTTAAAGCCTTCTCACTTGGCATGTGATGTTTCACCTCCCATAAATTTAAGGTCAATCATATAAAACACCGTTTGGTGTGTTTTTTTGGAATGTGATATCTGTCATCTTCTGTCGAAGGAATAAAAATAGGCTCCCCCGCGTAGACGAGAGAGCCATAAAATCGCAATTATACATGATGTAAAACATCAAAAATTACAATGCCCACCTCGGCAGGAAAGCAAACGCTTGTTACGGTGAAACTCACCACCTGCTGTCTACGGAAGATATATCAAATTCTCAACAAGTAAAATCATAACACAAAAAATATGTGTTGTCAAGAGCAAATTAAAAATATTTTTATGCCTCTGCTCTTGCCGGGTTGATTTTAATTCCCGGTCCCATTGTCGAAGCAACTGCAACACTCTTAAGGTACTGACCTTTTGCAGCAGCCGGCTTTGCTTTAACTACCGCACTCATAAGTGTTTTGTAGTTTTCTACAAGCTTCTCTGCACCGAATGATGCCTTACCGATTGGGCAGTGAATGATATTTGTCTTATCAAGTCTGTACTCAATTTTACCGGACTTGATTTCATTGATAGCTTTTGTAACGTCGGGTGTAACAGTACCTGCCTTTGGTGACGGCATAAGTCCCTTAGGACCAAGAACCTTACCAAGACGACCAACAACGCCCATCATGTCGGGTGTTGCAACAACCACGTCGTACTCAAACCAGTTATCATTCTGAATTTTCGGGATTAACTCCTCGCCGCCAACGAAATCAGCACCTGCTGCCTCAGCCTCAGCAACCTTGTCGCCTTTTGCGAATACAAGAACGCGAGCAACCTTACCTGTACCGTGAGGAAGCACAACTGCACCTCTTACCTGCTGGTCTGCGTGTCTTGAGTCAACACCCAATTTAATATGAACCTCAACAGTTTCGTCAAACTTTGCCTTTGAAGTTTTGATAGCAAGATCGATTGCTTCTGCCGGGTCATATGTCTTAGTTTTGTCGAACAGCTTTACGCTGTCCTGATACTTTTTACCTCTGAACATAGTAACCTTTCCTCCTTATGTGGTCAAGCAAAGCGTCATATACGCTTCTCCCACGAACTTACCTCTGACTTTTTGCCAGATTAATCCTCTACTACAATACCCATGCTTCTTGCCGTACCTGAAATCATGCTCATAGCGGCTTCTACACTTGCAGCATTCAAATCGGGCATCTTCTGCTCTGCAATCTGACGAACTGCATCCTTAGAAATTTTAGCAACCTTTGTCTTATTCGGTACGCCCGAACCGCTTTCAATTTTGCATGCCTTCTTCAAAAGAACGGCAGCCGGCGGAGTCTTTGTAATGAATGAGAAGGAACGGTCTGCATATACGGTAATAACTACCGGAATTATAAGACCTGCATCCTTAGCAGTCTTTTCATTAAACTCCTTGCAGAATTGCATAATGTTCACGCCGTGCTGACCCAACGCAGGACCTACCGGCGGAGCAGGCGTTGCTTTGCCCGCAGCAATCTGCAGCTTGATGTAACCTGCAACTTTCTGTGCCATGTGACTTGCACCTCCTTAATTAAACAAATGTGGTAATGGCGGACTTTCGTCCTCCCACGCAAGGCTATGCGCCTTGGAGGATGCGAAAAATTCGCATATATCAACAAACGGCAAGCCGTTTATCAATCGAGTAATTCAACCTGATAAAAATCAAGCTCGACGGGCGTTTCCTGTCCAAACATTGAAACACAGATACGCACCTTTTGTTTTTCTTCGTTTATTTCTTCAACTACGCCGATAAAGTCTTCCAACGGACCTGAAACGATTTTTACGCTATCGCCAACTGAGAAATCAACCTGTGTAACCTTTTTCTCAATACCAAGCTCATAGACCTCTTCATCAGTAAGCGGAACAGGCTTCGAGCCCGGTCCTACAAAGCTCGTAACGCCGCGCGTATTACGCACAACAAACCAGCTTAAATCGTTCATAACCATTTTTACGATGACATATCCCGGAAGCACCTTGCGCTGCACAGCTTTACGCTCCTGTGTGCCATCTTCTTTATCTTTTACCTCAACGACTTCTTCCATAGGAATTCTTATTTCCTGAATAAGGTCAGAAATCCCTCTGTTTTCAACCGTTTTCTCAATGTTGGTCTTGACTTTATTTTCGTAGCCCGAATAGGTATGAACAACATACCATTTTGCTGCATCAGCCATACTTCATTGCTCCTTTACGGGCGATATTATTATTACTGTAGTTTAAGTACATCCATAAAAGCCTTGCCAAAGTCGCCGATGACAACGCCTCTTACGATTCCGCCAAATACAGTATCTACGATTGCCAAAAATATTCCAACAATGATAATTACGGCAATAACAATCATTGTGTTGCGAAGCGTCTGCGACCATGTAGGCCACACAACCTTCTTCATTTCACTTTTAACTTCTCTGAAAAACTTGGCAATTCTTGAGAAAAAGCCTTGTTTCTTTGTAGATTCGCTCATTACAAATCTCCTCCTAAAATAAGCTTGTGCATAACACTAAAATTATTTTGTTTCTTTATGAAGTGTATGCTTTCTGCAAAACTTGCAGTATTTGTTAAGTTCAAGCCTGTCGGGAGTATTCTTCTTGTCCTTCATTGTGTTGTAGTTTCTCTGCTTGCACTCACTGCATGCCAATGTAATTTTAGTTCTCATGGTTACACCTCCATTTATCTGATACATCCTATTTAATAAGACGTATTTTCGCTATTTTAATTATTATTTCTGCACATTTGCAGATGCTCCTAAAAGTTTGCATAAAAAAAAAGACTTACTCGAAGCACTAATAATATACCATAATAAATAGCGCAAGTCAATAGAAAAATCAAAAAAATTTTCTTATATATCAAAAAAATTTATTGCAGAAGCGCAAAAAACACAATTTGCCTTGCAATTTTCACATATTACATATATAATTATGATTATACAAGCAATACGGAGGTTTTGCCACTATGGCTGACACTACACAAAAATCAAATCCACACAAAGGGCATCGGGAAAGATTAAAGAAACTCTTTTTGGACGAGGGACTTGACAACTTCCAAGCTCACCAGATTCTTGAGCTTTTGCTTTTTTATGCAATCCCCCAAAAAGACACAAATGAAATCGCTCACAGCTTGCTCAGTAGCTTTGGTTCTCTTTCGCAGGTTTTTGATGCACATCCACGCGAGCTGCAAAAAGTAAGCGGCATAAGCGAACACAGCAGCACGCTTATTTCGATGATACCTCAGCTTGCCCGTGCATATCTGAAAGACAGCAATCGCGAGCGCACTGTTTTAGACAGCTCCGAGAAAGCAGGAAAATACATCAAAAACTTTTTTATGGGAAGAATATATGAAGCGTTCTACATGTTCAGTCTTGACAACTCATGCCGTATAATTCATCAGGACCTTGTATGCGAGGGTACGCTCGACGAAACACCGTGTTATCCCCGCCTTGTACTTGACATAGCATTCAGACACAATGCTCAAAAGGTGATTTTTGCTCACAATCATCCATCAAATATACTTCGTCCATCGACCGGTGATATTGAAAGCACAAAAAAGCTTATAAACGCTTTCGAAAGTGTTGATATAGAGGTTGTTGACCATTTTATAATAGGCAAAGACGATTATATAAGTATGGCAGATATCGGTTGTCTGAGATAAATATAGTACGGGGTGAACCACAACAGATTCACCCCGTTTTTTATTCTTTTATTTCATATCCGCCTTTAATCATCAAAATTGCATCACCATCATCACTGATGATAACACCACGTCCGTCATCAAGCGGTACTATCAGCAAATGATTCGACGGCACATCCGCCTTGTCCGCAAGGTCATATCCGCCCGTAACATCGGCAATTCCTCCGCGTGCAGAACCAATAACGCTCGCATTTCCCATTCTCAAAATCATTTCTGTTCCTGCAGAGGCGATAACAGTTTTTCCGTCACCTACATTTACAACTTCAAATGTGTCCTGTGCATTTTGCTCCTCAGACGGTTTGATTTTTGCCACAGCATCATCTATGTAGGAGTAGATCTTCGGCAGCAGAACAGAATCAATATAGCTTTTGCTTATAAGCGGATCAGCATCACTGCCCGGCTCGGACGCAAATACAATCCCCGCTGCTCCTAATGCCAGAATACATACGCCGCAAATCGCTGCAATTCTTTTTTTCACCACAAACACCCCTTCTTTTGTAAAATAATCTGTTTTTCTTCTTAACTAATATAATACAGCATAGAATATTTTAAATATCGATCAGGCCAAAGCTTATAGAAAGTGCATCATCAACACGCTCCATAAGCGTTTCATCAAGCCTGCCGATTTTTTCTCTGAGCCTTCTTTTATCAATTGTTCTGATTTGTTCAAGCAGTATTACAGAATCTTTGTTGAGTCCATAGTCCTGCGCACTGATTTCGATATGTGTTGGCATCTTTGCCTTATTTATCTGTGAAGTAATAGCTGCCGCAATAACTGTTGGACTATATTTGTTACCAACGTCATTTTGTACTATCAAAACAGGACGTACTCCACCCTGCTCTGAACCTATCACAGGACTCAAGTCAGCATAAAAAATGTCGCCTCTTTTTACAATCACTATATTTCACACTCCGATAATTTTTCCTCATAGCAAAGCTGCGTATCATTATCTGCTTCAAAACACATTTCTGCGAGTGATAGATTAATCTCACCCATCTCAACGTACCCTTTTTTTAGTTCTTCCCTCATTTTCTCACGTCGTTTGCCCAAAACAAATTCGTTCAAACCACGTCTTATAAATTCACTTTTGCTCACTCCCTCATATGATGCAAACTCCTCAATCCCCTCGATTGTTTCCAAAGGAAGTGAAATCAAAATCTTCTTATACTGTGGCAACGTAACCCAACCCCCATTTCTGCGATTATGACCTCAATTAAACCGACAAAGGGTTTATTTGCCGATTTACTTGTATAAATTCTATTTAATAAAAGCATATATTTTATCGATATATATAAATTATATATCAAAAACATATATTAGTCAATAGAAGTTTATACCAGATTATTGAGAATATCTACCACACAGTCTTTGGAGGTATACACCCTTGGCATACGTTTGCCCGTAAGACACACTATTTCATAGTTGATTGTTCCCATGTATGAGGCAAGCTTTGAAGCGGTTATGCACGCTCCGTTATCCTCGCCCATAATTGTAACAACATCATCTACTTTTATATTATCTGCATTTGTTGCATCAATCATACATTGGTCCATACAAATTCTTCCGATAACGGGTAATTTTTTTCCATCATAAAGCATACTGGCTTTGTTTGCAAGAAGTCTTGAATAACCATCTGCATATCCTATCGGCACAGTTGCAAGAGTTGTCGGCTTATCTACAACATATTCTTTTCCATAGCTTACGCCGATTTTTTCTTCAACTTTTTTAACAAGCGACACTCTCGCCTTCAGACTCATCGCACTTTTAAGCTCGATTTTATCCTCTGTAAGCGACGACGGATGAAGCCCATAAAGTATTACGCCTGGTCGCACCATATCAAGATGCATCTCGGGATATAAAACAGTAGCCGCACTGTTACAAACGTGCCTTTTGCCGATATGTACGCCGTCTTTTTTGAGCGCATCGCAAACTCTCATAAAACGCTCAAACTGCATAAGCGTGTATTCTTTCTCCTCTTCATCGGCACACGACAGATGAGTAAAAATCCCGTCAATTTCAACATTTGGCAAAGCGGAGATCTTTTTTATCTGCAATATCGTATCAGGATAGCTTTTATCATCACACAAAAAGCCTATACGACTCATCCCTGTGTCAAGCTTTATGTGAATTTTTGCCACCTTACCCTTTTTTATAGCCGCCTCAGACATCGCCTGCGCCATATCACAGGAAAAAACAGTCGGCATAATATCATAATCAACAAGCTCATCGCATAGCTCACGATTTGTGTTTCCCAAAACCAGTATCGGCACATCGATGCCATAACGCCTTAACTGCTTTGCTTCGTCAAGCATCGCCACGCCAAGCGCATCCGCGCCATTTTCAAGAAGCGTTTTTGAAACCTGAAAAACGCCGTGTCCATAGGCATCCGCCTTCACAATCGCCATAATTTTCGGCTTATCTGCTGTAATTTCTTTTATGCTTTTTAAATTAAACGCAACTGCATCAAGGTCAACCTGTGCCCATGCACGCTGTGTATAACTATCCATTATGTTACCTCTTTTGCTTGAAATTTATTATATAGTTTAAAAATATTTTTTTATTTGTTATCCTTCAAAAGCTCACAAAACACCTTTGGAAGCGCATCGGAAATATCTCCTGCAAGCATACCTCTTGTGCCAAGCTGATTTTTTGCCATATCGCCCGCAAGCGCGTGTATATAAACACCGCAAGCCGCCGCTACGGTCGGAGTATCCACCACGCACACAAGCGCTCCTATAACGCCGCCAAGCACGTCGCCGCTGCCGCCCGTTGCCATCCCCGGATTACCGGCCTTGTTATTTACATAAAGTTCACCGCCACCTGCTATAACAGTATATGCTCCTTTAAGCACAACTGTGCAGTTATGCTTTTCGGAAAATTCGCGCGCACAATATATCGCATTTTTCTCGACATAGCCCGCATCCTTTCCAATCAGACGTCCCATCTCTGCGTGATGAGGGGTGAGTATAACATTTGCTTTTGTATTATCAAGCATACTTACATCAAGCGAAAGCGCAAAAAGCGCATCGGCATCTATGATAATATTTTTATCATACGAGGCAAGACACTCTCTTAAAATATACTCTGTCCCTTCACCGCGTCCCATTCCGGGCCCAATCAAAAGCGTATCATAACCACGCGCAAAGTCGCAAATCCGTTTTGCAGCCTTTTTCGAAACCGCGCCATTTTCTTCTTCAAGCACAAGGCTCATCGCCTCTGCAACCTTTTTTTCAAAAATATCATTTATACTCTCAGGCACACCCGCCGTAACAAGCCCCGCACCGCTTCGCATAGCCGCAAGGCTGCTCATACAAACTGCGCCGCTCATTCCTACACTTCCGCCAACGACAAAAACCTTGCCGCAGCTTCCCTTATGCGCATTTCTTTTTCGGGGTAAAAGCGCATTTTTTACAAGCTCAGCATCAATCGTCTGTCCCAGATTCATTTTTGACAAAATGAAATCAGGGATACCAATATCACACACAACCACATCACCACAATATGACGCCGCGCCAAATGTCAGTTGGGACGGTTTATATCCCGTAAACGTAACCGTCTTGTCAGCACGGACAGCAAATTCACACTCGCCTTCATCTGCGCTTATGCCGCTCGGCACATCAACCGAAAGCACATATGCATCCAATGAATTTATGACCTCAACAATAGCCTTGTCGCGCCCGCTAAGCTGTCCTCGAAAGCCAAAGCCATACAGCGCATCGACAATAACATCGCACACTGATGCATATTTTGTCATCTCATCAATATCATCTATTACATTAATATGAAGCTTTTTTAATATTTCATAATTTTTTGCCGCATCGTTTGAAAGCGAGCTTTCGTTTTCAAAAAAAGCGACACTCACCTCGTCAAAATCATCCAAAATGCGTCTTGCAACCGCAAAACCATCACCGCCATTGTTGCCACGACCGCAAACGATAAGTATTCGCTCTCTTTTTATATTTTCAATATTCAAAATCTCATTTTTAATGGCAGTAGCGGCATTTTCCATAAGCACAATACCATCAATTCCATATTGCTCGATACAGGCAGTATCGACTTTTTTCATCTGCTTTGCACTGTAAATTCTCACTTTGCCTCACCCTCCAAAACAACAAAAGCAATCGCATCGGTATCGGTATTTGATAATGTAACGTGTATGTTCTTTGCGTTTATTTTTTTTGCGCATTCAAGTGCTTTTCCGCAAAGCTCTATATATGGTTTTCCAAGCTCGTCGCGCAAAACCTCCACCTCGCGCATAGAAAAACCTCTCACACCCGTACCGAGCGCTTTTGAAAAAGCCTCTTTTGCCGCAAAGTTATTTGCCACGCTCAAAGTCATATTCTTTTTTGTGCGAAAAAAAGTGTTTTCTCTCCCGCTAAAATATTCTTCCAGAAAACGCGGATTTTCACACGCTTTATTTATTCTGTCGATTTTTACAATATCCGTGCCGATACCAACTATCACAACCATCACTGCCTATCGATATATTATTCTTTCTCTGGCAAATATACATTTCGCACATTAAAGCGTTTTATCGCCTCAATCATCTTCTTTGGCGGCTCAAAATAAAGACGCACCTTGTCGCCATTTTTCATAAAATCAGCAAAATACAAATTCTGGCCTTCCATACTGCCTGCTACCTTGTAATAATTTTTAACGCCCGACACATCAAGATATTTTTGTTTGAAGCGCTCATCATATACAGGTGCGCATATATCAAATTCTCTTGCCTTAACACTCAAAAGATGTACGCGTCTACGCTTTGAATATATCGCATCAACATCAAGCTCTCCGTTTGTAAAAGAGTATTCATATTCCACATTTTGCCTTGAAATAATAATGTATACTCCATACCAAACAAAAACCGCTGCCGTAAACCATATTATAAACATCCACTGAGGCGATATGGCGATTAAAAAACCTATGCCAACGCACACTGCGAGCGCTCCTATGATTGCTCCAAATATTTTTGCTATATCTTTCGAACTTCGTTTTCTCGAAATCATATACTCTATAAATGTGTCCATTTTGCCCTCCAAAATACAATTTTATTATATTTTATTTTATCACACAAAAAATTTTAATACAAGTGTTGACAAACAAAAAAAAGTGGTGTATAATCATATATGTTGTTTGCGAGTGTGCTGGAATCGGCAGACAGGCACGTTTGAGGGGCGTGTGCTTATGGCGTATGGGTTCAAGTCCCATCACTCGCACCATGTCGGAGCAAAGTTTATTTGCTCCGATTTTTTATACATAAAAAAGGCGGTGTTTTACTTGAGCAATTATTATCCTGTCCCAATGCATATGCACTCAATATTTGAAAGCAGCGCAAGCATGGAAGGACATTTTTACAACGCTCAAAAACTTGGTATAAAGCATATGTATATTACAGATCACGATACTAAAATGTGCAACCGAAAATACCAGGTTGACAACTTTGATTTTTCCCTTGGCACACTTCGTGTCGACGAGGACTTATCCGACCCCGCTTTCCCACGTTGGTATAATTTCGATGTTATAAACCAAGACGAAAACACGTCTATATGCATCAAAGATGGCGCTCTTAATATGGAGGCGGCTTCAGATTCTAAAAAATGGACAACTGTAAGCGCAACATTTTTCTCTTCACAAAAAAGACACGAGCGAGCACTTTTGCAAAAAGTTTTTCTGAATCTCGGCATGCTCGTTTCACCACAAGATGATGATATGCGTGTTATTATAGATGTTACACTTTCACAGCGTCCGCCCGAAATGGAGAAAGGACATATTGTCTATGTGTTTGGAAACACAGATGGTCTTGACTCTGTATACAACGCTGTAAAACCTTTGAAAAATACAGGTGATTTTGAAAAATACAGACTCAATCTTTTACGTGATGCCAAAAAAGTCGGTGGTGGCGATAACGTTTTGTGCGAGATAAATTTCAGTGTCTGCGCACGAAATAATAAGAGTGCAAAACTTCTTTTAAACCACCTTTCTATCGAGTGCAAATTGACAGCTGACAAAGCCAGAAAAGCTCAGCAAAAACTTGCAAACAAAATGTGCAAAAAATATGGTGTTACACCATTTGTTATCAACGAAATTACAGGTGCAGGTCATCACAAAGTATGCTTTTCGACCAAAGTGCCGGTCATAGATTACGCAAAGCTTGACCATAACGTATCAGACGAATATGCAAGAGAGCACGTTAAACGCTATAACGGTATCTTTTCAAGAAACCATCCGTTTGACCCACCCCCGTTTGAAGAAAATCCCGCCGACAACGAAGAAATCATCAACAAATCCGTAGCGGCAGTTGTGGATGATTTTATAAAAAACAAAGCCTGGGGCGCAACTCTTTTGGAGGTAGGTTTCACCAGTGGTCGCGGCGGTTTTCCGTTAAAGGCATATCTCGATGTATGGGACGCACTCTCGAAAAACGGCATTTTCATCTCGGGATATGGCGATAGTGATAGCCACAACTGTACCAGAAACTGTTTTGAGGATAACAATTTTGTTGGATACATATTTGCAAAGAAACCTTGTGAAAAAGCGTTTGTAAACTCTATGCGTTCAGGAAATTTATATACAGGTGACCCTGTATATATGCAAAAAATCGGTGTTTCTTTTAAAAGCAGCAACGGTCAAACAATGGGCCAGGTTACAACATCAGAAAACCCCGGCAACGCAGTTTTGACACTTACAAACGTACCATCCGGATGCCGTGTAATCTGGACAGTAAACGGGCAAGATATAAAAGAAGTATGTTGTGCAAAAGATTTTAGCGACAGTATAAGCATCCCCACAACAGATAAAGTGAATTTTGTCCGTGCAGCGCTCTACAAGGATGAGCGTTGTATTATGCTGACAAACCCACTCTATCAAACAACTGATAAAGATGTGGTCATAACTATTCCCAAAGAAAGAATGTTTTCTCAGATTGGACAGTAAAAAATATATTTAAAAAAATACTTGACATTTTTTGTAGAAAGTAGTATACTGTAAAAGCTGTTTACAGTAATCTAACTGTGTGCATGTCGGGATGTAGCGCAGTTTGGTAGCGCACTACGTTCGGGACGTAGGGGCCGCAGGTTCAAATCCTGTCATCCCGACCATATCGAGTGTTCATAACGTGTATGAAGTTATGAACACTCGATTTTTTTGTTTTTATTCCGTTTTGGTCGATGCCAGATACTCAACTTCAACACCTTTTCTTGTATTGACTTTTATTTTGTCAAAGTTCTCCGGCATATCAAGCTCGCCAATGAACCTATAATGTATTACTACCGATTGAGTGCGGTTTAATCCCGTGCCTTCTACTGCATACACCTCGATTTTCTCGATTAGTTCCTGAAGAATCATAGGTGTAACTTCATTCATTTCAGCAAAGCTTCTGACACAAGAGAGAAAATGTTCCTTGCCGTCACAAACTTCGCTTATCTTTGCAAGTTGTTGATTCAGTTCAAGAATCTTCTTTTTAAGCTCGTCACGTTCAACCTCGTATTTATGGGATAGTTCCATAAACCAAGCATCTGTTACCTTGCCATTTACATTATCCTCATAAACTCTTTCATAGAGCCTTGAAACCTCCTGACTTCTCGCAGTTGCTTTGGCTATGGATTGCTCAATAAGTTTTTGTTCTTTAACAATATCCTTATTAACCTTTTCTTCTAAAAGATTTGCAAAGGCATCCTCGTTCATTGTGACAATCCGAGCAAGTTTTTCAAGTTCGGCACGGACAATCATTTCAACAGAATCAGCACGGATATAATGTGTGCTTTCGCAAGTGCCTCTGTCACCCTTGTAATTGGAGCAACTAAAGAAATATGTAGTTTCTTTATTATGCCTGACGTGATACCACATCTTACTTCCGCAATCTGCACAGAATAAAAGTCCTGTAAACATATTCTTTTCGCCGTTGCCTGCTTTGGGTGGACGGCGTTTTGTTTGTTTCTTTACAAGTTCCTGCACGTGTTCAAACATTTCACGCTCGATAATCGGTTCGTGAACATCCTTAAAGATAGACCAACTTTCCTTTGGGTTAGGTATACGAGCCTTATTTTTGAAGTTCTTGGAATATGTTTTGAAGTTAATAACATCACCGCAGTATTCTTGTTGGGCAAGCATTTTTGCAATAGTGGTTTTACACCACTTATAAGGATTACTCTGTGTTTTCTTGCCGCCTCTGCCAAGTCCTTTGGATTGCCAATATGCCATCGGTACAAGCACTTTGTTTTCTTGCAATGTTCGGGCAATGGTTTCATTGCCCTTACCCTCAATACACATTTTGAATACATTTCTGACAACTTGTGCAGCTTCTTCATCAATAATCCAAAACTTCGGATTGTCGGGAGATTTCATATACCCATCATGCCTTGTTCTTTAATGTATTATGTAATGAGATCGGAAGTGCTGAACAATTATTTTTGCAAAAGAGTACCAACGGAAAAGAATATATTCTTAAAGATACAAGGAAAACTCCATTTTTTCATCATGTGGCATTACTCAAAGAATTAAAAAAAGCCGCAGATTCAGGAGAACTCTATACATATCACTTTAATATTCTCAGAAATATTTTAGAAAAAACAGCCTCGTTTCATGGATATGCGCATTTTTCATCGTGTGTTAGAAAAAACGACGATGATGCTGACGGAATGATACACAAAAGAATGCTTGATTTATTAAGTCACGGTAACTATTCTTTGTTTGATCCAAAAGAGATGGTAGAAGAAAACAAAAACCACTTTAGAAACATATTAAACAACTTCTTAGAAGATTATAATTTTAATGAAGCCATACTTGGAAATTCTCAGAATCAGGAGGAACATGTATGAATGATATACAACAAAAACAATTAGGTGCTACACTATGGAGTATTGCTGATAAATTACGCGGTGCAATGAACCCAGACGATTTCCGTGATTATATGTTGTCCTTTCTCTTTTTACGCTATTTATCAGATAATTATGAAGAAGCAGCAAAAAAAGAACTTGGAAGCGATTACACAAAGTGCGAAGAAGAAATACAAACAAAGAACTTAGATAATTCTAATAGCATTGAAAGATATATCGCTGAACTCAAATCGATAATACAAAACTATGTTAAGGGGCTTCCGGTATATAAACTTTCTTTAAATGAGGGTGAAACTGACGGAGAAATAATTAACAAAGCAAGAACCAACTTGATAGACCAATGGGAACAAATGCTTAGCAGCAAAAAGGTAACACCACTAATCGTTTGGTATATAAAAAACTTGGATCAGGTAACGGTTTTTGAAAAACAAATGAAACGAAAAATTCATTTTGTTATAAGACCAAATTATCTTTGGAGTAATATTTATGAGCTTGCCAAAACTCAAAGTGAATTTTTATTAAAGACCTTGCAAGATGGATTTAAACACATTGAGAACGAGTCATTCGGAAAAAATTTCAAGGGGTTATTTTCAGAAATTAACCTTGACTCTGAAAAATTAGGAAAAAGCTATTTGGACAGAAATGATTTGCTTTGCTCTATTATTATGGAAATTGCAAAAGGATTGTCAGAATTTCCGAATGATTCAGATCTTTTGGGCGATGCATATGAGTATT
>SVKA01000034.1 GCA_015068725.1 Oscillospiraceae bacterium | reverse complement strand
GTATCGTGAACAGGTTGAAAATTGAGTTTTTATTGAGATTTCAACCTAAAACTGATAAATTCAATTTGAGTTTATCAAACTGGCAACGAAACCGGCAAAATTGCCGTATTCGATAAATTTCAAAATGTCACAAACCCTTGAAATACAAGGGGAAACTGATAAATTCAATTTGATAATAACTATGGCGAAGCTCGCCACGGTAAAGGTTTAGAGGGACTTTTAAAGAGATATTTCTAATATAGGTTTATGTGGGAGGACCGCGTGAGCAATTTGCTGATGGGTGCAAATCCTATCGCCTCCCACCCAATATAAATTCAGTACAGATGCTTTAAATAATATACGAAACAGGCGTCCACAAGAACGGGCGCCTGTATTAAAAAGGAGGAACGATATATGGATTCAAAAGTTTCAAAATTACTTAATGAACAAATAACGAAAGAGTTGTATTCAGCGTATCTTTACCTTGATTTTTCTGTTTTTTATGAGGCAGAAGGTCTTGACGGATTTGCAAACTGGTATATGGTTCAAGCTCAGGAAGAAAGAGACCATGCGATGTTATTTTTAAAATATTTGCAGATGTGTGGCCAAAAGGTCGAGCTTGGTGCTATTGAAAAGCCTGATAAAGAACTTAAAACCCTTATGGATCCTTTAAAGTCAGGACTTGAGCATGAGAAGTATGTAACAAGCCTTATAAACGACATCTACGGTGCGGCTTACGAAGTAAAGGATTTTCGGACAATGCAGTTTCTTGACTGGTTTGTAAAAGAGCAGCTCGAAGAAGAGAAAAATGCAGATGATATGATAAAAAAAATGGAGCTTTTCGGCAGCGATGCAAAGGGACTTTATTCGCTTGATGCCGAATATGCTGCGAGAATTTATACCGCTCCATCACTCGTGCTTGACTGAGTGAATTGAAAAAGATTGCTTAAAAAAGGGCTTGGAATTTCCAAGTCCTTTTATCATGATACATTACCATTTTGAATAAGTTTTAAAAACTCTTGTGCGGCAGGTGAGAGCGGTGTACCTTTAAGATAAGCATAGCCTATGCTTCGTGCAGGGATAGGCGGCACAAGATTCATTTCGCATATTTTCTTTTGATTAAGACTTTCTTTTGAAAATTCCTTTACAACGCACGAAACACCAAGATGAATTGATGCGAACTGAATGAGCAAATCATGCGCCGCAATCTCGATTTGTGGTTCTAACTGTATATTTTTTTTGGAAAAAATATTGTTTAGAAACAATCTTGACGATGAGTTGTTTTCAAGCAAAATAAGAGGCTCCTGCGCAATTTCTTTCCAGGAATATGAACTTTTTTGCTTGTGTTCGGCGCCGCAAACAAAAATGTCGTGTATTTCAAAGCAGGGATTAATGCAAAGCTCCTCATCTTCGACGGGGAGATTGACAAATGCAAGCTCGGCTTTGCCTTCTTTGACAAGCTCTAACATATGGTGAGAATATGAGTTTGCCATTTCTATGCGAATATTTGGATACATTTCGTGGAACTTTTCAAGATAGGGCAGTAAAAAGTGGCTTGTTATACTGTCGCCTGCAGCTATGATTAAAGAGCCGCTTTCAAGATGGTGAAGCCGCGCTAAAAGCATTTCGCCCTGCTCTATTGACAAGATTGCATTTTCTATTTTTTGAAACAGAATTTCGCCCTCTTTCGTAAGCGATACGCCGCGTTTTGAACGGTTAAAAAGTTGAGCATCCAAATCACTTTCGAGCTGTCTTATGCATTGTGATATCGCAGATTGGGAAATATATAGATGCGAAGCTGCTTTTGAAAAGGAGGAATGGCGCGCAGTTTCATAAAAAATACGGTAATAATCAAGCTTGGTTTTCATATAAGAACTCCTTATAACAGTAGTAAGTATTATTTGCTTTACTAATACTTATAATTATATTATAATAAGAGATGCAGACAATGTCAAGAACAAAGATTGCTTATAATAAACGTCAAAATATGGAGGAGATATTTATGGAAAGAAGAACAGGTACTGTTTCAAGAGGTATCCGTTGTCCTATTATTCGTGAAGGAGACGATATTGCAAGTATCGTTGTTAATAGTGTAATCGAAGCATCAGAGGCTGAAGGCTTTGCTTTAAGAGATCGTGATGTTGTTGCGGTTACAGAGTCAGTTGTAGCGCGTGCACAGGGAAATTACGCATCTGTTGATGCGATAGCAGAAGATGTAAAAAATAAGCTTGGCGGTGGCAGCGTAGGTGTTATTTTCCCGATACTCAGTCGTAACCGTTTTGCGATTTGTCTTCGTGGTATAGCAAAAGGCGCTAAGAAGATTATTTTGATGCTCAATTACCCAAGTGATGAGGTGGGTAATGCGTTAGTATCACTTGACCAGCTTGATGAGGCGGGCGTTAATCCTTATTCGGATGTGCTCAGTGAAGAAAAATATCGTGAGCTTTTTGGCGAGAATTTGCATCCTTTCACAGGGATTGATTATGTTAAATATTACGGCGATTTAATCCGTTCTTGTGGAGCAGAGGCAGAGATTATACTTGCAAATGATCCGCGTGTTATATTAAGATATACAGACTGCGTTTTAAATTGCGACATTCACACAAGAGCACGCACAAAGCGTATATTAAGAGATGCAGGCGCTAAATGCGTTGTAGGTCTTGATGAAATTTTGAACAAATCTGTAAATGGCAGTGGATATAATGAAAGATACGGCCTACTTGGTTCAAATAAATCTACTGAAGATACAGTAAAGCTTTTCCCACAGGATTGCTTTGATTTGGTAGAGAAAATTCAGGCTATGTTTATGGAGCGCACATCAAAACATATCGAGGTTATGGTATACGGCGATGGTGCGTTTAAAGACCCGGTGGGTAAAATTTGGGAACTTGCTGATCCGGTTGTTTCACCGGCATATACAAAGGGCCTTGAGGGAACACCAAACGAGCTTAAGTTAAAGTATCTTGCAGATAATGATTTTGCTGACCTTAAAGGCGAAGAGCTTAAAAAGGCCATTGAAACCGCTATTAAGGAAAAGGGAAGCGACTTGGTTGGAAATATGGCGTCGCAGGGAACAACTCCAAGAAGACTTACTGACTTAATCGGTTCGCTTTGCGACCTTACAAGCGGCTCTGGCGACAAAGGAACTCCTGTGATACTTGTTCAGGGATATTTCGATAATATGACAGACTAAAAAATAAAATAAAAAGGTGTTGTTTAAAAAAACAACACCTTTTTTATGATATAATGAAGATTTTTTATGATTTTTTTAGCAGTGTAACAGTCTCCACATGGATTGTGTTGTGTCTGCGAGGTTATCAATATACAAATCATTGTGGTAATAAGAACAAATATGGTGCCAAAAAAAGTGTGAGCGATACGCTTATTAAAATCCTTTGTTTTTTTGACAAATTCATTTTGTTTAAATTGAAAAAATAGTTCAATAAAAAACTGATTATAATCGTAATAAAAAACGCAAGTGAGCAAAACAATGTATAATATTCATCATATGTATTCATTTCGATGTTGATTTCACACAGACCCCAAACAACTATACCAATAATTTCGGCAAATGCGGCAATGCACAAAGTTTTTATGGTTTTTGTGAATTTGCGAATGTTGGGTATCTTTAAGATTTTTGAACATACGAATAGTAAAACCAAAATAATACAAAATTTAATAAAATAGTTTATGAATAAACAGAACCAAAGCCAATATAATATCCATATAGGCATATACATCATTCTTATCATCTCCTAAAATTATTATCTACACATCAGCACAACTGTCTCTACATGTGTTGGGTGTAGTCTGCTACACGGTTAATAAGATTTTTTGTATATTTTTTCAGATAATGAAACAATAATTGTATATATTTTCTTTACTGTTACTGACATAAAAATAGTGCCGATAATTACAACAATTATATATATAGGTGTTTGTTCTATGTATTTTATAAGTCTTAGGAACAATCCATGTGTAACATAAATTTCGAGAGAATAATTACCGCAAAGCGTAAAAAATTTGTTATGTATAAATGGTGTGTTTGCTAAAATATATGATAGCGAAATCATACAACAAACGAAAAATAATGAGTATAATACATTAAATATTACAGCAATCCCACTTATAGCAGAGAGTATAAAACAAGCAGCAAATAATATACTACATAAAATAAATACTACCCATGCATGCTTTTTCAATATTACATCTATAGAGTTTTTTTCGATACAATATATCATACCCAAAACCATGCAAGGAACAGTTTGATACCAATTTATACCCATGCCTATCAAATGACAAATCAAACAATAGGCAAAAATACAAATAGAAAATAAAAGCAGTCGTGTCTTATAACTCTTAAATAGTTTAAACACAAACAAATAAAGCAAATATACAATGAATGTTGTTTGCAAATACCAACCATTTGTAACTATTGTTTTTCCAAAGAAAAATGACTGTATAAAGAGTGTAAACGAGAATTCTTGCTCTATCAAAAATGTCCATGTGCTATATAAAACTATAAGAAAAGCATAAAAACAATACAATGGCAAAAATCTCTTAACAAAAAAATCTTCTAAATAATTTTTCTTTTGACTAGAAAACATCAATCCATACCCAGAAAAAAAGAAAAACATAGCAACGCAAATAAATCCTAACAACTGAAGGAAGGTTCCAATATACGTCCCTACAAATAATCCGCTATACTGATATAGGTGATGAATTACGACTAATATGGAAAAAATTCCTCGCAAACAGTTCGTGTATTCTTTTGACATATATTTTGTTTCTTTCATTTCAATCTTCCTCCCGACATAGTAGCAGACAGCACTCGACGTGGCTTGTGTGCGGGAACATATCAACGCCCTGCACCTTTTTAATATCATAACCGCCGTTTTCTCTTAAAAACTTTACATCACGTGCAAGCGTTTCGGGATTGCACGAAACGTATACAATGCGTTTTGGAACGGTTTTAATAATTGTTTCAAGCGTTATTTCATCTGCACCTTTTCGCGGTGGGTCAAGCATAATTACGTCGGCGCGCTGACCTGCATTATAAATTTCCACAACTGTTTTTTCAACAGGCCCACAGTAAAAATGTGCATTTTCTATATTGTTTTGCTTTGCGTTTTTCTTTGCATCTTCTACGGCGTCGGGCACAATTTCAAAACCGAGCACCTTTTTTGCGTGCTTTGCCATAAATAAAGATATTGTACCAATTCCACTGTATAAATCAAAAACAGTTTCATTTCCTGTTAAAGACGCAAATTCAAGTGCTGTGTTATAAAGCTTTTGTGTCTGAATGGCATTGATTTGATAAAAGCTTAAAGGCGAAATATTAAACGTTAAATCACCAATGCTATCAACAAGCGTATCCGAGCCATAGAGAGTGATATTGTTTTTGCCTAAAATAAGATTTGTCTTATCCATATTTATGTTTTGCACTACACTTACAAGCGACGCTACATTTTCTTTAAGCATATCTACGAGCTTGTCTGAATAGGGAAGGTCAAGAGCGTTCGTTATAATTACAACCATTACCTCACCACGCTTTGAAGTGCGCACAAAAATATGACGCACAATGCCTTTGTGATTTTCTTCGTCGTATGCCGAAATGTTATATTTTTTCATAAAGCTTTTTATTGTGTCGGTAACGGTTTTTTGAATCTTTGGAGCACAAATGCACTCATCGAAAGCACATATACTGTGTGTGCGTGGGGCAAAAAAGCCTGTGATAACGTTTCCGCTTTTGTCTGTGCCGACGGGAAGCTGAGTTTTGTTTCTGTAATAATACGGCTCGGTCATTCCTATCAAATCAGGCAAATTAATATCCTTGCATCCGCCGATTCGTGTGAGAGCGTCAAATATGCGCTTGTTTTTGAGCCTGAGCTGCTTTTCATAGGATATATGCATAAAATTGCATCCGCCGCAACGGTTATACACGCTGCATTTTGGCTCGCTTCGATATGGAGAAGGTGTGATGATTTTTTCAATTTTTGCAAAGGCAAATGATTTGTTGACCTTAAGTATTTTTGCATTTACCACATCACCCTCTACTGCGTTTTTAACAAACACAGTAAAGCCGTCAATTCTGCCTATACCTTCGCCTTCGCTGCCCTGAGCATCAATTTGTATATCATATATTTCATTCTTTTTTATATTTGGCTTGTCCATATTTTCCTCCAGATATATAACTAACGAATATTAATATAAAAAGTATATCAAAAAAAATACTGTATTTCAATCTGTAATTGATATATTTTATGTGTATAGACATTGTTCGCGATGTGTGTTATACTTTTTATAGACAAAACAAAAAGGAATGATTAACTGTGAAGGAAAATTTTAAAACAAATGCGATGCGTATTCTTGAAACTGCAAAAATAGAATATAGCGCACATCAATATGATGCAAGCGACGGAAACATTGACGGCGTATCAACTGCAAACAAAATGGGGCAGCCGCTTGAATTGGTATATAAAACGCTTGTTACCGTTTCGCCGCAAAAGATTTATTATGTTTTTGTTGTGCCTGTGGCGTGCGAGCTTGATTTGAAAGCGGCGGCAAGAAGTGTCGGCGCAAAATCGGTCGAGATGATTAAGGTTGCAGATATCAATAAGGTTACGGGCTATATACGTGGCGGATGCAGTCCTGTAGGCATGAAAAAGCAGTATAAAACAGTTATTGATATATCTGCACAAAATCTTGAAAAATTTTTTGTAAGTGCAGGCAAAATAGGTTATCAGCTCGAAATAAATCCTTCTACACTTGTAAAGCTTATTGGTGCAGAGTTTAAAGATATTGTTTTAAAAGCATAAAATTTGTTAAAGACGCAGCATAAAAACGCTGTGTCTTTCTTTTTGTCGATTTATGTATAAAAATCCCACACGAAAGTATACATAAAAAACGGACAAACTGTCATATATACCACTTTAAAAAAATATATATAAGATAGGCATAAGTCTATATTTAAAACAAAAGCAAAGGGGAGTGGTATATTTGTGGTATAACGGAAGTGCGCAGGATATAGTTTCAAGGCTTGATGCAAATATTGATACGGGGCTTTCTGAAAGTGAGGCGGAAACAAGACGCGAAAAATATGGCGCAAACGAGCTTGAGCATAAAAAGAAGGACAGCCTTTTTATGCGATTTATAGAGCAGTTTAAGGATTATATGGTTATGATTTTGCTTGCGGCGGCGCTTGTATCATTTATTGTATCGCTTATCAGTGGCGATGCGGATTATTTTGACCCGATTATGATTTTGGCAATTGTTGTTTTAAACGCTACAATAGGCGTATTTCAGGAAAGCCGCGCACAAAAGGCACTTGAAGCACTAAAAAAAATGAGCGCTCCAAGTGTGCGTGTTATGCGTGAAGGAAAAAAGTGTACTATAGCTGCAAGTGAACTTGTGGTAGGTGACATAATTTTTCTTGAGGCAGGAGATTTGGTCGCAGCTGATGCAAGACTTATAGAATCTACAGATTTAAAGTGCAACGAGGCTGCACTTACGGGCGAATCTTTAGAGGTAGAAAAAGATGCTATGTTTACTTGCAACGGAGAAATAAATATTGCCGATGCAAAAAATATGGTTTTTTCTTCGTGTGTTGTTACGTGCGGACACGGCGTGGCAGTAGTAACAGATACAGGGATGAATACCCAAGTGGGCCAAATTGCAAAAATGATAATTGACACAGATGCCTTGCAGACACCTCTTCAGGAAAAGCTTGCAAGAACGGGTAAAACGCTTGGCATAATGGCGCTTAGTATATGCGCTGTTATTTTTATAATGGGAATTATAAGGCGGCTTCCAATGTTTGATATGTTTATGACATCTATAAGTCTTGCTGTGGCTGCAATCCCTGAGGGACTGCCTGCCATTGTTACAATAATGCTTGCTTTGGGAGTGCAGCGTATGGCTGACAAGAATGCCATCATACGAAGACTCCCTGCAGTTGAAACGCTTGGAAGTGCAAGCTT
>SVKA01000009.1 GCA_015068725.1 Oscillospiraceae bacterium | reverse complement strand
TAACAGTCGCTATTGCATACAAAATACTCCCTATAGTAATAAACAGATAATTTAAAACTTCTTTTTTCATATTAACATCCTTTCTACAATATTCGACATATTTATATTGTTTGTGTCAAATCAGGATCAAAAAAATATTCTTCCACATCAATTACTTTTTTGCATATTCCACAAGTTCTTTTATAAGAGTTCTGTCACTAAAATCACCGTCCAAATCACAAAGGTTGATAAGAAGTTTTTCCATTTCGGTAGGATCTTTTTTGTCTGACATTATCTTCTTTAATGTTTTGATAGCAGTTCTATGTACCAAAGATAACTCAGAAACCACCATTTTGCCCGGATAATTGAATATTTTTACATTCGGGAAAATACCATTTTTAAAGTTTTTCTCCACAACAAGTTTATCATAATATTCTCTGCAATCAATCGGAGTAATTCCCGTTGTATAAACAATAATTTTTTTGTCCGTTAACTTATCCATATTTTTTGTAATAAGCGATACGCCCGCTATAACCTCGGCATATAGACCACCGCCGTAAATGATGGTGTCATATTTACATAAATCGGTTGCTTTTATCTTTGACGCATCAACAGCCTCACAAGACAATTCCTGCGCAATCCACTCGGCATAACTTTTTGTTGAACCATACTTTGATTTGTAAATAACAATTGTTTTCATATTTTGCTCCCCTTTCAACTACTATTTCAAATAACTCGCCACAATGCTCTCGCCTATTTTATGCATCAGTTTTTCTGCTGCAAATCTGTATTCGAGGTCTTTTGTAAAGTTTGTATTCGGGTGCGCTTTCTGATTAAAGAAAGCCGTCGCCTCAAAGGTAAAAAATCCATCATAACCAATGTTTTTTAGTCCTTTTAGGACAGAATCCATATCAAGTGTACCAAAAAACGGGCACAAATGCTGGTCCAGATTACCATCATTATCTTGGATATGCAGTGCTTTTATGTGACTCCCAAGAAGTGTTATCTCATCTTCCTGTGTCATTGGTTGCATATTAGCGTGGCCTGTATCCCACACTGCCTGAAAAAGAGGATGATTTACACATTCTATCATTTCGAGCAAATCCGTGGCATTATCTATCCAATACAAGCCTTCGACGCACATTTTATTAAAGTTTTCAACAAGGATTTCTACGCCGTATTTTTCTGCAACGCAAAGAAGCTTTTCGTAAAATATTTTATTTTTCGCAAGAGTCTCTTTCTTTGAATAACCCGGCAAATATCCCGAATGAACAACAATATTTGGGATACCAAGCTCGCCGCACGCCTCTATACATCTTATCGTATCGTTTATAAAATCGTCATTGTTTGGTTCAAGTGGCTTTCCCATTGGAGAATGGGATTGCGCTATTTTTACCCCTGTTTTATCACAATGCTCGTTAAGCTTTTTTACATAATCTTTCCAATCAGCCGAATATACACCGTCTCTGTTTTTGTAATCAATTTCAAAGCTGTAATCCGCATAAGAAAAACCCGATTTCTTTAAACATTCAATCATTTCGAACTGCGTTGGCACACAACCGAAAAAATCATACGTTGTAGTTGCAAGGTTCATTGTTATATCCCCCTAAAAATCTATATGCTTTAAGTATACAACACTGCTCACAATTTTTCAATAATTTACAAAAAAATCCCGCATTATTTAATGCAGGATTTTATAATTATTTTTTCCAGACTATAAAGCTATAGCTTTCAAGTATTTTAAAATATTGTACTAATCTTTCATAAAGCGGTTGTGCCTTTTCTTTAAACTCTTCTTCCACCCTTTGTCCAATCACATATATATCTGTGTTGCCATCTATTATAGGCCACACAAAGCTTCCAAATTCGTCAAGATGTACATAGGTAACGGGTGGTTTTTTTAATAATTTCTGCGCAAGAAAATGAAAAACACCTTTGTTTGGAACTTCTATCGTAACAATTCCCTTATCATCCTTTGTCCAGGTGTATTTTTCGTTTTTTGCCGGAACTTTATCAAGATAATTAGCTGACTTTTTCATATCTTACTTACGTTTTCTCCAAAGAGAGAATTTTAACACACTCAAAATAATAACCGCAAAAAGTACAATACCGCCAATATCAGAAACAATAGGAGAAATACCCAATTTAGCCGATAGGTCAAATACCTGGTCAAGTCCAAACACAGCAAGTAGTGCAAGCAAAATACCAACCAGACCTTCGCCGGCAATCATACCTGAGCAGAAAAGAATACCATCGTTTACAATAGCTTCTTTTTCCTCTTTGTTGCGTTTCATCTTATCCAATGCCAAACGAATAAGTCCGCCAACCATTATACAAGCGTTTAATTGTACAGGCAAATAAACACCAATAGCAAAAGGAAGTACCGGAATGCCGATAATTTCTACTGTAATGGCAATAAATGCACCAATAAACACAAGCGCCCATGGCAAATTACCCTGCATAACGCCTTCAATAATAAGCTTCATAAGCGTTGCCTGTGGCGCACCTAACTGCTCAGAGCCAAAGCCCCATGCACTATCTAATAGATATAATGTAGCGCTGATAGCAAATGCAGCAGAAACCACGCCTACAATCTCACCAATTTGTTGTTTTCTCGGTGTTGCACCAAGCAAATAACCTGTTTTTAAATCTTGTGATGTATCACCGGCAATAGCCGAAACAATACAAATAATTGAGCCAATAGAAATAGCGCTCATCATACCAAAAGCACCATCTGTTCCTGTGGCTTTAAGAATTAATGTTGTAATCAAAAGTGTTGCAATAGCCATTCCGGATACCGGATTGTTACTGCTGCCAACAAGCCCAACCATTCTTGAAGAAACAGTTGCAAAGAAGAAACCGAATACAACAATAATACATGCCCCAATAAATGATACCGGAATAGCCGGAACCAACCATACCAAAATAGTTAAAACCAAAATAGCAACTAACACAAATTTAAAGTTCAAATCTTTAGATGTGCGAAGATTTGAATCTGCCTTTACACCTGACATGCTCTTCATTGCACCGCCAAAAGTTTTTACAATCAGCGGCAAAGATTTTATGAGGCTTATTATACCACCAGCTGCCAATGCGCCCGCACCAATATAACGAATATATGTGCTCCATATAGCACTTGCACCGCCGGCCTCAAAAATCGCACCAATAGCTTCTTTTCCCGGATAAAGAATTATATCCTGTCCAAAAAGTACAATCATTGGAATAATAACAAGCCAGCTTAATATGCCGCCGGCAAACATGTACGAAGAAATTCTTGCACCGCAAATATAACCTACGCTCATAACAGCGGGATAAATTTGTGTTCCTATTTCTCCCGCAAAACCTTTTACGCGAAAAGAAATCTCGCCCGAAACCAATCTTAAACCATCGATTATAAATTTGAAAATAGCCGCAAATCCCATACCGGCAAAGACCGTTGATGCGTTTGCTCCGCCCTTTTCACCCGCCAATAGCACTTCTGCGCAAGCAGTTCCCTCCGGATATGGCAAAATGCCATGCTCTTTAACGATTAATGCATTACGCAGCGGAACCATAAAGAATACACCCAAAAGACCGCCCAAAAGAGCAATCAGTGTCATAGAAAGTATATCCGGTTTTTCCATTTGTCCTTCTGCCGCCCACAAAAACAAAGCTGGCAATGTAAAGATTGCACCAGCCGCCAATGATTCGCCGGCAGAGCCTATCGTCTGAACTATATTGCTTTCCAAAATGGAGTTTTTTCTCATAATAATGCGAATAACACCCATGGAAATAACTGCTGCGGGTATAGACGCAGAAACTGTCATACCAACTCTTAATCCGAGATATGCATTGGCCGCACCAAAAATGATGGCCAAAAGAATACCCATAGCAATAGATGTAACGGTGATTTCCGGCGTTACCTTATCTGCTGGAATATACGGTTTAAATTCATTTTGATTGTTCATACTACTCATTTCCCCCGTTTCTTGCTATACAAACGCATTTTGTCTTATTGTAACATATATTGACAAAAAACGCAAACAAAATTAAACTATTTTAAATCCTCAAGTACCAAGCAAATAATTTCGTATATTTCTTTGGTACTGTCGATGCTTAGTCTTTCATGTGTGGTATGAATATTAAACATCTCAGGTCCAATAGAAATACAATCAAATCCGGAAATGTTTTTCGCAAAAACACCACATTCAAGACCGGCATGTATCGCCTCAACGCGCGGTTGTACGCCTTTTTTTTGTTTGTATTTCTCAGTATAAATATCTCGCAAAGATGAATCTTTTTTATATTCCCACGGCGGATAATATCCACCCGTTTCGGTTTCACAATCCATTTTAGCAAAAAATGTCATAAGTCTTTCTTCTAAATATGAAAGAGCTGTAATTTTATTACTGCGCAAGGCAAATAACAAATAAATTTCGTCTTGTTTTGTGCTTACAATGCCCATATTTAACGATGTTTCAACAAGATTGTCAATTTCTGCACTCATCTGCACAACGCCGTTTGGCGCAAGGATGAGCGTGTGTAAAAGCTGCTCGCTCAATATTGGTTGTAACACGTTGGTTGCTGATATATCACAAACCTTTGTTTCCAAGTAAAAATCAGGTTCGCTTCCCTTTATTTCCTCACGAATGGTTTTGGCGTATTCATTACATTGTAGAGCAAATTTTTCAGTATCGTCCATGCATAATCTGGCAACACAACTTATTGGAATAGCATTCCCTTTGTCGCCGCCGTCTATGCTGATAATGTCAAAATAACATTCCGACCTGAGATGATGAAGCAATCTTCCCATTAAAACATTTGCGTTTAATCTTCCGCTATTAATTTCAACTCCGGAATGTCCTCCGCGAAGGCCACCTATTGTCAATTCTACAATTTTACCTTGACGTTTTTCACGTTTTATCGGAAACCTTATTCCAAACTCGCTGCCTCCTGCACACGAAACAGTTACAACTGACGGATCTTCAGAATCAATATTAATCATCCGTTTTCCTTGAAGCAATGACATATCAAGAGCGCTTGCACCAATCATACCAATTTCTTCATCTGTTGTAAAAACAGCTTCAATCGGTGGATGTGAAAGCGTTTTATCAGCCAAAATTGCCATAATCATTGCTACGGCAATACCGTTATCCGCACCAAGTGTAGTCCCTTTTGCTTTGATATATTTACCATCTTCAAAAATATCAAGGCCATCGGTTTCAAACTGTATTGATATGTCAGGATTTTTTTGGCAAACCATATCAAGATGTCCCTGCAAAATAATCGGCTTCGTATTTTCATAACCACGCGAAGCATCTTTCTTTATTATAACATTGTTTGCTTCATCCCTATGTGCCCACAGATTATGTTTTTTTGCAAAATCCAAACAATAACTGCTGATTTTTTCCATATTACCCGAACCATGCGGAATAGAGCACAATTCTTCAAAATAAGAAAAAACATCATCCGGCTTAAGATGTGAAAGCTTTCCCATATTGTCCCTCCGTTTTTTTGCTACCATTTATATGTTTTACCATTCAGTCAAGTTATATCCATATATTCCAAACAGCGCTCTTTTACAGTTTTGTGGCAACTTCAAGAGCCTCATCTATATGCTTGCAAAAATATTGTGCACCGACTTTGTCATAAAACCCACTCTTTTTCATCACTGCAAGTGGTTGTGAATTAACGTGCGATAAAACCATACTGATACCCTTTTGTTCACATTTTTTTCTGAGCATATCCAGAGAGTTAAGCGCGGTTGCATCGAGCGCGTTAACTGCTCTCATACGCAAAACAAGACAACGTGTATAATCTTTAAATGTGATATCGAGAATTTTATCTGCCGCGCCAAAGAATAACGGACCACTTATTTCATATACGCGCACATGCTTTGGTACGTTTTTAAGTTCGAGGCTCTCTTTATCGGTTTCCTCTTCGTTGTATTTCCAGCCCGTAACCTCGGTTTCGTCGCTCATACGCTTTAAAAACAGCATCGCTGCAAGAATCATTCCCACTTCGATTGCTATAACAAGGTCGAAAATAACTGTAAGTGCAAAGGTTGTAACCATTACAATAATATCGCTCTTTGGTGCTGACTTTATAACGGACACAAACTTCTTCCACTCACTCATATTGTATGCAACCATAAATAGTATTGCGGCAATTGCAGGCATTGGAATAAGACCTGCATACGGCATCAAAAACAAGAGTACAAGAAGTAGTACTACCGAGTGAACCATTCCTGAAATTGGCGTTCTGCCACCATTTTTTGCGTTGGCAGCAGTACGTGCAATAGCACCTGTGGCAGGTATGCCGCCAAAAAGCACGGATGCTATATTTCCCGCACCTTGTGCAACAAGCTCTGCATTTGAGTTGTGCTTTGAGTTAACCATACTGTCGGCAACTACGCACGAAAGAAGCGACTCAATAGCAGCGAGAATGGCTATTGTTACAGCATTTGGAAAAACTGCACTGATTTTTGCAAAGCTAAAATCCATCCCTGCAAAATCAATTTTTGGAAGACCGGCAGGTATTGTGTAAAGCTCCCCTATTGTGAAAACACCTTCATCAAGTCCCGGGATAAACTTTACCATCAAAACTCCGACTATAACAGAGATAAGCGATGGTGGAATCTTTTTTTCGAATTTAGGATAGATTATCAAAATAGCAAGACATACTATGCCGACCAAAAGTGCCTGAGGGCTAAATGTGCCTATCGCTTCAAAATTCGCCACAAGCTTTTCTATTGTTTCGACGGGTTTTACTCCACTTGCGTATGTAAGGCCAAGAAAATCTTTTATCTGCCCTATAAGAATCGTAAGGGCAATACCTGATGTAAAGCCGGTAGTGATTGTATACGGAATAAATTTAATGAGTCCACCAAGCTTGAAAACACCCATTAGTATAAGAAGAATTCCCGCCATAATTGTTGCAAGAAACAATCCATCCATTCCCTGAGTTGCGACAATTCCTGCTACAATCGTTGCAAATGCAGCCGTCGGTCCTGCAATCTGAATTCTGCTTCCACCCAAAAACGAAACGACAAATCCTGCCGCAATCGCCGTATATACGCCGCACGCAGGTTCAACACCCGATGCAAGCGCCAGAGCGATTGAAAGTGGCAACGCAATAATTGCTACAATTATGCCCGCAATTACATCTTTTAGAAACTGCTCCTTGGTATACGTTTTCATAACAGAAAAAAGTTTTGGTTTTAAATAGTTTTTGCTCAATTTTCGCACTCCTTATGTTATTTTTTATGCTTTACAACGAAAAAAGAAAATGCAAAAATGCATTATCTTTTTTTGTAAATTTTTATATTTTAAATATACCAAACGCGTCAAGAACAGAAGATACCAAAATAAGTATTATACATACAGGCGCAAGATATTTTATAACAACATTGAATAATGCTTTTCTCTTGAATTTACCACTAAGCTCAACCTCTTCTATAATTGACTGGGGTTTAATAACATATCCTACAAATACGCAAGTAAAGAATGCAACTATAGGCATAAGCACGCTGTTGCTGATAAAATCAAAGAAATCAAGGAATTGAAGACCTATGATTTTAACCTCGGCCCAAATGCCATATCCAAGTGTAGAAAGAAGTCCCAATACTACTGACAGTGCAAGTACTATCAAACAAGACAACGTTCTTTTTATCTGAAGCTTATCACACACTATCGAAACAACGGTTTCCATAAGCGAAATTGACGATGTAAGTGCTGCAAAAAGCACGAGCAAGAAAAACGCTATTCCTATATATGTACCGCCTGCCATAGTTTCAAAAACCTTTGGAAGAGTAACGAACATAAGGCTCGGACCTTTTCCAAGAGCTTCAGGTGTACCACCCGAGAAAACAAATACTGCAGGAATAATCATAAGTCCTGCCAAAAATGCTATGCCGGTATCGAAAATCTCTATTTGAGTAACAGAAGATTCAAGACTGACATCTTTTTTCATATATGAGCCATATGTAATCATAATACCCATAGCAAGCGACATTGAATAGAAAAGCTGTCCCATTGCAGCAAGAACAGTAGTAACTGAAAATTTGCTAAAATCAGGCATCAGATAGTACTTAACGCCTTCCATAGCACCGGGCAAGCATACCGAATAAACAGCAATAACTATTGAAAGCGCAATCAATACAGGCATCATAAACTTGCTTACTTTTTCAATACCCTTCTCTACTCCGCAAAGTACAATAATCGCTGTAATACCCAAAAATATAGAAAACCAGAGTATCGGTTCACCCGTTTGAGATATAAAATTTCCAAAATATGCATCCTGTGCAGCAGCACTTGCGCCACCTGACACAAAGGCAACAAGGTATTTTGTAACCCAACCGCCAATAACCGAATAGTAAGGAAGAATGATGACAGGAACGATTGCGCCAAGATATCCGATAAACGAAAATCTCTTGTCAAGCTTTTTAAAAGCTTCAATAGAACTAAGTCCTGTTTTTCTTCCAATAGCAATTTCAGCTGTCATAAGTGCAAAACCAAATGTAATCGCAAGAACGATATAAACTAAAAGAAATATACCTCCACCATATTTTGCCGCAAGATATGGAAATCTCCATATATTTCCAAGACCGACAGCCGAACCCGCTGCCGCAAGGACAAAACCTATCTTGCCTGTAAAACTGCTTCTGTTTTCGTTATTCATAAGTAACCGCCTTTCGTAATTTATGCAATAATTTTATCAATCAATTATAATCTGCTTTATAACTACCATATCAATCGGTTTATCATTTTCGTCAGTTTCTACATCGCATATTTTATCCACAATATCCATTCCTTCGGTAACTAAGCCAAAAGCTGCATAACCGCCATCTAAAAACTGTGAATCCTTTTGCACAATAAAGAACTGACTTGAACCTGAATTGTAATCATCTGCTCTTGCAAGAGAAATAACACCTCTTTTGTGTCCAATCAAATTCAAATATCCGTTCATTATAAACTCACCCGCAACCACATGGCTTGGTTTATATGTATATGTTGTGTCGTAAGCGCCGCCCTGAGCCATAAAATCCTTTATGACACGGTGAAATACCGTTCCGTCATAAAAGCCCTCTTTTGCAAGAAAGATAAAATTATTTGCCGTTTGGGGTGCTATCTGCGGATATACTTCAAATTTGATTTCATCGCCGCTTTCTAAAATAATTTTACCTGTTGTCTTTTGGGCACTGCCATTTGCATAAGCTTTGTATTCGTCATACAAATCGTTTAGCACATATTGATAAGCATTACATTGCTGTGCAAGTGTAGCGTTTTCCTCTATTTCACCGAGCTCATAACTAATATCAACCGTATTCGTTTCCTCTATCCAATTGACAGTTGCCCCTAAAATCTCGGCAACGGCTCTTGCAGGAACCAAGGTTCTGTCATCAATAACGGTGGGGGCAACATCCATTGTATAGCTTTTGTTCAAATCAAGTCCTTCGAGGTGAAAAGCCGTATCCATCCCCTCCCACATAATATACAGATTGTTCTTTCTGTATAATGTAATGCCGCAGGTTTCATCGTCCCAATATACATCTGCATTCAATTTTTCGCTGATGGCGCGGAGCGGAACCATAACTCTGTCGCCGACATAGCCGCCTTGTTCGTCATAAACCGGCAAAGTCTGTGCAGGCACATCACTTTCAAGCGTTTCGCCATTTACCATAACTGTTATTGCTTCTTCACTCGCAACAGGAAATGTAAAAAGCGACAATATAAATACACAAATCAACACACACGAAATAATTTTTTTCATCTTTCACACCTCAAATTTTTTCTACAAAATAATATGTATCCTGTTTTATTTTTTTTACGCCAACATCCCACATAGTGCGACAGTCTACAACTGCACACGGCGCTTCGAGGACATTTCCCCTCTTAAACTCCATAAGGTTTTCAAGTCTTGAATAACGCTGTGCAAATCCATTTTGACTTATATAATGATATCTATAATCTTTTTCAATTCTGTTCCCCAATTCATCAATCATAACATATCTTTTTGTATCTTTACTTAATACGTATGGCGCACTTGCATATTCCTCAACTCCATGCATAGATGTGTTCGAATCGGTAGAGCAACCCAAAAACAAAATCTTACCTCCAAGCTTTCCAAGCTTAAAAAACGGAGAATTTGGTCCAACGGGCTCATCGTCAAGCTCATGACCTTTTATGTATTCATCTTGTCTTGCACCAAGTGCACAGGCAGAGTGCGTTGGGTGAAGACTGCACTTTACACCTTCAAATGTCATAAAAACATTGGCCATTGCACCTACACATGAAGGCGTATTTCTCACATCAAATACAGGATTGTTCACAGGCGGGGACGGATTTACAAATCTGTGGCTTAGAGTCGGAAACAGAAGTGTTCCGCTATCGCCAACAACTGAAATAAGCGCCTTTATAACCGTTTCTATTCCACCATCTACTCCGCCAAGCTTTTTATAAGCAGAATGAACTATAATATCATCGCCACTTTTTATTCCTAAATTAAGAAGATCTTCTTTGAGCCTTGTGTAATCTTTATTATTCATCTTAGTCTTCTCCACAACCTTTAATATTCAACAACTATCGAAGTATGACATTCAAGTTTTGGTACCACAAACGAAACCTCTTGTTGATTTTGTATAAAATCTATTTTTTCATTTGTCAGCCCAATATAGATATTCTTGATTTTTTTATCTGTTCTGAGCGTTGTTTGTATATTGTATACAGGCATAATATCTTCAATTATTCCCGCCTGGCCTCTGATTACAGGATTTATATATAGCATATTAATACAATATCTGTTCAGATGCGGTTGCTCAATCATAGTACATCTTCCTTGCGAGCCAATGCCCGAAACCTTTAAAAGCGAACCCGAATATATAAGGTTTAACGCATGCATAAAATATCGTTTATGAAAAACCGAACCATATAATCTATATTGTTTAGGAAGCGAATTAGCAATATAAACAACATTTCCCTTTTTAGCGATTGCGGGCATAAGTTTTGAATCTTTATTGTGCGGAGTGTTTTTATGACCACAAAAATGTCCATATGTACGACTAAAATATGGCGTCATTATCTGAGCATAAACTGTTGCATCGATATTTTTTGTTCTGTGTCCGGGCACATTTGAAAGTGTAGGTGCACTTGGAACATCATCATAACTTTCGTTGGCAATTATGTAATCACAGTCAAATTCAGCTCCACCTATATACTTAAGTCCTGTATCAATCTGAAACTCGCCATCTTTTACCAGAGCATCAGATATAAGCAGAACCTTTCCGCCGTTTTTGATATATGCATTCAATGCATCAAGACCCTCTTTATCCATAACGGCACCTTCGGATATAATGACTGTATCGAATATTTCAAAGCAATTATTGTCTACAACTCTGTAATCAATTTGATTTTCAATAAGGATTCTCGAAATGCCTTCATTGGCTACCCAATCATCAGAAACGTATACGCCAATATTTGAAACAATCTCACCATCATAGCAAAAAGGTGCGACTTTTTCGAGATAATCATATGCATAACCTATATTCTCATAAGTTTGCATTTCCATTTCACCATCCGGATGCATATGATCTCCAACAGATGCCCCCACACCATAAACTGCCATTTGGGCTATCTCTGCTTTAAGAGCTTCTTTTGTTTTAAAACCTCCAAACTCGCCCCAGTCAAGATGAAATTTTCCCGTCATTGCCAAAATTGATTTTTCTTTGTTTTTAAAGAATTTTGAACGAAGCGCAAGCTTGTCATATCCTCCCCATGCTGTTGGCAAATTTTCCATTTCATAATGGGTCTGATATTCGTGAAATTCAGGTTTGTCCATATTGGCTCCGCCCGAATTGAAAAATATTGTTGCATCAGAATGATATTTTTTCATAATATCAGTACATTTTTGCATAAATATACGACGTTTAATGATAAAATATTCTTTCGCATCTTTTTCTTTTTTGGGATCCAAGCCCATCTCGCGCATACCTTGCACACAGGTGTCGCAGTAGCATACATCGCCTTTAAGACATATATCATAAAACAGTCCATCCAAGTCTTTATATCTTTGACAAATTTCTTCTGTAAGTTCATATATATGCTCTGCATAGGGCCCGTCATTTAAACACAAAAGATGCCATGTGCAGTCTTTTTTTGGCGTGTCATACATAGCGTTAAGGTCATATTCATTTTCAACCTTATAGCTGCCATCAATATTTTTTGATATCCACTCGGGATGAGTTATTGCGTCTTCGTGCGAAAAACCTGCCGTAATATAAACAGGTGCTCTTACCCCTATTTCATGTGCAGCATCAATCATTGCACCGGTAAAATCAAGATCAAGATGCGGATGCCTAATGCCCACATTTGTAGGATAATAACACAAACCATGATGACATTTTGCAAAAACAGTAATACTGTCAAGCTTGCCTTTTTTTATGGCTTCCTGAAAGTTTTCTTTTGTAAACTTTGAGCCGATTTTCTCGATATCAGGCGATGTATGAAAATCCAAATGTGTTTGTTTAAAATATGTTTTTTTATTATTCATTCTTTTTCTCTCCAGTACAAATTTTCATCAAAACACTATAATATGACACTTATGTAGTATTTTATCACAAAAGCAAACAAAGTTCAATCTTTTATACAAATTTTATGCATATAAAAAAACAAAATCCGACTTATAAAAATCAGATTTTGTTTGCTAAGTTATTTTATGAGTTCGTTTTTTATTTCTTCACTCATAGGCTTTCCGTATTCGCTTACCTCATACGCCTCGGCATAGCGTATCTTGCTGCCTTTCTCTTCGCCGTATGTTTCTATAAGCTCTTTTCTGAAACGTGCAGCCGTTTTTGCAAACCTTACCGCATAACCTCTCTTTGCTGCCATAACTTCTTCATCGGTCGTTTTACTTGTAATATTCATTCCCTTAAGCCACTCAAAACGTTCTTTCTCCCCTGTTGGCACTTCTTCGCCATGAGTATACGGGAGCCACTCATATACCTGACACACATTAAGATGTGCAATCTGCAATTTCACATCAATTTCGCTGTCTGTATCCACAACAATATCAGCTCTGAACGGCGGATTTGTAAACTTATCCTCGCAATGAATAATTACAGGCATAAAGCGCATTGCAGGCACATCAGGACATTCATGTGGAACCGTCAGAAGATACGAAGCGTCCTGAACAAGTTGGGCAGATGCTCTGTGGTCAGCATGGTAATCATTTAGTCTATGTGCAATAATCAAATCAGGATTAAACTTGCGGATATATCTTATAAGGCGTTTACGCGTTAGCACATCTGCAAATAATGTACAGTCATCAATATCCCACACATCATAAGTTACCCCAAGAAGTTTTGCAACTGCCGCAGACTCTTTTGCACGAGTTTTTACAGTTTCCTCAGGACTCATAATGTGATGACCGCCACAACCGTTACACATACTTAAAAAACCTACAGTATGTCCGTTTTTTATCAGTTTGCTCGCAAGTCCCCCGTTTCGAAACTCGTTATCATCCTGGTGTGCGCCAATCATTAATACCCTCATTTTTGCAATCTCCTTTAATAATATTTTTACTCACCAATATTTTTACTCACCAAAAACATTTTTAACCGCCTTAAGATATCCATAGCCATACAAATCATCAGGCTCTAAATAACTTCCCTCAGTCCATTCATTCCAGCTGTTAATTGTTATAAGAGAAACACCGCTTTCATCGGCATATTTTTTTGCTTCACGAAGTGCCTTTTCAAAGTTTTCAGGAGTGTTATCCTTTAATATTCTCGGACGAAATTCCTCAAATCTTAAATTGTTGTCCCAGCCAATTGCAACGTGTGGATAATATGGCATATCATATACTTTTGCATTATCTTTCCAAACTTTTTTTACATCTTCCAAGACCTCCGCATAATCTCTTTCGATGTTTGTCATGCTTACAAACTGGTAATTCGTTACCGAACTGATACCAAGCTGACGCAAAAGGTCTGCATTTGTGGCTCCCAAATTCTGTTTTAGGCCATCAAGACCCTCACTGTTTCCGCTTCGGCATATGTACTGATAATGAACACCGTTGTATCCTGCTTTTTTCGCTTCATTATCAAGCCACGAAAGAGCATCCGCTACATTCTCTGCGCCGTCAAGCCCCTTCAAAAGATTTGTAAGCTCATAAAGACATATAACAGGTTTTCCATCTATTTTATAATAATTATCACAGCAAAAATAGTTTTCTATCCAGCGGCGACCTATCATCTCAAACTGTTTTCGGTCAACTGCGCCCGTCCATACAGTAGCGTCAGTTTTTCCTGCAAGTCTTACATCCCAAAGATAATTTACATCGTGATTTGCCCACATAAGATAGAATTTCATTTTGTTATTATTCTTAGCCTTTAAAAATCCGTCCTTCAGACAATTTTCCAAAAAAGGTCTTCCATCATACCAGTACCAGTCGTATATAAACACATTCACACCATGGTCTGTTGCTGCCTCTATCTGCATTTCCATTACATAAGGATCAGCTTCGTTAACATATCCCCAAAGTGGCTTTCTGTTCCAATGGTATCCACACGCTTTTGGTTTGGAATTTTTCACTGTCTGCCACTCTCCAATACCCTCTTCCCAGAAGATCCTGCTTCTCGGCTCATCACCAGTATAAGCAGGCCACACATACGCTGCAACATCATATTTGTTCATAAAAAGCACTCCTTTTTCTCGCTGACTTAATAGCCAGTTTGTGTAATTTTTAACACACAAAAAATTATACCATAATATATAACTTTTAATCAAGTACTAATTTAATATTCTAGCATTATTGAAAAATAATTTTCCCCATTTTTTTACAAAGCTATTGTATATGCTTTTTTGTTATGGTAAAATATCTTTGTTTGTATTTCTTTTTTCTATTTTCAGGCAAAATACAAAAATCGAAAAAATTTTTTAAATATTTGAAACTTTTTTAAATTTATTGCGTCTATATAGTTGTCAGTAAATTAACAAAAGAAAAAACGGAGGTATATAAACCATGAAAAAAAGAATACTTATTTTGGCACTTGTATCCACACTCGTTATATCAATGCTTAGCGGATGTGGCAAAACCACAAATGATGTAACACCCTCTCCAACACCATCACCCGTGGTTGACGCAAATGCTTCGGGCGATGTAGAAAAAGAGGACGCACCTACAGAATCATCAAATCCGGTGTCCGATCCGACAGCAAAGCCCACAAATAAACCTACAAAAGAGCCCCTGCAGCAGACTTCAAAGCCACAGGAAAGCATAACACCTACAAACACTCCTGCATCTACTCCTGTAGCTACACCTACTCCAACTCCTGCACCTGCTGTTACAATTTCCGTTGCAGACCTTATGGCTAAAATGGTAGCCGCTTTGCCTCAGGAAACTTGCGCTCTCTCTGAGATGCCAACCGAATATTATGCCGATGTATACGGTGTAAATCCCGCTGACTTTGAACAGGTTTTAGTATACGGTTCAATGATGAACGTTAAATCAAACGAGATTATTCTTATAAAGGCAAAAGATGCTTCAGGCGTTGCAAAAGCAAAAGAAGTTCTCAACCAAAGACTTGCTGCTCTTGATATTCAGTGGCAGCATTATCTTCCCGACCAGTACGAGCTTGTTAAGGCAGGCAGCGTAAATGCAAACGGACTTTACGTTGCATTGGTTGTTGCGGATGGTGCAAAATCTGCAGTAAGCACATTTAACTCTCTAACAAAATAATTTAACTTTCAAATTTATTAAAGCGGCGACAACGCCGCTTTAGTTTTAAACTGATATATTAAGGAGGAACTATATGGTATTTTCAAGTATACCGTTTTTGTACTTCTTTTTGCCGGCAGTATTGATTTTATACTTTGCTGTACCACAAAAATTTAGAAACACGATACTTTTTCTTTGCAGCTTGATTTTTTATGCGTGGGGCGAGCCTGTGTATATAACAATTATGCTTTTTTCAACGGTTGTGGACTACACAAACGGACGTTTAATAGCACATTTTGAAGGCTGTGAATGGAAAAGAAAAACTGTTCTTGTAATTGATATAATAATAAATCTTGGTATTTTGATGTTCTTTAAATACAGCGACTTCTTTATAAGCAATATAAACTCCATTACAAATTCAAATATTGCTTTATTAGGGCTTGCACTTCCGATTGGCGTATCGTTTTATACTTTTCAGACCATGTCATATACAATCGACGTATACCGTCACGATGCACCTGTTCAAAAGAACATCATATCCTTCGGCGCGTATGTAACGCTTTTTCCGCAGCTTATAGCAGGTCCTATTGTTCGCTACAAGACAATCGCCGAACAGCTTGACAGCCGTCGTGAAAGCTTTTCTGTGTTTTTTGATGGTATGGCACGTTTTTGCCTCGGTCTTGCAAAAAAGGTGCTTATCGCAAACAACGTCGGCGCTTTGTGGGATTTGATAAGCGCTACTCCCGCACCTGAGCTTTCTGTAATATCGGCATGGATTGGAATTATCGCTTTTGCACTGCAAATCTATTTTGACTTTTCAGGCTACAGCGATATGGCAATCGGTCTTGGAAAAATGTTTGGTTTTACCTTCGAGGAAAACTTTAACTATCCGTATATAAGCAAAAGCATTACAGAGTTCTGGCGCAGATGGCACATAAGCCTTGGAACATGGTTTCGTGAATACGTCTACATTCCCCTTGGCGGAAATCGCAAAGGAAAAGCGCAAACATATATAAACATTTTTGTTGTATGGTTTTTGACAGGCTTCTGGCATGGCGCAAGCTGGAACTTTGCCATTTGGGGATTATATTTTGCACTTATACTCATAATCGAAAAAACCTTCCTGTTAAAGCTTCTTGAAAAGCTTCCGCACTTTGTAGCTCACATATATTCAATTATATTGATATTGCTCGGTTGGGTGATATTTGCCTTTGATTCTTTATCAAAAGGCTTTGCGTACTTTAAAGCCATGATTGGCATAAGTTCAAACGGATTTATTGATGCATCTGCAATATACAGCATAAACTCATACGCCGTTATCTTTATTATTGGCATAATCGCATCGTTGCCACTTTGTAAAAAGCTTTTTGATAAATACACAGGTCGCACACGATACGTTTTAATGGGAATTTTGTCGCTTATCAGCCTTGCTGTTTGCACAATATATCTTGTAAGCTCGGCATACAATCCGTTTTTATATTTTAGATTTTAGTTAAGGAGGTATTCATTTATGGAAAAACATATAAAAAAATGGTTTTCAATCGCTTTTTGCATAATCCTTATACTGGCAATGACAGTCTGTCTTGCAAAACCCGCCTCCTCGTTTTCGGAGAGCGAAAATCGTTCGCTTGCACAGTTTCCAAGCTTCAGCTCTGAAAGCCTTTGGTCAGGTGAATATATGGAAGATATAGAAGCTTTTTCGACTGATCAATTTCCTTTTCGTAATTCTTTGGTAGCTCTCAAAGCACAATTTGAAAAAATGCTTGGCAAAAAAGAATCAGGTGGCGTATATTTTGCAGATGATGATTATCTTATTGAAAAACCTGTTTCGATGGACTTGAAAATTGCGACGGCAAATCTAAACTCATTAAAAAAGCTCGGCAGCAAAGGCACTTATAACATTTCACTTATGCTTATACCAACGGCGTACGAGGTTTTGTCTGATAAACTCCCCTATGGTGCTTATACTCCTATACAAAATCAGGTTGCCGCTCTTGCAAAGGATACATTGTCGCAGACAAACATTAATTTTATCAATCCCACACAAGCCCTCAAAGACAATTTTGATGAATATATATATTTTCGCACAGACCATCATCAAACTGCATACGGCAGCTATTTATCGTATAAACATCTGTGCGAACAAATGGGTATAACACCTTATAGCGAAAACGATTTTACAAAAAAGGATTTATCAAATGAGTTTTTCGGCACAATGTGGTCAAAAGCTCCACTCTTTAATGTTTCAGGCGATACAATCAGTATATACGAGCCAAAATTTGATATTGATTATGAGGTTAAGTATGTTGCCGAAGACAAAACATCAAACAGTTTTTATGAAAATAGTTGGCTCGAGAAGAAGGATAAATACAGCATGTTTTTTGATGGCAACCACCCTGTAATAAGCATAACATCATCAAATAAAAACGGCAAAAAGCTTGCTGTTTACAAAGATTCTTATGCAAACAGTATATTGCCCCTTTTGGCAAATCATTATGAAGAAATTCACGTGTTTGACCTTCGTTATTATAATGCAAATCCACTGTTGTATCTTGAAGAAAACAATATCAGCGATATACTCGTTCTATACAACACAGCAAACTTTATTACAGACACAAATACAGTAAAACTTGGTGTATTTGTAAAGTAATACAGCTCATATTACAACAAAAAAACTCCGGAAATTGTTTTCGGAGTTTTTTATATAAGTTTTAAATTTCTGCCTGTTTTCTAAGTGTTTCTGCCTTATCAAGCTTTTCCCACGGCAAGTCAATATCCTCACGTCCCATATGTCCATAAGCTGCTGTTTGCTTATAAATCGGATTTCTCAAACCGAGAGTGTTGATTATCGCACTCGGGCGCAAATCAAAATTATCATTTACAAGCTTAGTAAGCTTATCTTCGTCAATTTTAGCAGTTCCAAAAGTATCAACCAAAACTGATACAGGCTTTGCAACACCTATTGCATATGCAATCTGTATCTCACATCTGTCAGCAAGCCCTGCTGCAACAACATTTTTTGCGACATATCTTGCAGCATAAGCAGCACTTCTGTCAACTTTTGTCGGGTCTTTTCCCGAAAAAGCACCACCGCCATGTCTTGAATATCCGCCGTATGTATCAACGATAATTTTTCTTCCCGTATGACCGGAGTCGCCCTGAGGTCCGCCAACAACAAAACGTCCCGTCGGATTGATAAAGTATTTTGTATCTGCATCAACAAGGTTTGCAGGAAGTGTTGGCAATATAACCTGCTCTATGATATCTTTTCTTATTGTTTCAAGCGAGACGTCGCCGTCGTGCTGACTTGACACAACAACCGTATCAATTCTTACGGGTACATCGCCGTCATATTCAACAGTAACCTGTGTTTTACCATCAGGACGAAGGTAACTTAATACGCCATCTTTGCGCACTTTAGTAAGACGCTGTGCCATTTTGTGTGCAAGATATATCGGCATCGGCATATACACCGGTGTTTCATTGCACGCATAGCCAAACATCATACCCTGGTCGCCTGCACCATTAGCCTCTGAAAGCTCACCATCTTTTACCTCAAGCGCATTATCAACGCCGAGTGCAATATCAGGTGATTGCTTGTCAAGAGCCGTTATAACTGCGCATGTATCACAGTCAAAACCATATTTTGCTCTGTCATAACCAACACCGCGTACTGTTTCGCGCACAATCGTTTGTACGTCAAAATCTGCAGTTGTACTAATCTCTCCCACAACTACAACAAGTCCCGTTGTAACGGTAACCTCACACGCAACACGGGCGTTTTTATCCTTTGATAAAATATCATCTAAAATCGCATCCGATATCAAATCGCTGATTTTATCCGGATGTCCCTCTGTAACAGACTCAGATGTAAATAATCTCTTACTCATTTGTATCTCTCCTTTAGTTTATATCTGTATGTATTTTCTGATATTATAACAGCCACTCAAGTCCGCTCACAACCCCAAGCGACGCAATTGTAACAAGCACTGCGGCACACAAAACTCCGCCGCAGATCGAAATAAGTGAGCTTGACATTTTCATTTTCAAAAAGTCAGCAACCATCGCACCGGTCCACGCCCCTGTTCCCGGAAGCGGCACACCGACAAAGAAAAACAAACCCCAAAAGCTGTAACGCATTACTTTTTTTGAATGTTTTTGCATTTTTTCATCCTGCCATCTTACAAACCACGCAAAGCATTTTCTTTTACGCAGGAAATTTAAAAAAGGTCTTATAAGCCATATTATAAAAGGAACAGGTATCATATTCCCTATAATTCCAAGCATAAGTGCCACCGGCCAACTGAGCCCCATGGCAATTCCAAATGGTATTGCCCCCCTGAGTTCAACTACCGGAAGCATTGCAATTATTAGCGTTGCCCACTCAACTGATAAGGTGTTTTGAATAAAATCCACTACTGCTGACATTTCTCCACTCCTTCTACTTTCTCACTACCATAATATTATATATTAAACCACAGGAAAAATCAATCATTTTAAGTTTTTTTCTTTAAATTACTTATTTTTTTCATTATATCCTTTAAATTCGACAAAATTCCCTAAAAGATTCTATTGCGTTAACAATACGTAAATGCTATAATGTTAATGTGTTATTATATATTTGGGAGATGATTACTATGGCCGAAGATTGCAATCAAATATTTGCCGCGCGTTTTAAACAGCTTCGCGATGAAAGCGGATACACCCAACAGGAGCTTGCTAATTTGTTCCATGTAACAAGGCCGTGTATATGCTATTGGGAAGCCGGTAAAAGAGTGCCGGATTATATAAAGCTTTTGGAAATATGCAAATTTTTTAAGGTTTCATCCGACTATTTGCTCGGCTTTAGCAACAGTAAAAGCACAAATCTTAACGAAAATCGACAAGAATATAACTCTGACAACTATCTTGATATTTCCAATCTTACGGAAGAATACAAACGTCAGATTAAAGATTTTTATGAATTTTTAAACGATAAACAGAAAAAAGAAAAAGCTAATACAAAATATTAAGCGGCATGATTATTCATACCGCTTAATATTTATCTTAAAATGTAAAATCTGCTATTAGCCATTATTTTTTGGATTAACAATATCACGCCATGCAAAGTCGCCTCGCTCAATACCGTGTATCAATACCTCCGCAGTAGCAACATTTGTTGCAAGCGGAATATTGTGCACATCACAAAGTCTGAATAGTGCCGATACATCGGGTTCATGTGGCTGAGCAGTGAGTGGGTCTCTAAAAAAGAGAACCAAATCTATCTCGTTGTATGCAATTCGTGCGCCTATTTGCTGGTCTCCGCCCTGGGGACCTGATAAAAATCTGTGTATAGGCAATCCCGTTGCTTCGATAACAAGACTTCCCGTTGTTCCCGTTGCATACAAGTTGTGTTTGCCAAGTATTCCCTTATACGCAATACAAAATTCAACCATCAGTTCCTTTTTCTTATCATGAGCAATTAGTGCTATATTCATATCAATCGCTATCCCCTTTCGTTACTGTCATTATTCGTCTTTTTTGTCATCCTCTGTTTTAGCGTCTTCTGCTTTTGGTTCTTCGTTTTTATCTTCTTGTGGCTTTTCTTCCTTTGAAGAATCCACTTGTGATGGGTCCTTCATCTTACTAATCGGAATATTAGCTACAAGCGCAGGAACAATTCTTTCGCCATCTTCACTCTTTGTGCGTGTAACCTGCACATCAAACTCATTTTGGTCAATTTCTATGTACTTTGAAATTACTTGCATAAGCTCTTCTTTAAGTCTATCAAGAAGCTCCGGTGATACACCTGCTCTGTCATGCACTAAAACAAATTGCAATCTTTCTTTTGCAGCGCTTCCGGAACCTTTTTTTCTGTTTTTAAACAAACCGAAAAAGTCCATTTTTAGCTCCTCCTTATCTGTTAATCGGCTTTAACTCCAAAAAATTTTTTTACCTTTGACAAAAAGCCCGGAGCTTCAAGCTCCATAATCGGAACCTTTTCGCCTGTTATACGAGCTGTAATATTGCGATATGCCTGACCTGCCTTTGATCTTTCGTCAGCAACTGCAGGCTCACCTCTGTTTGTTGTTATGATAATATTTTCATCATCGGGCACAATACCTATAAGACCTACCGCAAGAATGTCAATGATATCATCAACATTCATCATATCACCTTTTTTAATCATTTGCGGTCTAATTCTGTTAATAATAAGCTGCGGATCCTTTATCTCGTTTGCCTCTAAAAGACCGATAATTCTGTCGGCATCACGCACCGCAGAAACCTCGGGTGTTGTTACAACCAAAGCTTTGTCTGCGCCTGCAACGGCGTTTTTAAAGCCTTGCTCAATGCCCGCAGGACAGTCAATTAGCACATAATCAAACTCTTCTTTTAGCTCCTCTGTGAGCTTTTTCATCTGCTCGGGAGTAACGGCGTTTTTATCTCTTGTCTGAGCAGCAGGAATGATGCACAAGCCATCATAACGCTTGTCCTTGATAAGTGCCTGCTTTGTGCGGCAACGCCCCTCGACAACATCTACAAGGTCATACACAATTCTGTTTTCAAGACCCATTACAACATCAAGATTTCTAAGTCCGATATCGGCATCAATCATTACGACACTCTTGTTTTTAAGCGCAAGTCCCGCGCCGATGTTGGCAGTTGTTGTTGTCTTGCCAACGCCGCCTTTACCGGATGTAATAACTATAACTTCACCCATAATAAAACTTTCCTCCTATGTAAAAATATCAATAAATTTCACAACTAATATTAGTATAACACATGATTTTTTTCAAGTCTACAATTTTATTGGATTTTTTTTGATAAGTAGCCGTCAATGTATATGTTTCCTTCGTGAATATATGCAATTTCCGGAAGCCACTCCGTTGCTACCTCGCCATCGGGCGGTCTTGTAATAATATCGGCAATGCGTATCTGTGTAGGAGACATTCTCGCCGCTGATACCGTCGCTTCTCTGTCGCCATCGCAGCCTGCATGAACTGTTCCGCGCAAAACGCCCATAACTACAATATTACCAACCGCAATAAGCTCTGCACCAGGATTTACATCGCCCACAACGACAAGATTTCCAAGCGATTTTATCGTTTGGCCGCTTCTTAGTGTTCCGTAATGAAATTTGCTTCTTTCTGCCGGTGGTATCATTTTTTCATAATACGAATCTTCGCTTTCTTCGTATATAATTTCAACCTTATCGGACAAAAGACTGCAAATCTCTTGTTCAAGCTTTATTTTGTTTACAGAATCGATGTTTGCTCCGCTAAAAACTACTTTTCCACCGTCTTCTGTAAAAAAGTCAGTTACCTCACCTATTTTTTCCGTTGTCTGCGTTAAAATGTCGTCAAATTCACCCTCGCCGACAATTACCATAACGCCATCCTTGATTCCTTTAAGCCTTATTATTTCATTTGTAGACAAACCAAAAACTCCCTTCGTTTTATCAGGGCAAAAGCTGCCCTGTCAGATTTTTTATATCACTTTGCACATCTGCATAGTTATTAAAATATTCATCAAACACTGCTTTTACTATCGGCACAACATCGCCGCCGCTGTTTCCGTGTTCAACCACAACCGCAACCGCAATCTGTGGATTGTCGTATGGTGCAAAGCCTACAAACACTCCGTTGTCAGAGCCTGTCGCAACCTGTGCTGAACCGGTTTTGCCGCCCACTTTTATTGGATATTCCTTGAATGCAGAGCTTGCTGTACCATTTTCGGTAACACCAAGCATTCCCTCAAGCACCGCATGCAAATTTTCACGTTTCATACTTACCTGCCCCAAAATCTCGGACTGAGTTTCATAAACTATGCTGCCATCTATCGGCGAACGAATTGTCTTTACAAGATGTGGTCTGTAACGTGTGCCACCATTTATAAGTGTAGATACATAATTGGCTATTTGAAGTGGCGTGAACAGATTTTCCGACTGACCGATTGACGCCTGAAGCGTATCACCACCGCGCCATTGCCCCATTTTATATTTTTCTCTGTCCTCAGGTCCTGCAATACGTCCTTTTTCCTCCTCTGCGGAAAGCTCTATCCCCGTTTTTTGTCCAAAGCCAAACATTTTTGCATACTCATTGAGCGTTTCTATGCCCATCTGACGTCCTACCTCATAATAGAAATAGTTACACGAATTTGCAAGTGCCTGAGATACGTTTTGCTCGCCGTGAGTCTGTCTTGTTTTTGTCCATATCCAGCATTTTGGCTGATAATCCGTATAGTGTTTATAAACACCTTCGTCATTTATTATCGTTTGCGGTGTTATTATGCCCGTTTCAAGAGCGGCAATCGATGTAAGCATTTTAAACGTCGAGCCCGGTGGATACGTTCCGCTTATGGCTCTGTTCCACATAGGCTTGTTTTTATCATTTAAAAGGTTTTTATAATCTTCATTAAATGTTGCAAGATTAAACGTTGGCCAGGAAGCCATCGCAAGTATTTCGCCATTTTGCGGATTCATCACGACTGCAGCGCCACAGTACGCATCACCGCCTGATTTTGCCGATGGCTCGCCCCCGCGGCTTCGTATATCATAAATTGTTCTTGACAGTGCACGTTCAAGAGTTTTTTGGAGACTCGAATCTATCGTAAGTACAACATAATTGCCGGGCACAGCCTCTTTGCCCGACTCGGGCTGTACTTCAAAGCCGTTTGGCGTCTGGATAAGACTTGTATATCCGTCAGTGCCCTTTAAATACGTTTCAAACTCTTTTTCTATACCCTGCTTGCCAATCTCGTCATTCATTTTATAGCCCTGAGTTTTTAATTCGGCATACTCCTCTGCCGACATTTTACCAATACGTCCAAGCAAATGCGATGCAATATTTCCCTGCGCATATTCGCGCACATACTCCGTGATAACATTGATACAAGGATACTCTGATTGCTTTTCTTTAAACTTTGTTACAAGCTCCATATCAACGTCCGACGCTACTGTAAAAGGCGTGCTTACAGAAAATAAGCGCATCTCCATTTCATAACGCAATGCTACAATTTTAAGTGCATCTTCATCAGTATAAGACTCATCTATTGTGTAACGATTTCTAAGCTTCAAAAAAGCTTCTTCTGCCGTAATATTTTCGTTATAATCAAGCGATTTTTTCCACTTTTTTTCAGCATTTTGTGCTTTTGAAACATCCTCATCTTCATACTCATCTGCGAAAGTGTATCTTAAAGGAAAACCTTCTATCGGAAGAGTTTCAAAAACCCCTTCACCATGCTCTGAAATAGTCTTGTATATCTTCAAAAGCATTTCGTTAAATTCATCATTTTTAAGATTTGTTTTTTGAATTTGAATAGAATATCCCGTTTTGTTTATTACAAACGGCTTTCCATATCTGTCTACAATCTCGCCACGCGGTGCTTTCACGGCAACTGAGCGCATTTGTTTTTGCTCTGCACGCTCGGCATATGTATTTCCCATTACAATCTGCATCCAAAACAGTCTGCATACAATAATGCAAACTATTACACCAATAAAGGCGGCATAAACCTTAAGCCGCGTCGTATCTGTTTTTTTACTGTTAAAGCCTTGCAAAGCATCACCGCCTTAGTTTAAACGCACATATAATCAATCCTCTTCAATCGGATAAATGCGTTTCATTACAAAAAATATCAAAGGTGCCAAAGCCGCATTATAAATTGCTGCAATCAGCAAAGATGATAACACATTAAACATTGAAGCGTTGTAATACGGCGCAAAGGTCGCCGCATAATAAAGCACCTCATAGAGCAAACCAAAAACAAACACAAACAACATGCTCACAAGGTAGGTTCCTTTAAAATAAAGCTTGTTTATAAAGCTGCATAGCGCCGCAGAAAGCGTGCATAAAAGTGCGTGCAGCCCAAAAACTGTCCCGGAGGCGCAGTCGAGCAGTATTCCGCATAACAAGCCGTATATAACCGCCCACACAAATTCTGTCTTTAAAAGAGCAAAGCACAGCGGCATTACGAGCATAAGATTTGATATAATGCCGGCTACTGAAAAATATTTTAGTGTAGTCGTCTGCACAAGAAATATTATAAAGGTAAATATTAAAAGCCGCAAAATTTTCATCGTTTCCCCCTTGAGCGCTTTGACAAAAAATTACTCATTAACTCCATTGTTCTGCGTACTGTCAAGCACAACAAGAACGTGGTGTACGCTTCTTAAATCGACAAGTGGCTCTATAATCGCATGCCTTGTTACACCCGTAGAGTCGTCGACAATATCGCGCACTCGCCCGATTGCAATACCCTGTGCGTATACGCCCCCAAGGCCCGATGTTTCAACGATATCTCCCACTACGATTTGTGATTCTTTATTAATAAAAGTCATCTTGCAAAGTCCATTTTTTTCGTAGGCATTATCACCCACAACCAATGCTACATCACCCGTTCGCACAACACGCGCACCTACCGAGGATGATGCATCTATAATGGTTATTACGATTGACCAGTTAAGACCTACCTCATTAACCTTGCCGACAAGCCCCTCGTCTGTAACAACCATACTGTTTTTTGTTATTCCGTCAAGCGAGCCTTTGTCAATCGTATAATAATTAAACCAGTTATCGCTGCCCCAGCCTACAATCTTTGCTCCGGTGGTATTCATTGGTGCAAATTCATTGTTTTTTATATCAAGTAGTCCAAGCAGTCTTTCGTTTTCCGCTTTATAATCCTGCGCACCTCTGTACTTTCTTTCAAGCTCGGCGTTTTGTTTGGCAAGTCTTGTATTTTCAGCTTTATAGTCCTTCATTTCAGATATAAATTCAAAAAAGCCTCCAACGCCGTGCGTTACAGTAGTTACACATTCCTGAACGGGTGTAACAAGCGTATTAAATACATTTTTGGCTATAAAAGACTTATCCTTTGCAAGTGCCGAAGCAATCATCAAAAATATGACCACCAACACTGAAATAATAACAACCGAAAGTCTTTTATGTTTTTCAAAAAAATCCATATTACCTTCAAACCTCACAATAATACATTACTATCTGGAATTGACAAGCACCCTTTTAAGCATTTCAAGTTCTTCTAAAACCTTACCTGTTCCAAGCGCTACACAATCAAGCGGTGACTCGGCTATCGATACAGGTATTCCCGTTTCCTGCTCAATAAGCTTGTCAAGTCCTTCAATAAGCGCACCGCCACCCGTAATCGTGATACCTCTATCCATAACATCGCTCGAAAGCTCGGGCGGTGTCTTTTCAAGTGTAAGCTTTATCGCATCTATAATAGCCAAAATTGGCTCACAGAGTGCCTGACGAATTTCTTCTTGTGTTATTCTTATATTTTTCGGAAGGCCTGTCATAAGGTCGCGTCCGCGAACATCCATCTCTTTTTCTGTTTCCGCAGGATATGCCGAGCCGATAGTAAGCTTAATCTGCTCACCTGTTCTGTCGCCTATCATAAGATTGTATTCTTTTTTAATATACGCAACAATCGCACCGTCGAGTGCATCGCCCGCTACGCGTACCGACTTGCTTGTAACGATACCACCAAGCGAAATCACTGCAACCTCGCTCGTTCCGCCACCAATATCGACAACCATACTGCCCGTCGGCTCTCCAACAGGTAGTCCTGCGCCAATCGCTGCCGCCATCGGCTCTTCCATAAGATATGCCTCGCGCGCGCCCGAAGATATTACGGCCTCTTCAACCGCTCTTTTCTCTACCTCTGTAATTCCCGACGGAACACATACGACAACTCTCGGTTTTACTATTGAGCCTGATGAATTTACCGCTTTTATAAAGTTTTTAAGCATTGACTGTGTTATGTCAAAATTAGCAATGACGCCATCCTTCATAGGACGTATTGCAACAATGTTGCCCGGCGTTCTGCCAATCATATCCTTCGCATTGTTTCCAACCGCCAAAACCTTGTTTGTTGTTTTATCAATCGCTACAACTGACGGCTCTCTTACAACTATTCCCTTACCTCTGACGTGTACCAAGGTATTGGCTGTTCCAAGGTCAATACCGATGTCTTTTACAAAAAATGCCATGATGTTTATTCTCCTTTTTATTTTGTCTGTCTTTTTTAGTCGTTTTTATTTCTATTTTAATCAGAAAACTCGGTTTCTATGATTTCTTTTACAAGCTCAACCGGAAGTCCTACAACATTATCAAAGCTTCCGTCAATGCATTGGACGAAATCTTGTGCACCGCCCTGGATTGCATACGCTCCTGCTTTATCCATAGGCTCACCTGTAGCAATATACTCTTGTATCTGCTCGTTTGTAAGCTCTTTAAAAACTATGTCCGTGCACTCACTTTTGCAAACTGCTTTGCCCGTACCGGAATCGATAATGCACACACCTGTATACACCTGATGCTCCCTTGCCGAAAGCAGACTAAGCATCCTCTCGGCATCGCTTTCATCCTTTGGCTTGCCAAGCACTTCACCATCTATGCATACAACCGTGTCAGCACCGATTACAAGACGGTTTTTTTCAACCTTTTTTGCAACGTCGCCCGCTTTTAAAAGCGCAAGCTCGCGAACCATAAGCGCAGCGTCACAAACGTTTATATTTTCATCTGCATCACTTACTATAATATCAAATTCAAAGCCCGACTGCTCAAGCAGTTCGCGCCTTCTTGGTGATGCTGATGCAAGAACAATTTTTTTCATCTTTTTCCCCCATGTACTTGTTTATCTATTTTCTGCACAAGCCTGTTTTTTCAAGATACTTTACTGCATAACGCGCACCATAACCCGTAAATACGCCCGTTATACAAGACGCTACTCCAAGTATTGGCAAATATGTAAAAATCCATACGTTTGAAAGTACAACAGATGCCACAAAAACCTGCGCCGCATTGTGAGAAAAGGCGCCTATTACACTTACGCCGATTTGCGTGAGATTACCATTTGACATACGCTTTGATATAGCCATCATAAGCCACGCAAACACCGCACCCGACACGCTATAAACCGCACTTGTTACTCCACCGTATAATATGCTGCCTAAAAACGAGCGCAAAACTGCACAAACAAAGGCGGTTTTGGCATCAAATAGATAAAGAATTACAACAGTTACAATATTTGCAAGGCCAAGCTTGCCCCCCGGGATGTTTATGGGGATAAAAAACATACTTTCTGCAATCTGAAGCCCTATGCCAAGCGCTATTAAAATTGATGATAAAACAAGCCTTTTAGTACGCCACTGCATCTGCATATGTGCCACCTCCCTCAAGTCTTATTACAAGTCTGTGCGGAAGGCAGACTATATATTCTCCCGTTCGGGTGATTTTACCCGACAAAACATCAAGTTTGTCCCTGCAATCGGCGTCTGTTACACACGCTCCGTCGGGAAATATTTCTATTTTATTATAGCCGTATTTGTTGTCAATTTCTATGGTTTTAGATGAGCTTATTTCGTTTAGTCTGTACTGCGCATATTCGTGCCCGTCAACTTCGATAATAACTTTATCAGCCTTATCCGAATATGCAAACACATTGATAAAGACAATCGAAAGTATGCACACACAAAAAATTGCCGCTATAATTATTTTATCCCATTTGCTCATAAAAATATCCATAGCCTTTCTTTGCATTAAAGCACACCGCGATAAAAATGTGCGCGTGTAAAATTATTTTCTCCCATACTGTTTTCTACTTTTTCGCCACGCATTGCACGTATATATTCATTACATATACGTGCACATTCGTCAGGTTTTTCTACCGTAAACATCAAATGAAAACTTTTTATACCGATTTTTATAAGGTCATCAAGCTTGTCTGCCATATATGTCGGCTTTGGATTTAACAAAAGATTTGTGCACGAATCACTTTGGCATACAACAGGAAAATGCTCCTTTTTTCTGTCCGCAAGATAAAATCCTTCACTACCCTTTTGACATTTACCCGTACACGACTTTATAACGCAATTTTTCATAGTCATAAGCGGAATGTGTCCATATACAAGCACGCCGCATGCGCTTCTTGCTCTTTCTGAAAGCGAGCAAATATCCTTTATGGAAAGCTCGGGCGATAACGTTACGCCTTTAAAACCGTTTGAAAGATAAAATGCTATGCTTGACTCATTATATATATTAAGTCTGTAATCACCAAACACATCATATTTGTCAGAAAGTATATGCCCGGATCCAAGCGATGAACACATAACCGTATTTGTAGGTATGTTTTTATATGCATCTTCGTTGTTTGTGATTGCCTCAAGCTTTGTCACAAGCTTTGTTTTGCCTTTATAATCTGCAAGCTTTTCTATAACATGACGCGGTGCATAAAGTATATCTATATCATGCTTTAACAGCTCCTTTGCCTGCTCATAGGTAAAAACCTCTGCCGAAAGAGAGTAGTTCTCATCTGTTTTTCCTATAATGACTCCGTACGAGCACGCACGGGCAGTATCTCTATGGGCATTTTCCCTTACTTTTATAAGCATATCACACGCATTTCTTCGAAGGGCGTTAATTTCACTTATAGGAAGGTTAATGTCTTCATCCATATCAATCATAAGGCTTGTAAGATTAAACGGAACAGAACCGAATTTTGAAAGCTGAGCATATACTCTTTCATAAGAAAGCGGTGTGTTGTCGGCTTTTTCTGCCACATCACCGTACGCCGTTACCGCATTATCATCACTATCACAAAGCGTCATACTGATTTTTTCGCCACATTTGATTGTGCAGTATGCACTGACGTCTGTTTTTCTAAAATTCGCCCCCGCTGAAAATGTCTTTTTTATATAAGGATTAAAAATTTCCTCCGATATGTTTGACGGCGAATTAAAACTCATCATATTCCCGCCCGTATTGCCCGTAAAATACGCATCTGTAAAACCGCTTCTGTTAAAAGCATTTAAAAGCTCATCCGTATCCTCTTTAAGTGGCTTTTTTGGATTGTCAAGATATTTTCTGTAAATTTTCGTTACGGTTGCCACATATTCGGGACGCTTTAAGCGACCTTCGATTTTGAGCGATTCTATTCCGAGCTTTTTTATTTCATCCATATAAGCCAAAAGGCACATATCCTTTGGACTTAAAAGATACCCTTTTTTCAAAACTCTGTCATCTTTTTGCAGTTCGTAAAAAAGTCTGCACGGCTGAGCGCATCTGCCACGATTTCCGCTGCGTCCACCAAGGAATGAACTGAAAAGGCATTGTCCCGAATATGAACAGCATATCGCTCCGTGCACAAAAATTTCAAGCTCTATGTTTGTATTCTTCCTGATTTGACGTATTTGTTCAAGGCTAAGCTCACGTGCAAGCACAACACGTTTAAATCCGAGCTTCTCAAGCTTTTTTGCACCCTCTATGTTGTGAACGGTCATTTGTGTAGAGCCGTGGAGTCTGATATCGGGAACGCACGCTAATATATATGCAGCAAGCCCTGCATCCTGAACTATTATCCCATCGACGCCCGATTCGTGCAAAAAATGCGCAAACTCTGCCGCTTTTTCAAACTCGGTTTGTTTTATAAGCGTATTAAGCGTAACAAACACCTTTACGCCGCGCACATGACAATATTTAACGGCTTCTATAAGCGAATTATCATCAAAATTACCCGCACCTGCACGCGCAGAAAACGCAGTTCCGCCAAGGTATACTGCGTCAGCACCATTTTGTACGGCTGCTATGAGAGCCTCGAAATTGCCCGCTGGCGATAAAAGCTCGGTCGCATTAGTTTTTCGTGTCATAATCTACCTCTTAGCCGATAAAATATTAAAACTGCTCAAGAAAAGTTTTGAGCTGCTCATCCTTTTCAGCAAGCTGATTTTCAAGCTCTTTTATTCTTCTCTCATATCCGTCAGCCTCTTCGTCATATTTTAGTATCTGTTTTCTGAGATTGTCCTCCGAAGATTGCACCTTGTAAAAATCATCAGCAACATTGATAGCTGTTAATACAGATGCCATCTCCGTGCTCAGTCGTGAATTCATCTGGGTTATTTCGTTCATTTTTTTGTCAACGTAGGTGCATATTTTGTATATATACTCCTCCGGCTCATTTGCTGTAATAGTGTAAAATCTCCCCCTGATTTTGACCTCTACTTTGTTTTTCTCACTCATGTGAAAAGCCCCTCCTAAAAAATATCTATAAAATTTTATTTGTTTTTTCTGTTAAGATACTCACGCGCCTTCATAATGCCAATAACCGTTTTTGCATCCTTGATTTCGTTATTCATAATCATATCCACAAGCTCATCAAATGTGTACTCGCACGATTCTGTAAACTCGTTTTCATCAAGGTCCTTTTCTCCCAAAACAAGTTCCGTCGCGAGATAGATATGAATTTTCTCATTACAAAAACCAGGTGTTACATAAAATTCTCCAAGATAAACAAACTCTTTTGCGCTGTAACCCGTTTCCTCTCTAAGCTCGCGTATACCGCATTCGCGGTGGTCCTCGCCCCATTCAAGCTTGCCCGCGGGAATTTCGAGCATTATTTCATCAAACGGACGACGATACTGTCTTACAAGACAGATTTTGCCCTCGTCATTAATTGCAACAATCGCCACGCCACCCGGATGTTCTACAAGCTCGCGCGTTGTGATATTACCGTTTTGCACAACCTCTACTGTGTCAAGCTTTACCCTGATAACTCGTCCTTCAAATATACTTTCTGATTTTACAAGCTTTTCCTTTTCAAGCATTGTTTTTCTCCTTTTTGCACAAAATCCCCAATTTTAATTATACACTATTATTATATGCTTTTTTTTGATACAATTCAAGACTTTTATTTGATATTAATATTTTATTAAAGAATTTTTATAGATAAAGAAAAAAGCGACATTTTTTATGTCGCTTTTTAGGTTTTTATAAAGATTTATGTTATCTTTGAACTCTGCCCGAACCGTCGCCGCCTGCAAGAGCCTTAACTTCATCTACACTCATAAGGTTGAAGTCGCCCTCAATTGTGTGCTTGAGACATGATGCTGCAACAGCAAACTCGATTGTATCCTGCATTGAATAATCTGACAAAAGTGCATAGATAAGACCGCCGCCAAAGCTGTCGCCACCACCTACACGGTCAACGATATTTATTGTATATTTCTTTGATTTATAGAAATCTTTGCCATCATAAAGCATAGCTGCCCAGTTATTAATTGATGCCGAGATACTCTCACGAAGTGTGATTGCTACCTTCTTAACGCCAAACTTTGCAACAAGCTGTTTTGCAACATCCTGATATCCTTCATCAGAAATCTGTCCCGATGTGATGTCTGTACCTGATGCCTTAATTCCGAATACCTTTTCAGCATCTTCTTCGTTAGCAATAAGTACATCAACATACTCCATAAGACCGCTCATAACCTGACCTGCTTTTTCACTTGTCCAAAGCTTCTTTCTGAAGTTAAGGTCGCAGCTTACCTGTACGCCCGCAGCCTTTGCAGCCTTACAAGCCTCAAGTGTGATAGCTGCACACTCATCTGAAAGAGCCGGTGTAATTCCTGTAAAGTGGAACCAGTCAGCACCTTCAAAAATCTTAGCCCAGTCAAAATCAGAGCTACTTGCTGTTGCGATAGCAGAATTTGCTCTGTCGTAAAGAACAGTTGACGCTCTCTGTGAAGCACCCTTCTCTACATAGTAAACGCCAATTCTGTCGCCGCCACGAACAATGTTAGTTGTATCAACATCATATTTCTTAAACTCAGCAACACATGCATCAGCGACTGCATTTGAGGGAAGCTTTGTTACAAAGCTTGCATGCATACCATAGCCTGCAAGTGATACCGCAACGTTTGCTTCGCCGCCGCCGAATGTCATCTCAAGAGTCTGAGCCTGCTTAAAACGCTTATAACCAGGCGTCTGCAAACGCACCATAATTTCTCCAAAAGTAATAATCTTTTTCATGATAAATTTTATCCTTTCGTTTTGTAATAACTAATCAGTTTTAATCAAGGTATGTCCTGCAAAAGCTTATTTTGCTCTTGCAGCCTTGATATTCTCTATAAACTGACGACCAATCTTTGTAATGCTGTCATAATCGCCTGTCTTTGCTCCGCCTGTGAGGCAGCTTCCTGCACCAACGGCAACAGCACCTGCTTTGATCCATTCGCCTACATTGTCAACATTAACACCGCCTGTAGGCATAATTTTAGCATACGGAATAGGACCATGAATAGCCTTTATCATCTTTGCACCTGCAACTTCGCCCGGGAAAAGCTTTAGTATATCCGCACCTGCTTCCATTGCTTCAACAGCCTCTTTGATTGTCATGATACCGGGCATATAAGGTACACGGTAACGATTACAAAGCTTTGCTGTTTCAAGGTCAAAATACGGGCTTACGATGTACTGTGCTCCACTGAGTATAGCAAGTCTTGCTGTGGGAGCATCAAGCACTGTTCCTGCACCAAGAATAATCTCGTCGGGTGAATATGTATTTGCAACCTCTGCGATTACTTTGTCAGCCTGCGGAACTGTAAAAGTCATCTCGATTGCAGCAACGCCGCCTGCGATACATGCATCAGTAATTTTCTTTGCCTGCTCACCTGATGTTGCTCTTACAACAGCAACAAGTCCGACGTTTTGAATTTTTTGAAGTACTGTTTCCTTATCCATTTTTTACAATCTCCTTTGTATATATTTTTTAAAAAAACAAATTTTTTACAACTACATTATACTACACAGAAATTTTTTATGCAACACATAATTTGAAAAAACATAAAATAATCTTAAAAAATCTGCTATTTCATTTTTTTCTTGACTGAAATGTGTTTTTTTTATATAATTTCTTTGTCAGGCAACCTGAAAACAAGCATTATGAAAGGATTAGGCATATACATGAACAAAAAAACAAACGATAAAATCAAAAATTTGGCTTACGCCTCTTTGATAGCTGCGCTCTACTGCGCTTGCTCTCTTTTACCGGGAATTTCAGCAATAAGCTATGGACCGATACAATTTCGCATATCAGAGGCACTTATGCTTCTTTGTCTGTTCTCTCCCTCTGCTGTATTCGGGGTGACAATAGGCTGCTTTCTTGCGAACATTTTCACGCCGTTCGGCGCAAACTTTTTTGACCTTGTGTTTGGCACGGGCGCAACTCTTCTTGCCGCATGTACGACATATTTTCTGCGAGACTTTTTTACAAAGCATATTTATCTTGCACCAATTTCTACTGTCCTTTTTAACGCAGTTATCGTTGGAAGTTACCTGCCGCTTTTTCTAACAGATTCGTCTATGGCTGTCTGGTATTGCATGATTACAGTAGGCGTTGGCGAGCTTGCAGTGTGCTATGTATTGGGCGTTCCCCTTGCAAAATTGTGCAAGAAAAAGAACTTTTTTAATAAATAAAAATTATTTTCCGTTCATCATACGCACTCCATCGGCTAATATGTATACAATCATTACAAGTCCGAGATATCCGAATATTGAATATACATTTCGCACTATACCTGTAAAACCCAATAAAAGAACGGGATAGCTTGCGGCTATTAAAATCATAATAGCTGCAAGCTTTTTTATTTTTAATGTCGATACAAGCCACTCTATAACTCCATATCCACACGATATTGCTGTGGTAAGCATTGAAAAGCACAGTATAATACTGTAAAACATTTTTACCCCTTCGCCTCCCCTTGATACAATTGTGAGAAAAGGTATATCCGACAAAGCTATTTTGCCATAATAGAGCTTTATTGCCGCCCACATTGACAAAGCTATTACAAAAAGCGCACTGCCACCTATTGTTGATGCAGCATAACAAACACTTTTTTTGATTATAAGCGGCCTCATTTCAGAAAGTATAACAATTACCGTAAGAAGATTATAAGAAGCATAAATAAGCGCTGAAACAACATAATTTTCACAAAGACGCACAAAAACTCCGTTTGCAAAAACCGTTTGGTCACGAAATGTAAATGTGCATAAGCCGAGCACAAAAAGCGAAATTGTCATAATTGGTGCAAGAACGGCATTTACAGTAAGAATTCCCTTTAAATCAAACAAAAAAATAACAAAGCAAACAAGCATCATAACAAACGCACCAACAAAACGTTCACATTTGAAATTTTCAAAAAACAACTCTCCGTTCCCTGCTGTCATTGAACAAAATGACGCAAACATAAAAAGCATTATGCACGCTTTTATGAATATACGACTCTTTGTGCCCGATACAACAGACATATATTCATCAAAACCATTTATATCGTCTTTATATGTGCGTAGCATCACACATAAAGCGCACAAAATAAATAAAACGCATACTATCATAAGACCATAGATACTCTTTTTTCCATACACAACAAAATACGAAAGTATTTCCTGCCCCGATGCAAAGCCCGCCCCTATTACTGTTGCTATGAATGTTCCGGCTATTAAAAATGTATTTTTTACTTCTTTCAAGATATCACCCGCACATCTTATATTTGTATATAAATAATATTGACCGGGCACAAAAATTATTCCTTTGGCGCATGCACATATAAATACCGCAACACATAAAATGTGAATGAACACAAATCTTTTTTGTAACAAAATTAAATAAAGGCAGAATGGAGATTAATATGAACAATATAAGCTCAAACAAAAGAAGCTTTGCAATAATTGGTGGCGATATGCGTCAAATACGCCTTGCAAACACTCTTTGCGAGGACGGTTACGGGGTTAATGTGTACGGCTTTATGCCCGATACACAACACTTAAAAATCAAGCCTTCCGACTGTCTTGGCAATACATTAAAAAATACGGACATAGTCGTTTTACCTCTGCCGGCTTTGTCAGAAACAGAAGCTATAAACGCACCTTTTTTTGATAAAAAAATCAAAATCAGAGAGGTAATTGAGCAAATGACATCAAACCAAATACTTATCGGTGGAAAAATTGATGATTCACTAAAAACTTTACTTGACATTCATGGCATTTATTATGTTGATTACTTTTTAAGAGAGGATTTTACCGTCTTAAACGCCGCATTAACAGCCGAAGGCGGCCTTTCAATCGCATTGTCAGAAACTGCAATCGCTCTTTCGTCGTGCAACTGCCTTGTTGTCGGCTTTGGCAGAATTGGAAAGCTTTTGTGCCACGCGCTCAATGGTATTGGAGCAAAGGTTTGTGCGTGCGCACGAAAAAACGAAGCTTTTGCATGGATTGATGCGTATGGTTACAAAAAAGCCCACATAAACGAGCTTTCGGATATAGTAAAGGATTATGATATAATCTTTAATACTGTGCCCCACAAAATTATAACAGAGGATGTGCTTGAAAATATGTGTCATGATACGCTTATAATCGACCTTGCCTCAAAGCCGGGCGGAGTAGATTTTAACGCCGCAAGCAAATTTGGAATAAGCACAATCTGGGCGCTGTCTCTTCCGGGACGAACAGCACCTATAACCGCTGGCGATATAATAAAACAAACCATTCTGAATATATGTGATGAATTGGAGGTGTAAATATGGATTTGATAAACAAAAATATCGGCTTTGCAATGACCGGCTCTTTTTGCACCTTCAAAAAGGTTGTTGCAGAGCTTGAAAATCTGAAAAATACAGGCGCAAATATCGTGCCGATTATGAGCAGTGTTGCATATACAACGGATACCCGCTTCGGAACAAGCACGGATTTTATAAATCAAATAGAAAACATTTGCCAAAATAAAATTATACATACAATCAAGGATGCCGAGCCAATAGGGCCAAAAAAGCTTCTTGATGCACTTATAATCGCTCCTTGCACCGGCAACACCTTGGGAAAGCTTGCGGGCGGCATAACAGACACCGCGCCTACTATGGCTGCAAAGGCGCACCTTCGAAATGAGCGTCCTCTTATTGTGGCGGTATCAACAAACGATGGGCTTGGTGCAAGCGGTAAAAACATAATGACACTTTTAAACAGCAAAAATGTATATATGGTACCGTTTGGCCAGGACGATCCTTACAAAAAAACAAAATCACTCGTGGCTCATATGGATTTGATATGTGATACACTTATCGGTGCGCTTGACGGAAAGCAAATTCAGCCTGTATTGTTTTGATTTTTACCTTGTTAAAAGGCTTCATTTTGTAGGAAATGGAGCCTTTTTTATATTATAAGCTTTTTCCTTGTTTTTCCTTATAAATTTGCGCAAACTGTTGACTTTTTCACCTGTTTGGCACATAATATTATATGAAGTGTATTTTTTGATTTAACAGTTTTTTATTGGAGGGATAACTTGTGTCTTTAAAGCTTGAAAAATTTAAACAAAAAATAAAAAATAAGAAAATTACAGTGCTCGGTATAGGTGTAAGCAATTTGCCCCTTATTGAGTTTCTGGCAAAAAACGGAGCAATTGTAACCGCATGTGATAAGCGCAAAAAGGATGATTTAACAAATGAAATCGAACGTCTTTCACCGTATAACATAAGCTATAATCTGGGCGATAATTATCTTGATAACATAGATGCAGATATTATATTCAAAACACCCGGTATGAGATTTGATATTCCCGAGCTTGCAGAAGCCAGAAAGCGCGGCAGCGTTGTAACCTCTGAAATGGAGGTCTTTTTTGAAGTTTGCGATGCCAAAAAAATCGCCGTTACAGGAAGCGACGGAAAAACTACCACTACAACACTTATAGCAAAAATGCTTGAAAAACAAGGCTATACCGTATGGCTTGGCGGCAACATCGGAAACCCGCTTATCGGTGAGCTTGAAAATATAAAAGAAAACGATTTTGTTGTTCTTGAGCTTAGCAGTTTTCAGCTTCATACAATGAAACAAAGCCCCGATATTGCGGTTGTAACAAACCTCTCGCCCAATCATCTTGATATGCACAAGGATATGGACGAATATGTCGATGCAAAAAAGAACATATTTATGCATCAAAAGGCTAATGATAAGCTTGTTTTAAACTTTGACAACGATATTACACATTCTTTTGAAAACGAGGCTGTATCTGATGTTGTGTTTTTCTCACGCAAGGCCGAGGGTGAAAATTGTGTATACTTAAAGGACGGAGTAGTATATCACGGCTGCGACGAAATTATGCGTGCAGACGAAATCAAAATCCCGGGCGTACACAATATAGAAAATTATATGGCTGCAATAGCTGCGCTTACAGATATAGTTTCAGTTGATACTATACGACATATCGCGCGAAGCTTTGGCGGCGTTGAGCACAGAATCGAGCTTGTTCGCGAGCTTGACGGCGTAAGATACTACAACGACTCAATTGCATCAAGCCCTACGCGTACAACGGCAGGCCTTCGTTCGTTCGACAAAAAAGTTATATTAATAGCAGGCGGCTATGACAAGCACATTCCATTTGATGATTTTGGACCTGTGCTTGAAAAGCACGTTAAAAAGTTGTTTTTAATCGGCGTAACCGCTCCAAAAATCAAAAAAGCAGCAAATGATGCAGGGCTTTTTGATGTTGTTATGTGCGATAGCCTTGAAGAAGCGGTAAAGCTTTCATATAAGGCGGCAACAAATGGCGATATTGTTTTGCTGTCCCCTGCATGTGCAAGCTTTGATATGTTCAAAAACTTTGCAGTACGCGGAAATTTGTTTAAGGAATTGGTAAATAATCTTTAATTTGGAAAATATACAAAAACGAGGTTTATTTGATGGATATACAAGCAATCGAAAACACAATAATCAGTTTAAGTAATCTTCATGGCATTTCGGGCTTTGAAAGTGATATTGCAAATAAAATTTGTGAGTTATTTAAACCATGCGTTGACGAGGTTACGATTGATGCTCTTGGAAGTGTAATTGCACACAAAAAAAGCAAAAATCCGAACGCCAAAAAGATTATGCTTGATGCACATATGGACGAGATAGGACTTATGGTTACAAAGGTCGATGAAAAAGGCTTTTTAAAGTTTACAAACGTAGGCGGAATTGACGAAAGAATTCTTCCTGCCAGTGAAGTAATCGTTCACGGAAAAGAAAAGCTTTTAGGTGTTATAGGCATAAAGCCACCGCACCTTCAAACTGACGAAGAAAACAAAAAAACTTTAAAGATTGATGAGCTTGCAATAGATATTGGTCTTGATTTTGAGCGTGCAAGCGAACTTGTCGAGCCAGGCACATCCGTATCGTTTGCACAAAAAGCGACTTCGCTTTTGAATGGACAAATAACGGGTAAAAGCTTTGATGACAGAGCAAGCGTTGTTTCTCTTTTGTATGCAGCGCAAAAGCTTTCTGACGCTGAGCTTGATGTAGATGTATATTTCGTGATTTCCACGTTTGAAGAAACAAATCTTGCGGGTGCAAAATGCGCAGCATATACGATTATGCCCGATGCTGCATTGGTAATTGATGTTACACACGCAAAGACGCCCGATAACAGCGATTGTGCTTTTGAAGCAAACGGAAGCCTTTCGTATTCACTTGGCCCAAATGTATGTACTCCCCTTGCAAAGCTTATAAAAGCAATTGCACAAAAAGAAGGTATTGATGCGCGAGAAGAGGTCGATGGCGGAAGCACGGGTACAAACGCCTGGAGCGTACAAATAAGCCGTACAGGCGTTGCAACAGCTGTATTGTCGCTTCCTTTGAAGTATATGCATACACCTACCGAAGTGTTGCAAATCGAAGCGGTAAAAAACGCAGGTGAAATTGCGTATGAATTTATCTGCTCGCTTAATAAAGATTTTTCAATGCTCGAAATAACACATCTTTGATGAATTTACAAAAGGAGACCTGTAAATGTTTCTTAAAAAATTATGCGAAACGCACGGCGTCAGCGGTGATGAAGCGCAAATTCGCCAGATTATTCTTGATAATATAAAACCATACGCAGATGAGATTACCATTGATATTATGGGCAATATGATTGCTTTAAAAAAAGGCTCTGATCATAGTAAAAAGGTTATTTTAGCCGCACATATGGACGAGGTTGGTCTTATCATAACATCTGTTACAGATGCGGGATTTTTAAAATTTCAGTTCGTCGGCGGAATTGACGCGCGCGTGCTCGTTGGAAAGCGAGTGTGTGTAGGCAAAAACAACATCCCGGGCGTCATAGCACTTAAAGCTATTCATCTTCAAACAAAGGCCGAGCGCGAAAACGCAGTAACAGAAAAAAGCCTTTATATAGACATCGGTGCAAAGAATAAAGCCGACGCACTAAATGTTGTAGCGCTTGGTGATTATGCGGCATTTGACACAGAATTTACCGAGCTTGGTAATGGATTTTATAAAGCAAAAGCGCTTGATGACAGATGTGGCTGCGCAATACTTGCAGAGCTTATAAAAAATGAATGTGTATATGACACATATTTTTGCTTTACCGTGCAAGAAGAGGTCGGTTGCCGTGGTGCCTATGTTTGTGCAAACCGCATAGGAGCCGACGCAGCGCTCATTATTGAGGCAACAACGTGCGGCGATGTAAGCGGTGCGCCTGAGCATTTGTTGGTTACTACGCCGCATAACGGAGCGGCATTCTCTGTACTCGACCGTGGCTCATATTCTGATATAGAGCTTACAAAAAAGCTTTACTCATTATCAGAAAAAAACAATATAAAGATACAATACAAACGTACAACAATGGGAGGAAATGATGCGCGTGCTATTCAAAGCTCGCTCGGAGGCGTAAAAACGTGTGCAGTATCCGTTCCGTGCAGATATCTTCATTCCCCCGTTTCTACCATATCAAAATATGATTACGAAGCAGCAAAGGAAGTTGCAAGATTATTTATCACAAACACAAAGGAGTTGATATAAATGGAGTTTTTAAAAAAGCTGTGCACAGCTATTGCCCCATCGGGAAACGAAAGCAGTGTTCACGATATCATCAAAAACGAGATACGTGCATATGTAGATGAAATAACAACAGATGCACTTGGAAATCTTATTGCACACAAAAAAGGCGCAGGCAAAAAAGTAATGCTTGCCGCACACGCCGACGAAATAGGCATAATTGTAACATACATTGAAAAAAGCGGTCTTATACGTTTTCATAACATCGGCGGCGTACGCCCTCTTTATGCGCTTTCTCAGCGTGTAAAATTTTTAAATGGAATTGCCGGAGTTGTTTTTTATGATATGGCAAAAGATATTGAAAAAATAAGCTTTGACGATATGTATATTGATATTGGTGCCAAAAGTGATGAAGAGGCAGAAAAGCTTGTTAATATCGGCGATGTGGCAGGTTTTGTCGGAGAGTTTTTCGAGCGCGGCGATGCGGTAGTGTCAAAAGCTCTTGATGACAGAGTCGGTTGTTATATACTTATAAAAGCCCTTAAAAGAGCACAAAACACAGATAATGACGTGTATGCAGTCTTTACATCGCAAGAAGAGCTTGGCCTTCGCGGCGCAGCTACAGGCGCTTACAGTATCAACCCCGATATCGCACTTGCAATCGATGTTACGGATACAGGCGATATGCCCGGCACTGCTCCTATGGCAGTTACACTTGGCGGTGGCGCAGCGATAAAGATAAAGGACTCAAGAAGTATTTCGTCAGGCTATGTGGTAAATTTATTAAAGCGTCTTGCAAAGGATAATAACCTTCCATATCAGCTCGAGGTGCTTACTCGCGGCGGAACAGATGCGGGTGCAATTCATATGTCGCGCGGCGGCGTTAAAACAGCCACTCTTTCAGTTCCTACGCGTTATATACATTCCCCATGCGAAATGGTAAGCAAAACCGATATAGAAACATGTATCACTCTTACGCAGAAGTTTATTGAAGAAAGATTTTAACCCAAACGGAGAAAAACTATGAAAAAAAATATGACCAACTCCAAATCAGGCCAAAGGCAAACAAAAGCACAAAATTTTATATGGTGGTTTGTGATGATTTCGCTTCTTGCATCAATAATATATGTAGTAATTGAAACGACGCTTTCTCCTGCCACCGCAGATGTTAATATGCCTTATCAGCGCATAAAAGGCGATTACGTACTGATACTTTCACAGTGCGTGTTTGGTGTATTTGCGATGCTTTTGCCAAGTATACTAAACAAAAAATTGAATTTGATAATTCCATCAAACATGCTCATAGTATACACACTGTTTTTATACTGTGCGATATTTTTAGGCGAAGTAAGAAATTTTTACTACTCTGTACCATATTGGGATACCATTTTGCACACCTTCAGCGGTGCTATGCTCGGTTCTTTGGGTTTTTCTTTTATCAGCTTTTTAAATAAATCAGAACGTATCCCCGTAAACCTCAGTCCTGTATTTGTGGCAGTTTTTACTTTTTGTTTCGCTCTGACGCTCGGCGTTGTATGGGAGTTTTACGAATTCTTTTGCGACGCTTTGCTTGATACAAATATGCAAAAGTTTGCGCTCGAATCGGGAGATATGCTCGTAGGACACGACGCTCTTTCCGATACCATGAAGGATTTGATTGTAGATGCAATCGGCGGTATTTTTATTTCCATAGTAGGATATATTTCTCTTAAATTTAAAAAGGGCTGGGTTGAAAAGCTTATATTAAAATTTAAACGTTAACAAAAAAATGAGAACATAATGTTCTCATTTTTTATTTGCAAACCTTATCAAAAATCTCTAAAATTTTAAATTTAAAGTTTACCGGCACTGTATCTTTTTGTGTTATAATCTCATATCCACTCTCGCCGATATTTTGTTTAAGCATATTTGCCTTTGCTTCATCTATAACGCCTAAAACAGAGCCTTCAAAACATAGCGGTGGATACATAACACACCACCAGTTTTGCCCCTTGCCTTCGCCAAGCACTATTCTGAGCGCATCGTATTCACCCGGCGGAAGCATAATGTTTGCGTATTTTTTTGTCGGAAAGTGTGTCTTTTCATATAAAGCTTTTGCACTGTATTTAAAACCATGCTTTTCAAGTGTTGTTTGTGCTACTTTCTCTATATTTTTCAAATTATCTGTTATTATCTGCTCTGCTTGTTTTTGGTTTGCGGCGCCATCTAAAACGGGACCAAACTCATCTATCAGCGCATCACGCACAATAAGCTTTATCTGTTGGTCATATACATCATCAGAATTTGCAACAACGTGCAAACGAACAAGCGACTCAGCAATTCCTTTTCGTGTGCTGTCGGCATAAGCCATAAGCGCCATTGAAAAAACAAGCCCGAACAGAAGTGAAATTACAATTTTTCTCATATTAAAATACTCCTTTATGTATATTCAAAAAGGAGTATTGTCAAAAAATATGGCATATATACTTATTTCATTCAAATTCAAGCTCAAGCCATAAAATGTTTATTGTTTGCGCAGATTTATTTTTAATTGCTATCTTAGCTTTTTCATCACAAGTCAGCGGTAATAATGCAGATTTTACACACGGAGCCGCCTGCGAAACAGCATATATAAAAATGTTTTCTTTGCAGATTTTAGCACTAGGAACATATTCAAATCCTTCAAAAATTTCTTCTTTTTGCAAATCATCTTTTATGCATACACCATTGATAAGCACATCAAAATCATTATCACCATCACACCCGACAACAATTTTACACTTGTCAAACTGACCTTTTGCCTGATAAACAAATTCGTAAGAAGCGTTTGACTCAAGAGTGATTGGATATCTTGTGTTTGAAAAGCCTATATGAACATATCTTCTTGGCAGCTCGCGAGGCTTTTTTGCAGCTTTCATGCGTTCTAAAAAGCAATTTTTCAAATACGCCTTGCCGCAACTGTCAGTTACAAGTTCAAAAGAACTTGTATCGTCTTCTTCAAAAAAATTGAATAAATATATTCCATCTGCACCATTATAAAGACACTCATTCGCAAAGCCTCTTACAAGCGCAGGTGTCATAGCAATATTATACTGTTTTACGCAAGAAACCGCCCAGTCAGAACCACACAGAAGATGATAATCATTATTGTTTGGATTTCTCTTCTTAATATTATCGCGCCACTGTGAAATCGGCATTTCAAAATTGGTAGGAATAAAAAAGTTTTCTATTGTAACAATATCAGCGTTGCCATCGCCAATCCAAGAGCATACATCAATACCGTTATCCAAATTTTCTTGCTCATCGGCCAAAACGCGAACTGCCAGACTAAGCTCTTTATCATAAGAATCAAGTAATTTGCGGATTTTTCTTGTATAGTCATTTAATATATCAAAATCTGAGCAGTGCTTTGGCGGCAAAGAATTAACACATCTTAGCCAATCGAGTTCTAAACCATCAAAGGTATAATTTTCAAGAAGCTCCTTTATGTACTCGTAAAAATAATTTCGAACCGCCATTTGTGAAAAATCAAGAAGCTTTCTATTGCCCCCGATTGTATGTATACCGTTATCTTTTAGCGCAAAGCTTGAATTTATAGTAGGATTGTCTATATAGTGCACATCATTCATACGCACTGACAAAAATACTCTGCAGCCACGTTCTTTGATATATTCTGTCAGTATCTTATATATATCAATCCCATTTTGCAGCAGTATTCTGGCGCACGAAAAAAACGACATAAAATATTTTGATATATTATCATCAGTAGTTGGACTTGACTTTTTTACAGTATTGCCATTTTCATCTCTTAGTGCCAAACCATTTTCATCTGTTTTTATATCATACAAATAACTGTCAAAAACCTCAGAAGGAGTAAGACTTCTTCTATAACAAACGTTCAATAAAATTATATCGGGCTTTGCTTCAAGATGTTTGTCAATGTAATCGGTTATAATCCGGGTTATGTTCTCTTTTGAAAAATCCCCGTTTACCTTATTTAATATCGCAAGAAAAAGACCATCTGCGGGAATATTAACAGCAAGTATATTTGAAATTTTTTCATTAAAAATTCTCATACGCCCATCTCCTTTTTTTTGTTATTATATCGCAATAACTAAAAAAAGTAAATACCACCATTTCCCTTACATAAAAATCCCACAGCTCGCACAAAATACTATTGTAAATCAAAACACAAAGGAGTTTTTTTATGAAAGCAACAGGAATTGTAAGAAGAATAGATGATTTAGGCAGAGTTGTCATTCCAAAAGAAATACGTCGCACTATGCGAATACGCGAGGGCGACCCGCTGGAAATATTTACCGATAAAGACGGCGAGGTAATATTTAAAAAATACTCACCCATAGGCGAGCTTGGAGAATTTGCAGTTCAATACGCCGAGGCTTTGGCAAAAGCAAGTGGGCTTCCCGCTTGCATCACCGACCGCGACTCAATTATTGCTGTAGCAGGCATTTCAAAACGTGATTTTCTTGAAAAAAAGGTCAGTGAAGAATTGGAAAAAATTATGAGCGAAAAATCAATTTATAACGCAAACACATCGCGCTCATCAAACCTTCCGATTGTAGACGGAAACGAAAAACACCATCTGCTGCTTGTGCAACCAATAATTGCCGAAGGCGACAGTATTGGCAGCGTTGCATTTTTCTCAGATGAAAATGCCAGAGTTACCGACGCAGAAGAAAAGCTTGTCAATGCAGCGGCAGGCTTTCTTGGAAGACATATGGAAAATTGAAAAAACAAAATAAAAAAAGACTTGTCAATTAACAAGTCTTTTTTTGGTGGGAGTTACAGGGCTCGAACCTGTGACCCTCTGCTTGTAAGGCAGATGCTCTCCCAGCTGAGCTAAACTCCCATATTAAAGTGGTGACCCATAAGGGAATCGAACCCTTGATTCCGGCGTGAGAGGCCGACGTCTTAACCGCTTGACCAATGGGCCATGGTATTGGTAGCGGCGAGTGGACTTGAACCACCGACCTAACGGGTATGAACCGTTTGCTCTAGCCAACTGAGCTACACCGCCATAAGCTACCATATACCACTTTTTTGTATGTCGTTTTTCACGACGAAATTTAGTATACTACATAATAAAACGTTTGTCAAGCAAATTTCAATATTTTTTTAACTTTTTTGCAAAATAATTCATTTATATAGAATTAGTATATACAAAAATGGGCGGTGTACTCATATCACCGCCCTGTTTTTTTAGATTTTATATAATTATTTTATTCCAATATCTGTGCGATAATGCGCATCCTTAAAGCTTATTTTCTTAACAGCCTTATATGCATCTTTTATAGCCGCATCAAGATTTGCACCCGTCGCAGTAACACCAATAACGCGTCCGCCCGATGTTACGATTTTACCATCCTTGAGCGCTGTGCCTGCGTGAAAAACAGTAATATTGTCTTCTTTACAAGCCTCGTCAATACCTGTTATTTCATAGCCTTTTTCGTATTTTTGCGGATATCCGCCCGATGCCATTACGACGCATACCGCCGCATTATCATACCACTCAATTTCAATCTCATCAAGACGCTTGTCAACAATAGCAAGCAAAATCTTTGCAAAATCAGTTTTAAGCCTTGGCAAAACTACTTGTGTTTCGGGGTCGCCAAAACGACAGTTGTACTCAATTACCTTCATTCCGTTCGGTGTAAGCATAAGACCAAAATAGAGTACACCTTTAAAGGTTCTTCCCTCTTTGTTCATCGCTTCCATTGTAGGAATAAAAATCTCCTTCATACATACATCAGCAATTTCGGGCGTATATATGCGGCTGGGCGAAAATGTTCCCATACCTCCCGTATTAAGTCCCTTATCCCCATCATATGCACGCTTGTGGTCTTGTGCCGAAACCATCGGTTTAATCGTTTTTCCATCTGTAAATGCAAGCACCGATACCTCAGGACCTGTCAAAAATTCTTCGATTACAATACGATTTCCCGCATCGCCAAACTGCTTATCTTCCATCATTGAAAGAATAGCTTCTTTTGCTTCTTCTTGAGTCTGTGCAATTATTACACCCTTTCCAAGAGCAAGTCCCTCTGCCTTGATTACGATAGGGCATTTTTTATCCTTTATATATTCAAGTGCTGCGCTGCTATCTGAAAAAACCTCATACTGTGCAGTAGGAATATTGTATTTTTTCATAAGCTCCTTTGAAAAAACCTTGCTACCTTCAATTATTGCAGCTGCTTTTCGTGGACCAAATGCCTTCAAGCCCTTTGCTTCAAGTGCATCTACCATACCAAGTACAAGCGGATCATCAGGTGCTACAAACGTAAGGTCAATACTGTTTTCAGTTGCAAATTTTACAACCCCGTCAATATCTGTAGCGCTAATCGGAACACACTCGGCAATCTGTGCGATACCACCATTACCCGGTGCAGCATATATTTTATCTACAAGCGGAGACTCCGAAAGCTTGCAAGCAATTGTATGCTCACGTCCGCCGCCGCCAACTATCAATATTTTCATGTTTATATATCCCCCATAATTATCTATTAATGATGGAACAATCTCATCTTTGTAAATGCCATTGCCATACCATATTTGTTGCAGGTATCAATAACATTGTCATCACGAATTGAGCCACCCGGCTGTGCAATGTATTTAACACCTGAGCGTTTTGCACGTTCGATATTATCACCAAATGGGAAGAATGCATCGCTTCCGAGTGCTACATTCTCCATTGTATCAAGCCACGCTCTCTTTTCTTCTCGTGTAAATACTTCGGGCTTTTCGGTAAAGAAGTTTTCCCACATGCCGTCAGCCAAAACATCCATATAATCATCCGAAATGTATACATCTATTGTATTATCTCTGTCTGCGCGTCTTATATCAGCCTTGAACGGGAGGCCGAGCACCTTTGGATTCTGGCGAAGATACCAGTTATCCGCTTTATTTCCTGCAAGACGTGTACAGTGAACACGACTCTGCTGACCTGCGCCAATACCGATTGCCTGACCATCCTTTACATAGCAAACAGAGTTTGACTGTGTATATTTAAGTGTAATAAGTGATATAATCAAATCACGTTTTGCATCTTCAGGAATATTTGTATTTTCTGTTACGATTTCAGTCAAAAGTTCTTTATCAATTTTAAAGTTATTTCTTCCCTGTTCAAATGTAATACCAAAAACATCCTTATGCTCAGTGGGAGCCGGTACATAATCAGGGTCGATTTTTATTACATTATATGTACCCTTGCGCTTATTTTTAAGGATCTCAAGAGCCTCGTCACTGTATGAAGGAGCGATTACGCCATCTGATACCTCACGCTTTATAAGAAGCGCTGTTTCTTTGTCACACTCGTCAGAAAGTGCTATAAAATCACCATATGATGACATTCTGTCTGCACCTCTTGCGCGTGCATACGCATTTGCCATTGGTGAAAGCTCTAAATCATCAACAAAGTAAATCTTTTTAAGTACATCGCTCATCGGCGCATATACTGCCGCACCGGCAGGACTTACGTGCTTAAACGATGCAGCTGCACAAAGGCCGGTAGCCTCTTTAAGCTCACGTACAAGCTGCCAGCTATTGAACGCATCAAGAAAATTTATATATCCCGGTCTGCCGTTTAATATCTCTATCGGCAAATCGCTTCCGTCCTTCATAAAAATTTTAGAAGGTTTTTGATTTGGGTTACATCCATATTTAAGTTCCAGTTCTTTTGACATGGCACTTTACCTCCAAATTAGTTATTTTTATTGATTATTCTCGTTTCATATTTACCGCTCTTTACGTCAATATAACGCACAAACAAAGAAACCTTGTTGTCCTCGTTAAGACTTGTCCACAAGCTGTTTGTAAACTCGTCAATATTCCCCTCAAGCGCAATTTTTTTTGGCTCACCTTCAAATGAAGGAATGGGATTTCCATCACATTTGTATGTATGTATAAAGTGTCCTTCGCCCGCCTTGGGATTTGTGTATTCATAAAAATAACGGCGGCAAGCTGCGCCATCCCCCTCGGCGCTCTTTAAAATAGAAAGCTTGTAATCAAAGCCATCAACTATTCCCGATATTCTGGGCGTATAGTTTGGCGCATCAGGCTCAAACTCACGCGTTCTGAGCGCATCCGCAAAAGTTTTTCCTTCTTTTATGTAATCATAAACTGTATCTGTCTGATCACCGTTTGTCACAATAGTTTTTCCGTCTATAACACGCACAGGCGCATAAATTATAAGTGACGGGTCTACCATTTTACTCTCATCAAACGCCTTTGTTTTGATTCCTTCGCCATCAACCTCAAATATTCTGTTGCGGCTGTTTTCACTTCTGCCCATAATAAAGTATGCAATAACAACCTTCTCATCACAGCTTTTGCCAATTATAATTCCTCTTCCGGGATATGAGTTTTCGCAAAGCTCTTTTTTTATATCAACCATTGTTTTTATCTCCTTTCAGTTTGCAGCAGACCATTTCAACAGCCTCGGGAAGTATTATCCATTCAGCCTGCTCCATAACACGCTTTTGAAGAATCTCTGCTGTGTCGCCTTCCTCGATATATACCGCTTTTTGCGCGATAATTTTTCCGCCGTCGGGTATTTCATTTACAAAATGCACAGTTGCACCCGTAACCTTTACGCCGTATTCAAGCGCTTTTTCATGTACCTTAAGTCCATAAAATCCCTCACCGCAAAAGCTTGGTATAAGCGACGGATGGATGTTAATTATTCTGTCTTTATATGCACTCAAAAGATTCTCTCCAACAATGGCAAGAAAACCCGCCATAACTATCACATCTACACCTTTTGAGAGCATATAATCAGCAATTGCCTTATCAAAGTCAGCCGGCGTAACATAATCACTTTTTTTAATCACACAGCCTTCTATATTCGCTTTTTTTGCACGCTCAAGTGCATATACATCAGGTTTGTTCGAAACTACGCACACAATCTCGCCGCTTTTTATAATGCCGCTTTTCTGCGCATCAATAAGAGCCTGCAAATTTGTGCCTCCGCCCGAAACAAGCACACCTATTTTTACCATAAGATAATCTCCATTTCTGCTATCAAATAACAGTTTTATTATTCAAAAATAATTTCTTCGTCGCCCTTTTCGACTCTACCAATTATGCTTGCCTTTTCGCCGTGGCTTTCAAGAATTTTTATAACACTCTCTGCCTCGCTCTTATCAACCGCAAGCACCATACCGATACCCATATTAAAGGTGTTATACATTTCTCTTTCGCTGAGTCCGCCAAGGTTTTGCATAATGTTAAATATAGGTAGTATTTCCCATGTTCCCTTAGTAATAACCGCGCACATTCCGTCAGAAAGCATACGCGGAATATTTTCTATAAATCCACCGCCTGTAACGTGCGAAATAGCCTTAACGTTGCATTTACTTATTACATCCAATACAGGCTTTACATAAATTTTTGTAGGTGTTAAAAGTGTTTCACCAAGTGTTTTGCCACCAAGAGCCTCGATTTTTTCATTAAGACGCGCGTTATCCTCTTCTTTGCCTGTTATGTTGAACAACTTACGAACAAGCGAAAAACCGTTTGAGTGAACGCCCGAAGATGCAATACCGATAAGCACATCGCCATCAGAGAGCTTGCTTCCGTCGATAATTTCGTCCTTTTCAACTATGCCCACAGCAAAGCCTGCAAGGTCGTACTCATCAACAGGGTAAAATCCGGGCATTTCTGCTGTTTCTCCGCCAACGAGTGCAGCATCCGACATAACGCATCCATCAGCAACACCACTTACGATTTTTGCTACTTTTTCGGGAAAATTCTTGCCAACTGCAAGATAATCAAGGAACAACAACGGCTTTGCACCTGAGCAAATGATATCATTTACACACATTGCAACGCAGTCTTGTCCTATTGTGTCATGCTTGTCCAAAATAAAAGCAAGCTTAAGCTTTGTTCCTACGCCATCTGTACCCGAAACAAGAACCGGCTTTTTATAACCTTCCGGAAGCTCAAAGAGTCCACCAAAGCCGCCGATTCCCGACAAAACGCCATCTGTTACTGTCTTTGCCACAAATTCTTTAATAAGTCTTACTGATTCATATCCGGCATGTACGTCAACGCCTGCCGCCTTGTAACTGTCATTCATAATTAATCCCCCACTTAATTTGTGTTATATTATTTTACTTCAATTTTCTTTCCGTCAAACGGAACATCCATTATATAGTTGCCTGTAAAGCAAGCATCACAGAATTTTTCTTTCTTGCCGTCAAGCATCTTGCAAAGTGATTTTTGCTCTAAAAATCCTAAACTGTCTGCACCAATAATCTCGCGTATTTCTTCGATCGAATATTTGCATGCGATGAGCATATCCTGATTTGGAATATCAGTTCCAAAATAACACGGATATATAAACGGCGGTGCACAAACTCTCATATGAACCTCTGTTGCTCCTGCCTCACGAAGCATCTGCACGATATATTTTGAGGTTGTTCCTCTTACGATAGAGTCATCTACCATTACAATTCTTTTACCTCTTACCGCATCTGCAAGTGCATTAAGTTTTATTTTAACCGCCTGGACACGTTGTGATTGTGTCGGCTTAATAAATGTACGTCCAATATAACGATTTTTCACAAGTCCGATTCCATAAGGAATACCCGACTCTTTTGCATAACCAATTGCCGCATCAATTCCCGAATCAGGAACAGGTATTACCAAATCAGCCTCGACTGGATGACTTTTTGCAAGTTCGCGTCCACCAAGTACACGCGCACGATATACGCTTACGCCGTCAACTACGCTGTCAGGACGTGCAAAATAGATATATTCAAAGATACATGTGTTTGCCTCGCCGCTGCATGCAGATGTATCACTTCTTACTCCATCTTTGTCAATGCATACAATCTCGCCCGGTGCTATGTCTTTTACAAACGTTGCACCAACTGCATCAAGTGCACATGTTTCAGAAGATAAAACGTATGAATGCTCCGTTTCTCCAAGGCAAAGCGGTCTTATTCCCCAACGATCACGCGCACCAATGAGCTTTCTTGGACTCATTACAACCAGACAGAATGTTCCTCTCAAACGCTTTACTGCGCGCGCCACAGCCTCTTCAACAGCGTGACAGCTTATTCTTTCCTGTGCAATCAAAAACGCTATAAGCTCTGCATCACTTGTAGTCTGAAATATTGAGCCTGTATTTTCAAACTCCTCACGAATTTCATCTGCATTTACAATGTTTCCATTAAAAGCTACTGTAAGTGAGCCTTTTTTATATTTACTAACAAGCGGCTGAGCATTTTCACGTGCGTTTTCTCCACCTGCAGAATAACGTGCATGTCCTACACCGATATTGCCCTGAAGATGAGAGAGCATCGTTTCATTAAAAACATCGGGTACAGTACCCAAATCCTTATGATATATAATCGTTCCATCATCGTTTACGGCAATACCACAGCTTTCCTGTCCTCTGTGCTGAAGAGCATAAAGTCCGTAATATATCGTTTGTGCTGCGTCCATTTCGCCGTCTTTATTGTATACGCCAAAAACGCCACATTCTTCCTTGAGCGCCTTATCAAACACATCAAGTTCGCTATGCTTACAATTTTTCATCATCTGTTTATTCGTTCCTTTCGTTGTAAATTGAGTTTTTTTCTATATTATAATGCTTGTGCCTCAAGCATAATCCTTTCGTTTTTCGTCATAACCTCATCAGCCATTTGCTTTTTAAACTCATCAAGCATCGAGGCAATATTTTCATACTTAAGCGCAAGTATCTGTGCTGCCAAAATAGCTGCATTATCTGCGCCGTCAATTGCAACCGTAGCTACCGGTATACCTTTTGGCATCTGCACCATTGACAACAGTGAATCAAGTCCGTCCATAGTTGATGACTTTATCGGTATTCCGATAACAGGAAGAGTGGTAAACGCTGCCAAAACACCACCAAGGTGAGCCGCCTTTCCCGCAGCAGCTAAAATAACCTCAATTCCTTCTGCTTTTGCGTTTTTTGCAAAGCGCTCCGCCTCATCAGGTGTGCGATGCGCCGATATTACACGCACAACAGGCTCAATTTCAAACTTTTTGAGCATTTTTATGCACGGTATTAATTTTTCATAATCAGAATCGCTGCCCATTACAAGAGCAACCTTTGGTTTTGTTGACATATGTATACCTCCCAAGAATTTATAAAAAAATAATAGACTAATACACAGTAATAGCCTATTGGATACACTTATATTTTGATATTTTACATCTTACAGATGGATTTTGCGTAGACTTACCCCTTACAATTGAAATATCTACATTCAAATTGTAAAAAGAGCACTCATAACCCCACAACAATCCATATCACCCCGTATATAAACTTAAATTGCAAAAAACTTACTACATTATATATTATACCGCAAATTTCTAATAAATGAAAGCTTTTTTTAAAATTTTTCCTCAATTTTTGTAAAAGTGTTGTTTTCATAGTCAAATATTATGACACATTCACCAAATTTGTACGTATTTAAAACATCAAAATTAAACCTTTCTACCTTAACTGTACGAATGATATCACAAAGCTTCGCTCCCGACAGATGAGGTATATATTTTACTCCCTCTTCGCTTTTTAAAAACTCATAGCAATTTGTATAAAAAGCTTTGCCCGGCCTTGTTGTTACCCACGCGGGCAAAGTAGCATTTTTGTTATTTTTGATAAAGTCAAATTTTAACAGTTCACAAAATAGCTCCGTATTTTCGCCTATATTCGATTTATAAAATTCAAGAAAAATATCATACAAGGCTTTTTTGCTTTGGGAACGTTTATCGTAACTGTTCTTACTCCAAAACTTTGCAAACTCATAAAAGAAATCATACGCATTATCAAAAAAGCCAAGTGCCATTTCAAGTGATTTTTCAAAAGATGCGCTGTTATAATATTTTTCTACTATCTCACAAACATCCTTTAGCTTCAAAAGCTCATCATAGCTTATGAAATCATTTGAGATTACCTCATATGGTGGCTTTAGATTAAACACATAGCCATATTTTGCCGCCTCATTTCGAATTTTGGTCCCTTTTAAAAGCTTTAAAAAACCAAGCTGAAGCATATCAGGACGAAGGGCAAATACGTCATTAAATGAATTTTTAAACGACTCATAATCCTCATATGGAAGTCCTGCTATAAGGTCAAGATGCATGTGCATATTATGAGGTTTTTGAAGACTTTTAATGTTTTTTATAAGCTTGTCAGTACTTGCTTTTCTATCTATCGCATCAAGCGTTTTTTCATTTGTCGACTGAACACCTATTTCAAGCTGAAAAAAACCTTTTGGTGCACCAGTTAAAAGCTCAATCATTTCATCATCCATAATATCGGCGCTTATTTCAAAGTGAAAACAGGTTTGTTTATTATTATCTAAAATAAAACGCAAAATCTGTTTTGTGCGCTCTTTGTCTATATTAAATGTTCTGTCAACGAGCTTTATAAGCTTCACGCCGCAGTCAATAAACATCTTAAAATCTTCAAAAACGCGCCCAAGTGAGAAAAATCTCACCCCGTGCGATGTCGAAGACAGACAATAGCTGCATCTGTACGGACAGCCTCTCGATGTTTCATAGTACACCATTTTATTTTGAAGCCCTGTAACATCCTCTTTTGTATACAGACAAGGCAATTCATCAAGATTTATAATCGGTTGTATGTCGTTTTGTATTATATCTGCATCTTTTCTGTATACAAGACCGCCGATTTTGTCATAATCCTTCCCCGACACAAACTCTTTTAGTGCTATTTCTCCCTCGCCGCATATTATACAATCGACAAAGTCGTGCTCTTGCATAACGCATACGGCGTCATAGCTCACCTCGGGTCCACCCAAAAGTATAGTGCACCCCGGATTTGCCGCTTTTAATATTCTGCACACGTCTAAAACAAACTCAATGTTCCATATGTAGCAGCTAAAAGCATAAAGGCTGCAGGAATGTTTATATAATTCCGCAGCCACTTTTGATATATTATCATTAATCGTGTATTCGCAAACAAGCGCATTATCGCCGAGCGCTTTAAAAAGGCATCTTGCGGACAAAGATGAATGTGTATATGCTGCATTTACAGCCACAATGCATATTTTATCAAATTTGTCCGTCATTACCTTCCCACCTTTTTATGTAATCGTTTTATCTTTCTAAATATGTAAGCGCACAATTTACCATAACGCCGACTCCAACACCGAGGCAATCCTCATCAATGTTGAAATTGCTGCTATGCCAGGGATTTATAATGCCTTTCTCTTCATTTCGGCATCCAAGATAAAAATACGCAGATTCAACCTCGTTTGCAATATATGAAAAGTCATCGCCGCCCATAAAAGGTGTTTTAAGCTCGAGCACATTTTCTTTTCCGATAATCTCGCTTGCCGCATCACATACAAGCTTTGCCATATTATCATCATTTACAAGAGGCGGAAACATATATTCAAACTCACACTCACAGCTTGCTCCCATAGCGGCGCAAATTCCGCTTGAAATCTTTTCTATTCTGTCAAAAAGCTCTTTTCTTGTTTCCATATCAAAAGCTCTTGTAGTACCACTAAGCGTAACTGTATCAGGAATTACGTTATAAGCCTCGCCGCCTGATATCTGGCACACAGAAAGAACCGACGGAGTCGTTGTATTGATATTGCGTGAATTTATGCTCTGCAATCCCTCGATTATCTTTGCCGCAGTAAGTATTGGGTCAATCGTATTGTGCGGATACGCACCATGACCACCCTTACCCTTTACGGTTATTTTAAAACCGTCAGGCGATGCCATAATTGCGCCGCCTTTTATCGCAACAGTTCCACACTCATACGTTGGCTCAACATGAAGCGCAAACGCACCGTCAACATTGGGATTATCAAGGATGCCGGCTTTTATCATTGGCTCTGCTCCGCCGTCGCCCTCCTCGGCAGGCTGAAACATTAGCTTTACATTGCCACAAAAGTCATCTTCCATTGATTTTAATACTTTAGCTACACCCAAGAGCATCGCAGTATGCGCATCGTGGCCACATGCATGCATGCATCCGTCAACCTTTGAGCGACATGGTATATCATTTTGCTCCTGCATCGGAAGCGCGTCCATATCGGCGCGAAGAAGCACCGTGCGTCCTTCGCCTTTTTTGCCACGAATTATGCCCACAACGCCCGTTTTTGCATAGCCTGTTTCATACTCAATCCCAAGCTCATTAAGCCTGTTTTGCACATATAAGCTTGTTTTTTCCTCCGAAAAAGCAAGCTCGGGATTTTCATGAAGATGACGTCTGTCTTTTATAACCTCATCCTTGATTGCATTTGCCAAATCTAATATTTTTTTTGCATCATGCATTTTTTAATACCTTCTTTTTCATACAAATAAATCATACAAAAACTTATTTATCAAGATATTCTTTCAAAAGAGCATTGAGTGTTTGCGGATTTGCCTTGCCCTTTGAAAGACGCATTGTCTGTCCAACCAAAAAGCCGAGAGCATTCGTCTTTCCACCCTTGTAATCATCAACCGATTTTTGATTATTTGCCAAAACTTCTTCAACAATCTTTTTAAGAGCATCTGTGTCATTGACTTGTTCAAGTCCCTCTTCTTTTACGATAACGTCAGGACTTTTT
>SVKA01000033.1 GCA_015068725.1 Oscillospiraceae bacterium | reverse complement strand
GTGTATGTTTGAACTCCGATTTGACGGAGAAAAAACTGAGCAAATTATAAAATTTTGTTAGAAAAATGTTAGAAATGGCTAGAAAAACCGCTAGATAAGGGTGTAAAAACAAGGTTTGAACCTCGCTTAAACCCGCACGGTTAAGCCATTTGTGAGGGTATAGTTACAGTGTAACCGAGGGGATTTCGAGTCAGCCCTGTTATGACAGTTTCGATACCTATCAGTGCATATATTATTGCCTTCGCAACAATCACAACCAATAATATACCATAAAAATACACACCATGTCAAGACAATAAACAAAATATTGTAAGAAAAAATTATGGTTTGCTTTGAGTAGCAAAGCTTAAATAATTATAAAAGTATTTACTTATAAAAATTTTTGTAGTAATATATATCATAGTGTAATTTATAATTTATAAAAGGTTGGGACAACGATGAAAGATAATTTTTCCGTGCAAAATGAATTTGGAATATCACAAAGGGTAATGGATGCAGTTGTAGCAGCAGAAGTTTCTTGTGCCGAAAGCTTTGACAGGATTGATAGAAATGCTTTTATAAATCAGGCAAGGGTTATGAAGGCGTTTTCTGATAATATGATAGGCGAGGCTCATTTTGTTTCAACAACAGGTTACGGTTATAATGATATGGGACGAGAGGCGATTGACCGCGTATATGCTCAGGTTTTTGGCTGCGAGGATGCGCTTGTTCGCCATAATATTATATCGGGTACGCACGCAATTTCGACGGCACTTTTTGCCGTTTTGCGCCCGGGAGATACTTTGGTAGCTGTTACCGGCAAACCTTATGATACGCTTGAAGAGGTTATTGGTATAAGAGGCGAGGGGGATGGCTCGCTTGCTGATTTTGGAGTATCGTATAAACAGGTTGACTTGCTGCAAGAAGGCGGAGCTGATTTTGATGGAATAAAGGCTTCGATTGATGACAGTGTGAAAGCTGTGATATTACAGCGTTCAAAGGGTTATGAGTGGCGCGACACTTTTTCTGTAAGTGCGCTTAACGAAATTATAGACTTTGTTCACTCAATAAGAGAGGATATAATTTGTATAGTTGATAATTGCTATGGCGAATTTGCTGAAACAAGCGAGCCACGAGGTGATTTGATTGTTGGCTCTCTTATAAAAAATCCGGGCGGCGGAATTGCAAAGACAGGCGGATATATTGCGGGCAAAAAAAGTTATGTAGAGCTTGCGGCATATCGACTTACATCTGTTGGAATAGGTAAAGAATGTGGCGCGACGCTTGGACAAAATGCAGCTATGCTTCAGGGCTTTTTTATGGCACCCCATATTGTGGCGCAGGCGCTTAAGAGTGCGTGCCTTTGCAGTGCAGTGTTTGATAAGCTCGGGTTTGAAGTACGCCCAAAACCGACGCAGGCTATGGGTGATATTATAACATCTGTAAAGCTTGGCTCAGAAGAGCTTGTCATAGCGTTTTGTCAGGGCATCCAAAAAGGTGCGCCCGTAGATTCTTTTGTAGAGCCGCAGCCGTGGGATATGCCGGGATACGCCGATAAAGTAATTATGGCAGCAGGCGCATTTGTTCAGGGTTCATCCATCGAGCTTTCAGCGGATGCCCCGATAAAGCCGCCATATGTGGTATATATTCAGGGTGGACTTACATACGAGTCGGCAAAAATCGGTATTATGACAGCGGTGCAGAAGGTAATTGACATAATTTCAACAAAAAATTGAAAAACAGTTGCATTTTAACAAATAGAGTGATATACTATAAGAAATCTTATATTAAAGACGATGAAAAAGTTAAGTAGATTTTATATACGCCCAAAAAGAGAGAAAGTGTCGTCGGCTGGAAGCACTTTCGGAAACGGATAAGATTGAAATTTCGCTTTGGAGTTGCGCATTGAACGGTCTTTTATCAAGTAGGTGTTGCCGGCGGCGGTCGTTATAACGCATTAAAGTGCCCGCGTATGCGGGAATATGGGTGGTACCACGGAGAGTTACGCTTCGTCCCTGATTTTGATTTGCGGGGACGTGGCGTTTTTTTGTGTGATACGCAAATCAGCATATTAAAGGCTTAGTATATATACAGAAAGGAAAATATAAAAATGAAAGAAAAGATTGAAAACATTAAATCACAGGCTATGGCAGAAATTGAAACAATATCTGATTTAAAGCTTGCTGATGAATTCAGGGTAAAATATCTTGGTAAAAAAGGTGAGCTTACAAGTGTGCTTCGTGGTATGGGTGCGCTTTCGCCCGAGGAAAGACCGATAATCGGTGCGCTTGCAAACAAGGTGCGTGAGCAGATTGAAGAAAGCCTGCAAAATAAAATAGAGGCTCTTTCGGCAAAGCAGCAGGACGAAAAGCTTGCAGCAGAAGAAATCGACGTAACAATTCACGGCAAAAAGCCACAGGTGGGACGCCTTCATCCACTGTCGGCAGTGCTTGACAGAATTAAGGACATATTTATTGGTATGGGCTTTACAATCGCAGAAGGTCCCGAGGTAGAGCTTGATTATTATAACTTTGAGGCACTTAATATACCAAAAAATCACCCTGCACGTGATTCGCAGGATACATTTTATATAAACGAAAACGTTGTTTTGCGTTCACAGACATCACCTGTTCAGGTGCGTGTTATGGAAAACACAAAACCGCCTATAAGAATAATTGCGCCGGGAAGAGTTTACAGAAGTGATGCGGTTGATGCTACTCACTCACCGCTTTTCCATCAGATTGAGGGCCTTGTTGTTGATAAGGGTATCACGATGGGCGATTTAAAGGGAACGCTCGAGGTGTTTGTGCGTGCGCTTTATGGCGAAGAGGCAAAGGTTCGCTTCCGTCCGCATCATTTCCCGTTTACAGAGCCGAGTGCCGAGGTTGACGTATCGTGCTTTGTATGTAACGGCGAAGGCTGCAGCGTATGTAAGGGAGAAGGTTGGATTGAAATTCTTGGTGCTGGTATGGTGCATCCGAGAGTGCTTAAAAACTGTGGAATTGACCCCGAGGTGTATAGCGGATTTGCATTCGGACTTGGACTTGAGCGTGTAGCAATGCGTCATTACGACATTGACGATTTGCGTCTGTTCTTTGATAATGATATGAGATTTCTAAAACAGTTTTAATATAAAGCTTACAGAAGGGAGAGAGTGAACAATGAAAGTAGCAATGAGTTGGTTTAATGATTTTACCGATATTTCTGATATAGAGCCAAAACAGTATGCCGATGCGCTTACTATGTCGGGCACAATGGTTGAAGGAGTAGAGGCGCTTGGCGCAGAGCTTGTAAATGTTGTTACGGGCAAAATTACCGAGATAACAAAGCACGAAAATGCTGACAGTCTGCAGGTTTGTATGCTTGATGTGGGCAACGGCGAGCCGCTCCAGATTGTAACGGGAGCAACAAATGTAAAGGTGGGACAGATTGTTCCGGTAGCACTTCACGGTGCAAAGCTTGCAGGCGGAGTTACAATCAAAAAAGGCAAGCTTCGTGGCGTAGTATCAAATGGTATGCTCTGTTCACATGAGGAGCTTGGTATTACTGTTGAAGATTTGGGATACGAGCCTGAATACGGAATTTTGATTTTAAATCCCGAAACACCTATTGGTATTGATATAAAAGAGGTGTTTGGACTTAATGAAAATGTTATTGAGTTTGAAATCACATCAAACAGACCTGATTGCCAGAGTGTAATCGGTCTTGCGCGTGAAACTGCAGTAACATTTAATCGTCCGTTCAACTTAAAAAAGCCCGTGGCAGAAGGAAACAGCGAGGATGTTAACGACTTTGCAAAGGTAGACGTTATGGATAAAGAGTATTGTCCGCGCTACTGTGCAAGAATGGTTAAAAACGTTAAAATCGGACCTTCGCCTGCATGGATGGTAAAACGCCTTCAGGCAAGTGGAATCCGCTCGATAAATAACATAGTAGATATCACAAACTACTTGCTTTTAGAGTATGGTCAGCCGATGCACGCATTTGACCTTCGCGATATAAGCGGCTCGCACATTATTGTACGTCGTGCAAATGATGGCGAGAAAATTACAACTCTTGACGAGGTAGAGCGCACTCTTGATTCATCTATGCTTGTAATTGCTGATGAAAAGCGTGCCGTTGCCGTTGCAGGTGTTATGGGAGCGCTCAATTCGGAGGTTAAAGAAGATACAACAACAGTTCTTTTTGAGAGTGCAAACTTTGACGGAGCGTCGGTACGTGTTACTGCCAAAAAGCTTGGTATGCGCACAGAGGCAAGTGCAAAGTATGAAAAAGGCCTTGATGCAAATATGACACTTGACGCTGTAAATCGCGCGTGCGAGCTTGTAGAAATGCTCGGAGCTGGCGAGGTTGTCGGCGGTGTTATCGACGTACATGGCGAGCTTTCACAGGGACGCACACTTGATTTATGTCCTGACAAAATCAATAAATTCCTCGGTGCTGATATCAGTACAGAGTTTATGGTTGATACACTTCGCCGTCTTGATTTTGAAGTAGATACTGACAAAATGACAGTTAAAGCACCTACTTACAGAGCTGATATTGAATCTCAGGCAGACCTTGCCGAAGAAATTGTAAGAATTTATGGCTATAATAATATCGAGTCAACACTTATGTCAGGAAATGTTACGACGGGGGGCAAAAACGCAAAGCAGAGCTTTGAGGACTTGGTTAAAAAGGCACTGACATCTCAGGGAATGTACGAAATAATGACATATTCGTTCACAAACCCGAACGTATTTGACAGACTCTTTATTGACAAAAATTCACCGCTTAGAAACGTTGTTACAATCACAAATCCGCTTGGCGAGGAAAATTCAATCATGCGTACGACAACAGTTTCGTCTATGCTTGAGATACTAGAGAAAAACTACAAGCAGAGAAATGCATATGCACCGCTTTTTGAAATCGGTAAAATATACATTCCGCAGGATGGCGAGCTTCTTCCAAAGGAAAGCGAGATTGTTACACTTGGTATGTATGGCGATGATGTTGACTTTTATACAATTAAGGGTATGGTTGAGGGCTTGTTTGACATTGTAGCTGCAAAGGATTATAAGTTTGTACCTAAAAAGGATAATACGACATATCATCCGGGCAGATGTGCCGAAATCTATTTTGGCACAAATCTTGCAGGTTATATAGGTCAGATTCATCCGAAAATATCAAAGGATTACGGAATTGACGCAGAGTGTTATGTTGCAGAGCTTGATTTTAGTATGCTTTTTGATGCATCAAACCATAAACAGACCTATAAAAAGCTTCCAAAATATCCTGCAGTTTCGCGCGATATCGCAATTTTGGTTGACGACAGTGTGCTTTCGGGCGATATAGAGGATATAATTAAGCGTGCAGGCGGAAAGCTTCTTGACAATGTTGAGCTCTTTGATGCATATAAGGGAGCGCAGATTCCGCAGGGTAAAAAGAGTATGGCATACTCTGCTACCTTCCGCGCTGATGACAGAACTCTTAATGAGGAAGAAATCACAAAGGTTATGGATAAGATACTAAAAAATCTTAAAAATAATCTTGGCGCAGAGCTAAGATAAATGGCGCAAAAATAAGAACCTCACGAAATACTAACAAACTAACGCTTGAGTATTTCGGAGAACCTTGTTGTTTCACAATAAAAAAATAAAAATGTAAAAATTTATCTTGCAAAGTGTAAAAGCTTGTGGTATAATTATCAAGGTATGGGCAAAAGCTCATAATAAAATATACAGAAAGGAGCCTTGCGACATGAAAGAAGGAATTCATCCGGACTATAAGCCGACTACGATTACATGTGCTTGCGGAGAAGTAATTGAAACATCTTCTACAAAAGAGAATATCAAAGTCGAAATTTGCTCAAAATGTCATCCGTTCTTCACAGGTAAGCAGAAACTTGTTGATACTGGCGGACGTGTTGAGAAATTTAAGAAGCGTTTTGGTTTGGACAAATAATTTTTGTCATAGTTTAATTTGACAATCTAAGTGAAACCTTCTCGCGGATTTTGGTTCTCCGGCCTTTTCTGGGAGAATGGTGCTGTTTAAAAATAGTTGGAGGTGAAAGAAATGATTAAAGAGGTAAAAACATCAATTATCGAAACATATCGTGTGCACGAAACTGACACAGGTTCACCTGAGGTTCAGATTGCAATGCTTACAGAGAGAATTAATCAGCTTACAGAGCATTTGAAGGTGCACAAGAAGGACCATCACTCAAGACGTGGTCTTTTGAAGATGGTTGGTAAAAGACGTGGTCTTTTGTCATATCTTATGAAGAAGGATATCGAGAGATATCGTGCAATCGTAAGCAAGTTGAATTTGAGAAAGTAGTTTTATATATAAATGAGCGGAAAAACCACTTCCGCTCATTTATTGTATACAAAATAATCATTTGCGTGGTATAAAATTGACGGTTAGCAGTTAGATTTGCGTTTCAAAATCATATTGGAGCATAAATCTAAGTGCTAAACATCGGTTTTTGCCACACAAAAATAAAATACAAAGGAAAGAGGTAAAAATTATGTTTAGAAAGTTTGAAACAACACTTGCGGGCAGACCGCTCGTAATCGAAACAGGAAAAATGGCACAGCTTGCAAACGGCTCATGTCTTGTACGCTACGGCGATACAGCAGTGCTTTGTACAGCAACCGCATCGGCAAAGCCGCGTGATGGAATTGACTTTTTCCCACTAAGCGTAGACTTTGAGGAAAGACTTTATGCAGTTGGTAAGATACCTGGAAGCTTTATGAAGCGTGAAGGTAAGCCTACAGAAAAGGCAATACTTACATCGCGTGTTATCGACAGACCGATACGTCCGCTTTTTCCATCTGATTTAAGAAACGACGTTTCTGTCGTTACAACTGTGCTCAGCGTTGAACAGGACAATCCGCCCGAAATTGCAGCTATGATTGGTGCATCTGTTGCAATATCCATTTCGGATATTCCGTTTGCAGGACCGATTGGCGGCGTATGGGTTGGTTTGGTTGATGGCGACCTTATTATCAACCCGACTGCAGAGCAGCGTGAAAAGAGCATTATGCAGCTTACTGTTGCGGGTACAAAAGAAAAGGTTGTTATGATTGAAGCAGGCGCAAAAGAGGTTGACGAGGACACAATGTTTGAGGCAATCAAGTATGCACACGAAGAAATTATCACAATCTGCGAATTTATTGACGGCATTGTTGCCGAAATTGGTAAGCCGAAATTTGACTATGAGCATATAGTTGTTAATCCCGAGCTTTATGATGATGTAAAAGAGTTTGCTATTGAAAAGGTAAGAGCGGCTCTTGATACAGATGACAAAACAGTACGTGATGAACGTATGAAGGTTGTAACAGATGAGGTTGTAGCACATCTTGTTGAAAAATATCCCGACATTGAAGAACAAATCGGCGAAGTGCTTTACAAGCTTCAAAAATATGTTGTGCGCAGATGGATACTTGACGATGGCAAGCGAGTTGACGGACGTAAGCTTGACGAAATAAGACCGCTTGCAGCAGAGGTTGGACTTTTGCCGCGCGTACACGGTTCAGGTATGTTTACAAGAGGTCAGACACAGGTTCTTACAGCGGCAACGCTCGGACCTTTGGGAGATATACAAAAGCTTGATGGTATTGATGATGAGGAATCAAAGCGTTATATGCACCATTACAATTTCCCGTCATACAGTGTAGGTGAAACACGTCCTTCGCGTGGACCGGGCAGACGTGAAATCGGACACGGCGCACTTGCAGAGCGTGCACTTGAGCCTGTAATTCCGTCAGAGGATGAATTCCCATACGCAATAAGACTTGTTTCAGAGGTATTAAGCTCGAATGGTTCAACATCGCAGGGCAGTATCTGCGGAAGCACACTTGCACTTATGGATGCGGGTGTTCCGATTAAGACTCCCGTTGCAGGTATTTCGTGCGGTCTTGTAACAGAAGGCGACAGATACATCACAATGGTAGATATCCAGGGTGTTGAGGACTTCTTCGGCGATATGGACTTTAAGGTTGCAGGTAGCAAAAAAGGTATTACGGCAATCCAGATGGATATCAAAACAGATGGTCTTACCTATGAGATAATCAAGGAAGCGCTCAGAAAGACTCGTGATGCACGTTACTTTATCCTTGACGAAGTTATGCTAAAAGAGATCGCAAAACCGAGATGTGAGCTTTCGGAGTATGCTCCAAAGGTTATTATAATGCATATCGACCCTGAAAAAATCCGCGATGTTATCGGCAGTGGCGGTAAAGTAATTCAGAAGATTGTTGCAGATACAGGTGCAAAGATTGATATAGAAGATGATGGTCGCGTATTGATATTCTCACCAAATCAGGCAGGCGGCACACAGGCACAGAAAATCATTGAAGGTATTGTCAAAGAGCCTGAGGTAGGCGAGGTATACACAGGTAAGGTTGTTCGTATAATGCAGTTTGGTGCATTTGTTGAAATCCTTCCCGGCAAGGACGGACTCGTTCATA
>SVKA01000008.1 GCA_015068725.1 Oscillospiraceae bacterium | reverse complement strand
TTACACCAAAGAGTCAAGGCAGTTGGGCATTTTTTTAATTATAGCTTGCTTACTCATTGTTGTACTTGTGGCAATACTTATTATTTTAGTTATAAAATGGATACTAAAAAAATAATCAACTACGTTCGTTTTGCTTGAATTTACAGCCTGCAGTTTTTTTACTGCAGACGATATTATCCCTTGGTATTGATATGGCCGAGCAAGGAAGGTGACAAGATGTTTAAAAAAATCAAATTTATACTGTTTTTTGCTCTTATATTGTTTTTGTGCATTTCCTGTGCACAAAATGAGCCCAAACCGGCATATAAAAATGCAGTTTTTCCTGGAAATATTCAAAACGGTGGGTATTTTGTCGAATGTGAAAACGGCTATATCTATTTTGACGGAGATAGTAATGCCTTGTGCAAAAAAGACACTCAAACGAATACCGTCGAAATTATTGCTAAAGGCTCCTGCTTTTATGATTTGAATTTATATAACGACTACATATATTATACTAGTGGTAGCCCCGGTAATATATGGAAAATATCTGTTGATGGTAAACACAAAAAGAAATTGACACAAAAAAGAGCGGAACATCTTGTTGTATATGATGACCACATATACTTTTGTCTTTTCGAAGATGATGATTGGGACGAGTTGTATAGGACAGGATTGAATGGGGGAGATTTAGGACAGTTTAATCTTGGCCTTAATGGTACGCTGTATAGGACAGATTTAAATGGAAAAAACTCAAAACTCTTAGCTCAATGCGTACAGAACTTTTGCATAGTAGACGATAGAATTTATTATACGGATGTCGAAACCGAACCAAAGCTTCGCGGTATGAAAACAGATGGAACGGACGTAATTACTATTAACCAAGCATATCCATGCAATCTGTTTTCAATAGAAAACAAGCTGCTTTATTCGGATTATAACAGAGAAGGAAAGCTATTCAGTTATGATTTAAACACTAATGCCGAAACCTGCATTTGCCAAGATGTTTGCTTGTCTGCAAATGCAAATGAAAAATGGATTTTTTACACAAATATAAGTGAAAAAGGAGATTTATATCGAATTCGTCCTGATGGCAGTGAGCGAGAAAAGCTTGTCGATGGAAATATAGTAAATATTCATGTGATAGGAAACAGTGTGTTTTACAGAGAATTTTCGAATATGCATGAGTTTGAACGTATTGACATTGAGTAACTACAACAACGTTCGTTTTGCTTGAAGCTGTCGTCTGCAGTTTTTTTACTGCAGACGATATTATTTTTTATTTCAATCATAATTAACATTTGCAATTTATTGTGCTAAGTGATATAATACCAATGTTAACTAAAACATACAAAACAGGAGCACGATACAAAATGAGTAATTCAATGGTTAATGATTTGACAAAAGGAAATGTAACAAAGCTGCTATTAAAGTTTGCTTTTCCGCTCTTTTTGTCAAATGCACTTCAGGCGATTTATAATATTGTAGATATGATTGTTGTAGGTCAGTATATAGGTGGAGCGGGCATGTCGGCTGTTTCTATCGGCGGTGATATACTTCATTTGCTTACATTTGTGGCAATGGGCTTTTCATCAGCAGGACAGGTTTTGATAGCGCAGGATGTCGGGGCAAATCGTCTTGACAAAGTACGCCGTACGATAGGTACGATGTTTACATTTTTGTTTATCGTTTCTGTTTTGATATCGGTTATTTGTTTTATTATACGTGATCCTATGCTTGGGTGGCTAAACACTCCTTTAGAGTCATATAAATACACTATGGATTATACAATTACGTGTATTGTAGGACTTGTGTTCATTTACGGATATAATATCGTAAGTGCAATTCTTCGTGGCATGGGTGATAGCAAAAGACCGTTTGTGTTTATTGCAATTGCAGCGATTTTAAATATTGTGCTTGACATTATATTTGTTGCATACTACAACATGGAAGTTTTTGGCGCAGCACTTGCAACTGTAATAGGACAAGGTGTAAGTTTTGTAGTATCAATTATTTATCTTTACAAAAGCAGAGAGAGCTTTTGCTTTGATTTTAAATTAAAAAGCTTTGCAATAGAAAAGCAGGCTCTTTCGAGAATTGTAGCGCTTGGCGTTCCGATGGCGATTCAGTCTGCGGCGATTAGTATGTCCAAAATTGTACTGATGGCATGGATTAATATGTACGGAGTAATCTTCTCTGCACTTGCGGGTATTTATAACAAGATTAATGTTGTAGCCGGTGTTATTTCGCAAGCTTTTACAACCGCCGGCAGTGCTATGGTGGGACAAAACCTTGGCGCAAAAAAGGATGAGCGTGTAGCGCAAATATTAAAAACCGTAGGAGTATGCGGATTTATTATTTCGATTGTATTTTCCTTAATAATATTTGTGTTCCCAAACCAGACCTTTGCAGCGTTTACAAGCGATACAGATGTTCTTGCAATTGCGGCAATCCTCATCTGGCCTATTATATTAAATTTCTTCGGTTCTGCAACACGAAGCATCAGCTTTTCGCTTATTAATGGTTCGGGAAATACTAAGCTTAATCTGGCGGTTGCAATTATTGACGGTGTAATAAGCCGTGTAGGAATAGCGGCGCTGCTCGGATTTGCTTTAAATATGGATTGTCTTGGTTTCTGGTACGGAGATGCGCTTGCAGGATTTGTCCCGATTATCATTGGAATGTGCTTTCTTATTTCAGGCAAGTGGAAAACGAACAGGTTTTAACAAAAAAGCCGATGGCATATTAGCCTCGGCTTTTTTTATGTATTATTTATCTTCTTGCTTTATAACAACGATACGTGAGCGTATCATGCGCCTGAAAAACATTGCGTCAAGTACAGGCTGAATTTCATCTTCGTTTCTCAGGATATATTCTATTGCCGCATCAATATATTTTTTGCCCTCTTCTTCATTTTGGTCAAGTTTTTTTAGCGCGCCTTTGCCGACAAGCAGATAGGCTTTTTGATGATACTCAAGATACTTCCACGATGCTTTTTGACAATCGTTTCCTTTGTTTTTGTTTGCCTCAATAGTATTTCCAAAGCTCTCCATAAGGGCTACTGCTTTTTCCATATTTGCACGAAAAGCATTTTGGTCATATTCTTTGCGTGCTCTTAATGAGTCAATCTCAAATGCATCAGAAAGGGTAGAAAAATAATTGCACAATTCATCGACACATTCATTTCCAAAGGTTGCTGCATAAAGGGTTCGTCTTGTTTTTTCAAAGTCTGTGTCAGAATTCCACAATGTTTTAGCCATAATTGTCATTGCAAGGGATGTAGGGAATGCGTTTCGCTGAAGCTGACAACTGATAAATCCGTTAAAACCAAGCGATTCCATGTTTTGAAGGTCCTGATGGATTATTTTTGAAATACCCTCACCACCTGCATCGAGGATATGATCCCACATAAGATGATAGTCAAAATCGACGCAGTCGCCGCCATACACTTTTTGCCAGTTGTAAAGATATGAAAGATTCTCATCGACGGATTTTAGCGATTTAAAGTTATTTATTTTATAGGGAGGTATTTGTTTTATATTAAATCCTTTGGGGAAAGACTGGCTATACGATCTTGTTATCGGAGCAAAATCTAGTATCACATTTTCAAGATTTCTGATTTTGTTTATTTTTGTGGGGTGCAGGCTGTTATACCCAATTGCAAAAGCGATTTTTGTTTTAAGTCCCTCTTTGACAAGTGTGTCTGTAATTTCGTTCAGTATTGCTATCACATGGTCTGCGACGGTGCCCTTGCTGCATTCCGGGCATTCACAGGTATTGTTAAAGTAATCTCCCGTCCAGAAATGCACAACATCGACATAAGGATGCGTATGAACATAGTCGATAACAGCGTTTGCCATTGTCTTTTTAACGTAGGGATTGCTGTAACAAAGCTGCGTCTGAATAGGTGTGCCATCCCATACATCACGCTTTCCGTTTACGAGCGCACATATATCTTTGTATTCTTGGGGAAATGACTCTGAATCTTTTTGATACCATCCCTCTGCCGCAATTCCGAACGGAGCGGTTGTCCAACCATGTCCCATAGTATTAATAAGAAGTCCGCGCTTTTTAAGCTCGCAAATCATAATGTCGTAATATTCATCTATTATGCCATCATCAAAGGCTTCGTGTTTTTTGTATTCGTTTTCTCTGTGGTTAAACCATCTTTCAAAAAACACATACGGCTTTGCAAACTGAATATAATACCCGTTAAAGCCAACTTTTGGCATCCAGTCTATCATATCGGTAACATTTTTAATTGTCAGAGCACCTTCGATGCACATTGTGCGATGGCGCTTTGATGCAGCTTCAAGAATTTCGACATCTTGTGCACTGCACTTGTCTGGATATGATGTGCCGTCCTTGCCCGGTCTTACAAAGCGTACACCCCACTCGTCAAAAAGACGATAAACGCCCATCAGAATACTTCTTTCATTTGAGCCTGCAATATAGCCTTTTTTATCTTTTATGGATATAGCGATTGCATCATCAAAGTATGGCTCGGCAAGTTTCATTTCGATGCCAAAGTCATCGAAGAGTCCAAGTGTTATATGTGCGTCTATATTTAATATGTCAAGATACTTTTTAAGTTCACTTTTTGTAAATTCTCTTACATTATATGTGATCATTTTCATACCTCCTTATTATCATAACTACATTATATCCAAAACGCATAAATCGGTATATGGTTTTTTGTCTTTTTCATATGGCATAATGTCTGCAAAAAAATAAAGCCGAGGGTGTAAGGTGTGCCCAAAAATCTTCGGCTTTTTATATAACGTTATTGTTTATCCTCATACATCGTAGTTGCAGAATCTTTTTTCTCGAAATTCTTTCCCATAACTATATCAAAAAGCATATCCGCAAAAAGCTCATGCATCTTTGATGTGGGATGGTTTATGCGGTTTGCAAGAAGCTTTGTTGTGTCAACACCATTATTATAAAGCTTTTTCCATTCGCCATAGCAGTCGCAAACCGTAACGTCCATTTCTTTTGCCGCATCTGTTGCCGCTGACATATATTTATCCATTTTACCTTCGTTTTGATATGAAGCTGTTATGGCGGCATAGTCAAGATGCTGCTTTGGAGCGTCATCTGCCACATAGGTGTTTAGCATATTGGGAGTCATAAAAATTACATCGGCACCGCTTTTTTTACACTCTGTGAAAATCTTTTTAAGCGGCTCTATGTAATCTTCAAGCTCTACGTTAATATCGTTTAGTCCGAAACATACAATAATCAAATCGGGATGATGCGAAGTAACGTCGCGCTCTATTCTGTTTACGGCAAGACCTGCGCGGTCGCCGCCGATTCCTGAGTTTATGACATTTACGGGCACATAATCTCTTATGGCGTTGAGCTTTCTTTTCAGCACGTTCCAATACGCATTTTCGTAGTCAATAGTGTCATTTAATGCGCCGTGTGTAACACTGTCGCCAAAAGCGACTATCGTGATAGCTCCGTTTTTAAGAAGAGCCTCTTTGTCCATGTTCAATTTTTCTTTGATATGCATAGCTTTTTCTCCTTGGCTTATTAATGATTTATTTAAAAATTATACTCTTGCAAGCAGAAAAAGTCAAGTGGTTGATTTTATAGATGGATATTGGTGGTAAAAACATATTTTTTGATTTTACTAAGAAAAAATGCGATTTTGGTTGAAAAATTTTACATAATATGTTATTCTGTATTAGAACACAGTTTTTTAACAAAGTACTTTAATATATCAGGAGGAATGAAAAATGGATCTTAAATTAAGACCAAAGGAAGAATGTATGTTTGACGAAATCTCTCTGGGTGAAATAATGCTAAGGCTCGATCCCGGTGAGGGCAGAATTAAAACTGCAAGATCTTTCCGCGCTTGGGAAGGTGGCGGAGAGTACAACGTTGCAAGAGGTCTTCGTCGCTGCTTTAACATGAAAACAGCCGTTGTTACAGCTTTTGCTGAAAATGACCTTGGCTACCTTATGGAAGATTTTATTCTTCAGGGCGGTGTAGACACATCGCTTATCAAATGGATGAGCTATGATGGTATCGGCAGAACTGTTCGTAACGGTATTAACTTTACCGAAAGAGGCTATGGTATAAGAGGTGCTGTCGGTGTTTCTGACCGCGGTAACACAGCTGCTTCTCAGCTAAAACCGGGCGATATCGACTGGGATTATATTTTTGGCACACTTGGTGTTCGCTGGCTTCATACGGGCGGTATTTTTGCTGCACTCAGCGAAACTGCGGCCCAGGTTGTTATAGAAGCGGTTAAAGCTGCTAAAAAGTACGGCACAATCGTATCTTATGACCTTAACTATCGCCCATCACTCTGGAAAGGTATCGGCGGTCAGGCTAAGGCACAGGAGGTTAACAAAGAAATCGCAAAATACATAGACGTTATGATTGGCAACGAAGAAGATTTTACAGCTTGTCTTGGTTTGGAAGTTGAAGGTAACGATGAAAACCTTAAAGAATTAAATCTTGATGGTTACTATAAGATGATAGAGGCTGCTACAAAAGCATATCCTAACTTCAAGGTTGTTGCTACAACACTAAGAACTGTTAAAACTGCTACAATTAATGACTGGAGCGCAATATGCTATGCAGATGGTCAGGTTCATAAGGGTATCGAGCTTCCGGGCCTTGAGATTATGGATCGTGTTGGCGGTGGCGACAGCTTTGCTTCAGGTCTTATTTATGGTCTTATGAGTGGCAAACCGGCATCGGAAGCTGTAAACTATGGTATAGCTCACGGTGCACTTGCTATGACAACTCCCGGCGATACTTCAATGGCAAGTCTTAAAGAGGTTGAAAACATTATCGGCGGTAAAGGCGCAAGAGTACAAAGATAATAAGGCTAAAATTAAATGGCAATATGCAACTGTGCATATTGCCATTTTTAGTTATAAAAAAACCGATGAAATCAACGATTTCACCGGTTTGGTACACCATCACGGGCTCGAACCGTGGACACCCTGATTAAGAGTCAGGTGCTCTACCAACTGAGCTAATGGTGCATATTAACTTAGAAAAAAGTTGCGTCTTTTTTAGTCGACTTTCATATTATACACCGATAATGAGCGTTTGTCAACAAAAAAATAAAAAAATAAGAAAAAATTTTTATATATTGCATAATGTGGCGGAAATTATGAAAAAATTAACAGACAAAAATTGACTTAATATGCAAAAATACTTGCAATTTTATGTGTTCTGCGGTAAAATATTGTAAACATATTTTTTGGGAGGAATAAAAATGGCAGTTTCAACTACAAAAAATCAGTATGTAAAAAATATTGTTATTGCGGGTATTCTCACAGCGTTTTCGCTTATTATACCGCTATTTCCGTTCAAGCTTCCGTTTCCGCAGCCGTTTAGTGTAACGTTTGCGGCGCACGTGCCTACACTTGTTGCGATGTTTTTTAGTCCGTGGGTGGCTGTATGCACGGTTATCGGCTCGACTGTTGGCTTTTTCATTTCACTCGGTCCGATTGTGGCAATTCGTGCAGCAAGTCATATAGTTTTTGCGCTTGTTGGTGCGTATATGCTCAAAAAGAAGGTTAACACATATCTTGTGTTTGTAATTTGTGCAGTATTGCACGGGCTTGGAGAGGCTGTTTCGGTTTATGCGTTTGGCCCGATTTGCGGCTTTGCAAACAGTACATCGCTTACATATCTTATAGAAACAGTATTTGGCATTACAGTATTTCATCATGCGGTTGACTGTGTTATTTCGGTTGTGCTTTTGGTTGCGCTTGAAAAGGCAAAGTTTTTGAAAAATACAGGCGTTATTCCAAAGAAAACGCATTGATAGCTTGTATAAGTAAAAACAAACAGGGTTTTGCATCAAGTATGCAAAACCCTGCTTTATAATATGCTTTTTTACTGTGTTATTTTGTGTTTTTTTAATAATACTTGTATTTATATTATTCTACTGATTCTGTTGCTGAAGCTTCCTCGGCAAGTGCAGATTCGTATTTTTCGAGTATAGCATTCTCGAGATACTCACGAACCTGAGCATTGATAGGATGTGCAATATCCTTGAACTCACCATCGGGTGTCTTTCTACTGGGCATTGCTATAAATAGTTTTTCCTGACCATCAATGATTTTAATATCATGAACAACTATAGCATTATCAAAGGTGACGGAAACAACTGCCTTCATTTTTCCTTCTGCGTTGATTTTTCTTACTCTGATATCTGTAATTTCCACGATACATTCACCACCTTTCTTGCGCGCCGCAAATTAGGCATCGCTCAAACATAATATGAAGCATAACACAGCAACAAAGGGCATAAAAATCCCTATCAACATTCTCACATAAAGAAATGAGTTAGTCAAGCTTTTTTCAATGTTTTTTAAACAAAAATCACTTAAATTATTTATTTTGAGATTAAATGTTGTGCAATATTAACATAAAAACAACAAAAAATGTGGCAAAATGACTTGTGAAGAGCTTTTTTAAGTGGTGTAAATCAAAATTTCTTGTATAAAAATCACTATATTTATTAAAAAAATGTTTTATTTATTCCTTATTTGGTATATAATGTTTTTATATAAAAAATTCACAATTGGGAGTGACATTATAAATGAATAATTTTTATATGTCTGATATAAAAGAGTCGGCACATATACATTTTATAGGTATAGGCGGAATCAGTATGAGCGCACTTGCTCATATATGCATAAAGCGCGGATATATTATCAGCGGTTCGGATATAAACGAAACACATATTACAAGACAGCTTACAGCTGCGGGGGCAAAAATTTATAAAGGACACAGCAGCGAAAATGTAAACGGGGCTGACCTTGTTGTATATACGGCGGCGATAAATGCCGAAAATGAAGAACTCATAGCCGCAAAACAAAATGGGATACTCTGCGTGGAACGCTCGATCTTTCTTGGAGCAATTATGCGTGATTACAAAAGCAGCATATGTGTTGCCGGAACGCATGGCAAAACTACTACGACGTCAATGCTTTCGCACGTTTTGCTGGAGTGTGAATGCGACCCGACAATTATGCTCGGAGGAGAGCTTGACGTAATAGGCGGCAATATGCGTGTGGGAGAGTCAGAGTATTTTTTGACCGAGGCGTGCGAGTATCACTGCTCATTTTTAGAATTTTTTCCAAGGCTTGCAATCATAACAAATGTTGATGAGGACCATCTTGATTTTTTCAAGGATATTGAACATATAAAACAGGCGTTTTGTCAGTTTGCCGAGATTCCCGATGAAAATGGTTATGTCATCGTATGCGGTGATGATAAAAACGCAATGGAATGTGTAAAAAATGTCAAGGCTACTGTTTTAAGCTATGGCTTTGACGAAAAAAATATATTTTGCCCCAAAAATTTGAAATATAATGATGGGTGCGGCGAATTTGATGTGGAGTATGGTGGAAAAATCGTACATGTCCGCCTCGGCGTCGCAGGCGAGCACAACGTTTTAAATGCTCTTGCGGGCTTTGCCAGTGCGTATGTACTTGGACTTGATGGTGAGAAAGCGGCAGCGGGACTTGAAAAATTTACGCTTGTTCACAGACGTTTTGAAAAAAAGGGAGAAAATAACGGAGCGTGTATTATAGACGATTATGCGCATCATCCGACAGAGATTATGTGCACTCTCAAAACCGCACGCAGTATGTGTAAAGGAAAGCTTTATGTGGTTTTTCAGCCGCATACATATACGCGCACGAAAGCACTGCTTGATGAGTTTTCAAAAGCGTTTGATGATGCAGATAAAATAATTGTAACAGACATTTATGCCGCGCGTGAAAAAGATACGGGAAAGATTCATGCAAGTGATTTGTCAAAAAAACTTTCGGAGCGTGGCCAAAATGCCGTATATATAAGCTCGTTTGACGAAATTGCCTTGCAGCTTGAAAGTATAATCGGCGAAGGTGATATTGTAATTACAATGGGAGCGGGAAACGTTTATAAAATCTCGGAGATTTTAACAGAAAAATAAATTTTTGCATATAAAAAAGGTGTGAATTATCACACCTTTTTTTGAAAATTATTCTTCATTAAGACCGCAGCATTTTTTGTATTTTTTGCCGCTTCCGCACGGGCAGGGGTCATTTCTTCCGACTTTTTCGGCTTTTACGATGGGCTGCTTTTTTATACTGTTATCGCCGCCATGGCTCGCACTTGTCGGGTTTGCGACCTGCTTTCTTTCGAGAGCATCACTTGCAGGCGCTGCGCCTAGAACATAGCGCACAGTATCGTGCGATATATTGGCAAGCATCTCATCATACATATCCGAGCCGACGAGTCTGTATTCGACAACGGGGTCGCGCTGCGCGTAAGCATTCAAGCCTATGCCGTTTTTGAGCTGGTCCATATCGTCTATATGGTCCATCCATTTTGTATCAACAACTCTCAGTAGCACCACTCTTTCAAGCTCTGCCATATTATCGCCAAAGATTTCTTTCTGATACTCCATCCTTGCGTCTGCAAGAGCGTGTAGCTTTTCTGTTATATCCTCGCGAGTAATGGAATTAAGCTCATCAAAGGAAAGCTTGAACGTATCCTCGGGGGCAAAGAACATCGATGTTGCAAAAGCCCCAAGACCTTCAAAATCCCAGTCATCAGGAGCGCTTGCGGCGGTATAATTGTCCACGGTAGAGTCTATTACCTCATCCATCATATGAAGGATTGTCGAATGTAAATCCTCGCCGTCAAGTACTTTTCTTCTTTGTGAATATATCATCTTGCGCTGCTCGTTCATAACCTCGTCAAACTGGAGCACGTGCTTTCTTATGTCAAAGTTGTGTCCCTCGACCTTCTTTTGAGCATTTTCAATAGCGCCTGACAAAAGTCTTGCTTCTATCGGCTGGTCATCCTCGATGCCCACGCGGTCAATCATCATGCTTATTCTTTCCGAGCCGAAAAGACGCATTAAGTCGTCTTCAAGCGATAAAAAGAATTTTGATGCGCCGGGATCGCCCTGACGTCCCGAACGTCCGCGAAGCTGATTATCAACTCGGCGTGATTCGTGGCGCTCTGTACCTATTACAAACAAACCGCCCGCCTCTGCTACCTCTTCTGCCTCGGGGCGTATCTGCTCTTTGTATTTTAAATTAAGCTCTTTAAATGTGCGTCTTGCATTCAGAATTTCTTCATCTGTCGTTTCAGAATAGCTTGTCGATTCTACGATAAGCTCCTCGCTAAAACCGAGACGGCGCATTTCGTGTGTTGCCATATGCTCGGCATTACCGCCAAGCATGATATCTGTACCACGGCCCGCCATATTTGTCGCAATCGTAACCGCGCCTTTTTTGCCCGCCTGAGCGATGATTTCGGCTTCTTTTTCATGGTATTTGGCATTTAGCACCTCGTGCTTTATGCCGCGCTTTTTAAGCATAGCGCTTATAAGCTCCGATTTCTCAATCGAAACTGTACCAACAAGCACGGGCTGACCTTTTTTATGACATGCAATTACCTGCTCTACAATAGCGTTATATTTGCCAATTGTATTTTTATATACGGCATCGTCAAAATCTTTTCTGATCATATCCTTGTTTGTGGGTATAACCACAACATCAAGGTTATAAATCTGCTGAAATTCCTGTTCTTCTGTAAGGGCTGTACCTGTCATACCCGACAGCTTTGTGTAAAGTCTGAAAAAATTCTGGAAGGTAATTGTCGCAAGAGTTTTACTCTCGCGTTCAACCTTTACGTGTTCTTTTGCTTCGATTGCCTGATGAAGTCCGTCGGAGTAACGTCTTCCCATCATCATACGGCCCGTAAATTCGTCAACGATAATTACTTCGCCGTTTTTTACAACATATTCACGGTCGCGTTTCATAACGCCGTGAGCCTTGATAGCCTGGTTTATATGGTGGCTGATAAGCATGTTGTTAGGGTCTGACAGATTTTCAATATTAAAAAATTCTTCTGCTTTTTTTATACCCTTGGGAGTGAGCGTAGCTGTTTTTGCTTTTTCATCTACGATATAATCTGCGTCGATTTGCTCGTCAAGCTCTTTATCGTCGGATTGCTTTACATATTTTACTCGAAGCTTTATTGCAAAAGTGTTTGCAAGAGTGTAAAGCTCGGTAGATTTTCCGCTTGCGCCCGATATTATAAGAGGCGTTCTTGCTTCGTCAATCAAAATTGAGTCAACCTCGTCGATTATGGCATAGTTTTGGCCGCGGCCAACAAGCTCTTCTTTATACGTTACCATATTATCACGAAGATAATCAAAGCCAAGCTCGTTATTTGTTGCGTATGTGATGTCTGCGTTGTATGCTGCTCTTCTTTGCTCGGAGTCTAAATCGTGTATAATAAGACCTACGCTAAGTCCCATAAATTTAAATACCTTGCCCATCCATTCGCTGTCGCGCTTTGCAAGATAATCATTGACCGTAACAATGTGCACACCCTTGCCCGTAAGTGCATTAAGATACGCAGGAAGAGTAGATACCAGAGTTTTACCTTCACCTGTTTTCATTTCGGAAATTCTTCCCTGATGAAGTATAATACCGCCGAGAATCTGCACATAAAAATGCTTCATGCCAAGCACTCTCCACGATGCCTCGCGTACAGCAGCAAATGCCTCGGGCAGTATATCATCAAGTGTTTCACCTTTTGAAAGGCGAGCTTTGAATTCATCTGTTTTTGCGCGAAGAGCCGCATCGCTAAGAGAAGAATACTGCTCGTCATAGTCCATAATCTTTTTTGCAATTGGTATAATGCGTTTTATCTCTCTGTCGGAATATGTTCCGAATATTTTTTCAAACATGCCCATATAGGCTTCCCTCCTGAAACTGCTTATAAAAATTACAACTATATATAAGTATAACACTAATTTTATTTAATTACCATATTTATTTGTAAAAACTTTATGAATTTATTATAAATGGATTAATTGTTTTTAGGTGTGTTTATTCGAAAATCACCTCTGCAACAGTTATTTTGGGGTAAAAGAATTTGTTTCAACCGATAATGCACCTATATAGGAGCATTATCGGTGTTGTATCGAATTATAATAAAACCAAGACTTTTGTTCTAATTTAAGTGCAAGGGATTGAGTTTTATGAATAAAGATATTGAATTAAAAATAGGTCGAAATATCCGTCTTGCAAGAGAAAATGCAAAAATGACTCAGGATGTATTGGCAGCAAAATTACAATTAAGAGGATGCGATATTACTCGTAGTGCTATTGCTAAAATAGAAGTAGGACAAAGACATTTATATCCTGATGAGATACTTTTGATTAAGGAAATATTAAGCATTGATTTTGATACGATATTTTACGGAAACGAGAAAAAATAATAAATTATTATGATACAAAAAATCGGAGGACGAAAAAATGCTTACATTAGGAGAACGATTAAAATTTTTAAGAACAATTCATAATAAAACACAGGCAGAAATCGGAGAGATTATTGGTGTTGGACAAAGTGTAATCTCAAATTATGAGAATGATATAACGGTACCACGCACACAAAATCTCGTTGTACTTGCCAGGTATTTTGGGGTAAGAGTTGCATATCTTATAGGCGATTCGAAAAGCATGTATGAAAAGGGTAAAAAATATATTATTTCACAAAAAATACCGCTTGTAAGTCATGACACGGTGCTTGATTTACCAAAGTTTATTGTAACCGAGGCAAGCGAGTACATACAAGCGCCGATAATAGAAGAGATAAACGCAGATATTTTTGCCGTAAAAATAATGTGGCAGGGCCGCGAGGCTATATTGGTTGCGCAGCGCGGTGAAAAGAAAAGCAAGCTTGTTTTGTGTGATAAAGAAGGTAGTGTTCAGGTTCTGACGCGCGAACAGGCGAAAAAAGAAAAATATCGGATTTTGGCATCAATGTTGTTTGTATTATAAAAAACACATAAGATTGACAAATTAGAGTTGTTATTGTATAATTAAAAAGTAATTTATTGTGAAAAATATGCGTTATATGACTATCGGCTTGCCGGTAGTCATGATTTTATGCTAAAAAAGGAGGGGGCGTCATGGCACTTGACGGTATAGCAGTACATGCTCTTGTAAAACAGTTTAATACCGAAATTTTGTCTTCAAAGGTTGACAAGATATATCAGCCCGAAAAAGATGAAATTACGATGACGTTTCGCTCCATAAACGGAACAAAAAAGCTGCTTTTATCGGCAAGTTCGTCAAATCCGCGCGCGCATTTTAGCGAGATATCAAAGAAAAATCCGTTGTCGGCACCGATGTTTTGTATGCTTCTTCGAAAGCATCTTTGCGGCGGAAAGCTAATAGCGGTGCGCCAGAAAGGGCTTGAGCGAAGCATAGATTTTTGCATAGAATCGTATACAGAGCTTGGCGACCTTACGATAAAGCATCTGATAATTGAAATAATGGGTAAGCATTCAAATATAATCCTCACAGATGACGGAGGTAAAATTCTTGACAGTATAAAGCATATAGATTTTACGCTTTCGAGCGTCAGACAAATTCTTCCGGGCATGATGTACTCTTGTCCGCCACCGCAGGATAAGATAAATCCGCTTGAATGTGAGTATTCCGATATTGTGAGGGTTATTGAATCAGCCGATGAGAAAATCAAGGCGGACAAGCTGATAGTGCAAAGCTTTGAGGGGATAAGTCCGCTTGCGGCGCGCGAGATGTGTCATAGGGCACTTCAAGGAACGGATTTTCTTGTGTCCTCGCTTAGTCCCGGGATGCAAAAATTGCTTTGTGACAGTATTTTTTCTTTGTTTGAGGATATTAAAAATGAACGCTTTGAGCCTTGTATAATATACGACAAGGTAAGCAAAAGACCGCTTGATTTTTGCGCTCACAATATAGAGCAGTATCAGCAAATGGCAAATGTGCAAAAATGCAGCTCGATAAGCGAGGCGGTGGAGGCGTATTACGCTCTGCGCGACAGTGAGGAAAGAAAAAAACAAAAAACTGCTGCGCTTGCAAAGCTTGTGGCAAACAATATTGACCGCTGCGCAAAAAAGCTTGTGCTCTTGCAGCAAACAATCGACGGTGCGCGCGACCGCGAACGTCATAAACTGTATGCAGATCTTATTACTGCAAACCTTTACCGTATTAACGATGGCGAAAAAAGCGTGGTTGTGCAAAATTTTTACTCCGAGCAGTGTGAGGATATAATAATTCCGCTTGACACGTCTATAACGCCACAGCAAAATGCACAAAGATACTATAAAAAGTACAATAAGGCAAAGGTGGCCTTGGAGCAGGCACAAAAACAGCTTGAAATAGCAAATGAGGAGCTTTTATATCTTGAAAGTGTAATGCAGAATATATCGCTTGCCGCAGATGAAGAGGACATTTCGTCAATTCGCAGCGAGCTGTGCTCGCAAGGATATGTAAATGCGCGCACCAATGAGCGTAAAAGAAAAAACGAGCAACCGTCAAAGCCGATGCATTTTGTAAGCAGTGATGGCTTTGATATATATGTGGGCAAAAACAACACACAAAATGATTATGTTACATTAAAGCTTGCAAACAGCTCGGATATATGGTTTCATACAAAAAACTTTGCAGGCTCGCACACAATTATAAAGCTTGGACTCGATAAAGACGTTCCTGACAGGACAATGCTTGAGGCGGCATCTCTTGCGGCGTTTTACAGCTCGGCGAAAAACTCGCCAAAGGTAGAGGTCGATTATACGCGGATAAAAAACGTGAAAAAGCCGTCGGGGGCAAAGCCGGGAATGGTTATATATGAGAATTACAACACGATTTATATAGAGCCTGATGAAGAATTAGCAGAAAAATTAAAAAAATAAAAGCGGGGATATACTCTCCGCTTTTTTGTTGGTTATAGAAAATTATCCCTCGTCTAAAACGAGCTCCATTTTGCCGATTGAGATTTCATATGCCGTTTTAGTAACAACAGTTTCGTCGTCAAGGCGTTTTTGATAGTCGCGCGACTGAATTCTGCCCCATATTCTCACTCTCGAGCCGACACTTATATCACGGCAAAATTTTGCATTTCGTCCCCATGCTATTGATGGGATATAGTCGGATTTGTTGTAGGAGCGGTTTACTGCTAAAAGCACATCTGCAATTTCGCGCCCGAATGGAGTTGTGCGATACACTGGTTCTTTGCACACAAAGCCGTCAAGGTATATCTGATTTGGATTTTCAAGCTCCTCTTCCGTCCCGATGCGTATATCCTTTGCAAATACGCTCAGTACAAGGCGACTGCCGCTGCCTGTGTAATTGTTATATGAACGAAACTGTCCGTTTACAATGACAAAATCTCCTTTTCGCACATCAAATTTGCTGCCAAAAAGGCGCTCTGATAAAATTACCTTTATGTAGTCATATGCTTCGCTCAGACGCTTGACGCGCAAAGTAAAGATGTAAAATTTTTCTTTATAAACCTCGTGGTTAAATACGGGGGTATCCTCCAAAATACCTGCTATGGTTACTGTGTTGTTATCCTGGTACTGCGTCATCAAAAGTTCTCCTTCCACACGTTATGATTATTTTTCTCTGTTTACTAATGTTTATTCATAAGGAGAATTTTTTATGACAACTTATATATAAAAGGCAGCTCGCCTGAATAAAGCAAGCTGCCAAACTGAAAAAACAGTTTTAATCAAGTGCTATCATTTTATATATTATAACCTTTACGACGCCACCCTTGCATGACGCTTCAAGACGCAGTGCATCGCCGGTGTTGTTTTGAAATCTGAAATCAAGATAGCCCCACGAAACTGTTGCCTCGTCGTCGCGTGAACAGTATGTAACAGGCATCGAATGAGGATATCTTTCCAAAATTTTAAGTCCTGCCTTTTTTGCCGCCATATATACTGTCGATGAAATCTGACATATACCGCCGCCAAGACCCTGCTCCTTTTCTTTGCCGACAAAAATTGTCGCTTCCTTATAGCCACGCTCCTGTGTACGGGGACCAACTGTATTATTAAAAGAAAAGGTATTGTTGTTTTCTATAATTGTATAGTCAATCGCTTCTGTGGCAAGCTTCATATTGTTGTTTCTGTTTGCCTGCGAAGCATAAGTTTCGTACAGTGTCGTTGCACGTGCGATTTCGACCTCCCGATAGCTGCGTGATGTTATGGGAGGCTGTGGCGTAGGAATAGGCGCAGAAACGGGCGCTTCTTTTTCCCATGCTGAGTAATCAATGCCCATACTCCTCATAGCACCAAGGTCGTGGGAATATACCGTCAAAAATGAAGTGCACATTATTATAATTGTTATTACAGACGTAATTTTAATAAGCTTTTTCACTGTTGTCCCTTTCTTTTGACGTGTCTTAAAAAACATCGTCAACAATGAATTTTATGTAATTATACTATCACATACGCACCACCATGTCAACAAATCAAAAACTTTTGTGTATTATTTTTTCAAAATCACTTGACATATATGTATAAAATATGGTATCATTTTTTGGTAGTCAGATTTAGAGCATCAAAATTAAATTGATGTTGGGTAATTTGATTTGCCGGTGTGATGGAATTGGCAGACGTAGTGGACTCAAAATCCACCGGTGGCGACACCGTGCCGGTTCGAGTCCGGCCACCGGCACCAAAACAGAGCAAAGTGAGCTTTGCTCTGTTTTTTAATTTGCAGGAAATTACAACATTTAGTTGTAATGACGAAAAATTATAAAAGGCTACATATGAAAAGTGAGCGCAGTAATTTTCTTGTTTTGGGTTATTTCTACAAGAGGTTTTATGTGTTTTCAAAATTTTTATAACTTATTGACAAGAAGAAGAATTATTGATACACTTATATTGTGGATATTTGTACATACGATAATACTTTATAATGGGAAGGCGATAAAAATGGATTTTCGCTTCATAAGGAACAGACATTTTTTTATAATAGATATATTGATGGGATTGCTCGCGTATGTAGCGATTATAGCGGTTATTGCCCCTCTTTCTGCTATTATAACTTACATAGAAGGCGGAATATTCGCAATAATTTTACTGACAACAATTTGTCCTGTTGTTTTTGCTATATGTGGCATATATCAAATTGACTGGATATATGCTTCTTATTCGGATTATGCAAAGCTTTTATGTGTTGGCATTTTTTCGGCGATAATAAATATTTTTATTGGTTTTTTGATTAAAAATGGTTATATTTTCCCAAAACTGAACGTAGCTGCAAATGCGTGTATTATTATGCTTGTTTGCTCGGTAAGGTTTTTTGTGAGGCTTTTATACAAGTATATGTTCAGCAAAAAAAATAATCATGACAAGCGTGCTCTCATAATCGGAGCGGGAAGTCTTGCAGTAACGCTGCTTCGTGAAATCAATACAAATCCGCATATGTCTTATAATGTGGTGGGTTTGATTGATGACGAGAAATTAAAATACAAAAAGAGATTTTATGGCGTCAATGTTTTGGGAACAAGAAACGATATCGTGCGTATTTGTAAAGAAAAAGGTATCGATGAGATAATTTTTGCAATTTATAATCTGCCGTACCAGCAAAGACAACAAATACTTGATATATGTGCAAGCACAGGCTGCAAGGTCAAAATTTTGCCCGGTATCGAGGCGATGCTGACCGGGAAGATAACCTCCAATACCATACGAGAGGTTGAAATAGAGGATTTGCTCGAAAGAGACCCTGTTACGCTTGACAATAAGCAGATTGCAAATGATATAGCCGGCAAAACCGTTCTTGTAACAGGTGGCGGCGGCTCGATAGGTTCAGAGCTTTGCAGACAAATTTTAAAGTACAGGCCTGCTAAACTGATAGTTGTTGATATTTATGAGAACACAGCTTACGAGCTTTCGCTTGAACTAAAAAAGAAATATCCAAAGCAGGATATCGACACGATAATAGCATCGATAAGAGATGAAGAACGCCTTGAGAAAATTTTTAGCACTTATAAACCGGATATGGTTTTCCATGCCGCAGCGCATAAGCACGTTCCTCTGATGGAAAAAAGTCCGTCCGAGGCTATAAAGAATAATGTTTTTGGTACATACAATGTTGCTTTATATGCACAAAAGTATGGTGTAGAGCGTTTTATAATGATTTCGACAGATAAAGCGGTTAATCCCACGAATATTATGGGCGCAAGCAAGCGTATGTGCGAAATGATTATACAAACCTTTGCCAAAGAGGGTAAGACAAAATTTGTTGCTGTACGTTTTGGAAATGTTCTTGGTTCAAATGGCTCCGTTATTCCGCTATTTAAACGACAGATTAAAGATGGTGGACCTGTAACGGTAACGCACCCTGAAATAACGAGGTTTTTTATGACTATACCCGAGGCTGCACAGCTTGTGTTGCAGGCGGCGTCGTATGCACAGGGCGGCGAGATATTTGTGCTTGATATGGGTGAACCGGTAAAAATATATGATTTGGCAAGAAAGCTTATATCACTTTCGGGATATAAGCCCGATGCAGATATCAAGATAGAGTTTACAGGTCTTCGTCCGGGCGAGAAATTGTATGAAGAGCTTTTGATGGATGAAGAAGGACTTAATAAAACGGCTCACAGTAAAATATTTGTAGGTCAGCCGATTGATATAGATGTGGATATACTGAATCAAAAGCTTGAGGTTTTAAAAGCGGCGCTTGAAAAAGATGATGATGCGGCCATAAAAACTGCCGTAGCAGAGGTTGTGCCTACGTATACAATTGATGAAAATTATGCATAGCAATATTTTGAGAAACTAAAAAAGGCTATGACGAAGTTTGCTTCGCCATAGCCTTTTAGTTTTTATCTAAACCATCAGATTACTAATCATTTTTTTGTGATGCCTGATGCAAAAGCGTCTTTCTGCGGTTTTTGATTTCATCGCTCATAGGCTTGATATCGCCTGCAGCGGTAAGCGCCATCTTTGTAAAGAGTGGACCGAAAAGCTCGTAAATCAAAACGGCAAACAATGTGATGTTTCTTATAAGGTGTCCCTGCTCGCCGATTTGCATTGCAGTTGTACACATACCGAGTGCAACACCCGCCTGCGGAAGAAGGGTGATACCTAAATATTTGCATACCGAGTCCGAACACTTTGTAAGCTTGGCACTTGCAAAAGCACCAAAATACTTTCCGAGTGAACGGAAAATGATGTAAACTACGCCGATTAAAACGATTGCAGTATCTGTAAAAACGCTAAGCTCAAGCGCAGCACCGCTGATTACAAAGAAAATTGCAAAAATTGGTGAAGTCCACTTGTCTGCTGCTTCCATAAGCGTGTGTGAAAGAGGGCATATGTTGCAGAAGATTGTGCCGAGCATCATACATGTCAAAAGCGAAGAAAAGCTTATGTGAACAGGTCCGATATGAAAATCGAGCATGCTCAGTGCAACTGTCAGTATAACCGCGCCTATTGTAAGATTTAAACGGTTTGTGTTTGAGTTAAAGAGCTTTTCAAGCTGTGTCAAAATCCATCCCATAACAGCACCGAGTGCAAGTGAGAATACGATTTCCAAAAGGGGATTAACCAAAAGCGAAATCATATCGATGCTGCCGACCAAAAGGCTTTTTGCAATTCCGAATGAAACGGCAAATACAACCAAACCTACAGCATCGTCCAAAGCAACGATAGGGAGCAAAAGACTTGTAAGGGAGCCTTTTGCCTTGTACTGACGAACAACCATCAAAGTCGCCGCCGGTGCAGTGGCCGTTGCAATAGCACCTAAGACAAGTGTCTGAGAAAGTGAAAGCTTATCCGGAATCATAAGATGCATGCCGTAAAGTACCAAATCAACTAAAAGTGTTGCGGCAAGTGCCTGAAAAATACCTATAACGCACGCCTGCTTACCGGTTTTGCGAAGTGCGCCAAGCTCGAATTCGCTACCGATAGAAAAGGCGATAAAGCCAAGTGCAATATCCGACAAAATCGAAAGAGCCTCTACCTCTGCGGCAGAATGAAAACCAAGCCCCGCTATTTTAAGTGCGCCAAGGCAGTATGGTCCAATCAATACACCTGCAATCAAATATGAGGTTACTGACGGCAGTTTAAAAATTTTGAATAATCTGGTCATCAAAAGCCCTGCCAAAAGAGCAATTGAAACTGATAAAATTGCGTTCATTAAAAAACACCGCTTTCCTTTTTATGTATTGTTTTAAAAGTATTTATTATGGCTCGCATAAACAAACCATCAATTACAATAGCATAAAAATAAAGCTGTGTCAAGCATTTTTTACAATAAAAATAAGCCTCAAAAATCAAAGTGAGCTCCGATTTTTGAGGCTTTAATTTAAAGATTTTTTAGTCTATATTGTAAGGCATTGTTCCTTTTGCTTCAATATTGCCTTTCAAAACGTCGATTGCATATTCCTGTGATTTTGAAATGTGATAACCATAAATTCTTCTCTTTACCGGAAGAAGATGCTTAAGTGCATAGGGATTACCGAAATGTACAACGGCAGATACCTTTTTTGAATTCGCAAGAGCGTTTATAACCGATTCTGTGCGGCGTGTAAGCCCATCTGTACCAAGATATGGCTGAGTTGCACAGAAGGTAACAAATATAACCTCCTTGCGCTTTGCTGCGGCGAGCAGTACTCTTTCGTTATCAAGGTTTCTTGAAAATTCGGGAAGGTATTCAATACCTACACCGGGGAATTCTTTTTCAATCTTTTTTGCAATTCTGTCGGGGAAATACCACGTTGCCATGCTGATTTCGGCGCCGTCATCATTTAAAAATGTAGTGGGCTTTAAAATGACAAAAAGCTTGTCTTCGTTTTCGCCATCAAGCTTTGCCGAAAGACCGTCATCTGTAATTGCTGTGATACAATCCTTCGCAACATCATTAAGAAGCTGCGCGTCCTCTTTGGTAAATGTTGTTGGGTTTTCAGGCTTCTGCGCTACAAATTCCATTGCTTTAAGAATTCTGCGAACAGACTCATCAAGACGCTCTTCGGTAAAAGCGCCATCCTTGAAATTCTTATAAAGCATATCGTAGCAGTCCTTTACCGATGTGCGATAGTTTGGAAGAACGATATCAATACCTGCTGCTATTGCCATGCCGTAAATATTTTCCTCGCCGTATTTTTGAAGTATTGCCATCATAGCAAACGAATCTGTGAAGATAATTCCGTCAAAGCCCATTTCTCTTATTATATCCAGAACAGGCTTTGAAAGTGATGCCGGATAGTCTGGGTCAATGTTTACAAACATATTATGTCCTGCCATTATAGCCGGCAAAAGTCCTTTTTCCAAAAGATGCTTATACGGAAGAAGGTCGCAATTTAGCAAATCCTCTTTTGTAGACGTTGCAAAGCCTTCTGTCATATGCGTGTCAAACAGATGCTCCTTTATGCCGATGCCCGGATAATGCTTTCCTGTTGATATGTAGTGGTTTTGCTTGTAAATACCGGCAATAATTTCTGCCGCCTCACTAACTTTTTCGGGCGTATCTGAAAACTTTCTGTGCACGCTGCACGGTCCGTCGCCCTTTAATATGTCAATTACAGGTCCCCATGTACCGTTGAAGCCTGCTGCCTTTGCATCGTTTACGATACCTTTTGCAAACGCTTCATAATACTCTCTTTTGCCTGTTGCTGCCAGAGAAACAAGCGGAATATGCGGAAGCTTTGTTGTAGGAAAGCCTGTTTCGGTATCATTAAATATCAAAACGGGATAATCTGCCTCCTTAATTGCGGCAAGAATTTTTTCCATAACCTCCGGTTTGTTTGCAGGAAGCTGAACGCAACCGAGTGCGCGCTTTTTTATAAGCTCGATGATATAATCTATATCGCCGTCCTTGATGTCAAAGCGTCTTGCGCAAAGCACCATACCAAGCTTTTGTTCCAGTGTCATTTCATCAATATTTAATAACATACCAAGCACTCCTTATAAAATATTTTGCTTTCGTATTATTCTAACATAAGAAATTGATTTTTTCAACATAATAACAAAAAGAACCATAACTTTTTTTGAAAATTATAGTTCTTTTATAGTGTTTTTATCATAGATAAAGATTACTCGTCCGTTTCTTCATCGTCCTCGCATGAGGTGATATACATTTCCTCCGCTCTTTTTTGAGCCTTGCTAAGTATTTCGATTGCGTTGGTAACTGAATTAAACAAATCGAAATACATGCTTTTGTAATCCGGCATAACAATTTCTCCTTTCAATTAAAAAATGCGCCAACCGAAGCCGACGCATAAAAAACGCAAACCCCGATTGCCGCGAAACAAACCTTATGCAGTATGATGTATATACATACACTGATAGATGGAATTTGCATTTTATTATACTGCAAATTATTTATAAATTTGATATTTTGCGTAAGCAAAAATACATTTATAAGAGAAAAATTAAGAGAGAAAAACGAAAAGTGAAGAGAACAAAAAAAGAAACGGTGATTTTCCTCAAAATCACCGTTTCTTTTTTGGAGCGGAAGACGAGATTCGAACTCGCGACGTTCACCTTGGCAAGGTGACGCTCTACCACTGAGCCACTCCCGCATTTGTTTGGTACGGATAGTATTATAACACATAAAAAATGACTTGTAAAGTCTTTTTTTTAATTTTTTATGATTTTTATTTTTATTACTAATATTTATTATATAAAATTAAAATATATCTTGACACATTATAAAAAAAAGTTTAAAATAATAATGTATGATTGGAGTTATATGTGCATTTGCAGTTGTTTTTGCGAAAAGTGCATTGATTTTCAGTCAGGTTGTTGATTTTAAAAGATGTAAAGTTAAGCTGTGAGTGGTGTGAGGCCATACTCCTGCATAAAATTAACCGATTTATACATTATTATAAAAATTATTCATATCAAACTGTATACCGATAGTACTTATTTGTTTAGCGCTCGCATTGGGGGAGTGTATACTGACGGGGTTTTATATTATTTGTATGGAAAATTTTACAAATCAGTTCGTTTTTAATATACAGGAATATGCGCTCGCCGCTCTTATTAAAAAAAGGGAGGTGTGTGGCTATAGATACACAGATTTTAATTACTATAGCAATATCCGCAGTTGTTGCGGTTGCAATAGCCGTCATTGTTTATCTGACGGCATCAAAAGCAGGCTATGAGAAAAGAAAAAAGGAAGCTGAGGCTATGGTTGGCGGAGCTGAAAATGAAGCGAGCAAAATCATTGACGAAGCTAAAAAGACTGCCGAGAGCAAAAAACGTGAGATTTTGCTTGAAGCAAAGGAAGAAAATCACAAGCTGAGATTGGAATTTGACAAGGAAATCAAGGAAAGACGCGGCGAAATTACCCGTCAGGAGAGAAGAATTCAGCAAAAAGAAGAAAACCTTGATAAAAAGAGCGAAGCAATCGAAGCAAGGGACGAGATGCTTAATAAAAAGCTTAAGAGTCTTGAAGAAAGAGAAGTAGAAATTGCAAAAATCAAGGCAGAAGAAATCGAAATGCTTGAAAAGATTTCGGGACTTACTGCTGAAGAGGCAAAGCAGATGCTCTTAAAGGACCTTGAAAGCCAGATTCGTCACGAAGCGGCAATTATGGTCAAGGATATTGAGCAGCAGGCAAAGGACGATGCTGAAAAGAATGCGAAAAATATTGTAGCATTTGCAATACAGAAGGTTGCAGCAGACCACGCTGCAGAAACAACTGTATCGGTTGTACCGCTTCCCAACGATGAGATGAAGGGAAGAATTATCGGTCGTGAGGGACGAAACATCCGTACACTTGAAACGCTTACGGGCATTGATTTGATTATTGATGACACGCCCGAGGCTGTTATTGTATCAGGTTTTGACCCGATAAGACGTGAGATTGCAAGACTTGCGCTTGAAAAGCTCATTGTTGACGGCAGAATTCACCCCGCACGCATCGAGGAAACAGTAGAAAAAGCGCGCCGCGAGGTTGAAAATGAAATCAAGCAGGAGGGTGAGCGTGCTACATTTGAAACGGGCGTGCACGGACTTCATCCGGAAATTATCAAGCTGCTTGGTCGTCTAAAATACAGAACAAGCTATGGGCAAAATGTATTAAAGCATTCAATTGAGGTATCACAGCTTGCCGGTGTAATGGCGGGCGAGCTTGGTGTGGATATTGCACTTGCTAAAAGAGCAGGTCTTTTGCACGATTTGGGCAAATCGGTTGACCATGAAATGGAAGGCTCGCACGTTACAATCGGTGCTGATATTGCGAAGAAATACAAGGAGAGCAACGATGTAATCCACGCTATTATGGCGCACCATGGCGACGTTGAGGCGCAGACCATTGTTGCTGCAATTGTTCAGGCATGTGATGCTATATCCGCTGCAAGACCGGGCGCAAGACGTGAAAATCTTGAAACATACATTAAGCGTCTTGAAAAGCTTGAGGAAATTGCAAATTCGTTTGACGGCGTTGAAAAGTCATTTGCTATACAGGCAGGACGTGAGGTAAGAATTATGGTTAAGCCTGATGATGTAAAGGACGAGGGCGTAGTATTGATAGCACGTGATATCGTAAAGCGTATTGAGGACGAGATGGAATATCCCGGACAGATTAAGGTTAACGTTATTCGTGAAATGCGTGCAGTCGATTATGCGAAATAATAAATTTGCGTATTGATTTTAAGGCTTTGCAGCTACTGTGCTGCAAAGCCCTAATTGTATCAGCAGTTAGTTTTTTGGCGATAATAAAAAGCAGTGAAGGCGGAGCTTTGTATGAAAATTTTATTTACAGGTGATATTGTCGGAGCGTGCGGACGAGATATGTTTTTAAGCGCGCTTGCTGAAATAAAGCTTCAAAATAATATAGATATGGTCATTGTAAACGGCGAAAATGCCGCGCATGGAAGAGGTATATCGCAGACAATCAGCGACAGCTTTTTTGATGCGGGCGTAGATGTTGTTACAATGGGTAATCACGTCTGGAACAACAAAGATATTTTTGATATATTAAAGACGACCTCGCGCGTTATACGTCCGGCGAATTTGCCTTCGTCAAATCCCGGAAAAGGCAGTGTGTGCATTGATATAAAAAATGTAAAGGTCGGCGTAATAAATCTGCTTGGACGCATATATGTTGACCTTGCGTGCGATAATCCTCTCGAGGCTGCCGAGCGTGAGGTTGAAAGTCTTAAAAAACAAGGCTGCAGCGTTATAATTGTTGATATGCACGCCGAGGCGACGAGCGAGAAAATGGCGCTTGGATATTTCCTTGATGGCAAGGTGAGCGCCGTTTTGGGAACGCATACGCATATTCAGACGGCGGATGAAAAAATACTTCCAAAGGGAACGGGCTATATAACCGATGTTGGTATGACGGGACCGTATCATTCTGTGCTTGGAATGGACAAAAAAATTATTGTTGACAGATTTTTGACCGGGCTTCCGCAAAAGTTTGAAATCGCGGAGGGCGGCGCACAGTTTAATGGTGTTATTCTTGATATTGATGAAGAAACGGGAAAATGTCGCAGCATAAAAAGACTTTCTTTTACAGATTTTTAGTCCGGAGGGTATATATGTTTGAAAAGAAATACACAGTAAGATATAGCGAGGTTACAACCAATGCGGCAGCATCGCTTGGCGCGCTTGTGTCATATTTTCAGGACACCACGATGGCCCATTCAGATTCCCTTGGACAAGGCATAAATAATCTTAGAGAAGATGGTCTCGCGTGGCTATTGGCAGGCTGGCATATAAAGATAAACCGATATCCACGCTATAATGAAACAATACGCACATATACATGGGCAACAAAGTTTGCTGGAGTATATGGATATCGTGATTTTAAAATAACAGATGAAAATGATGAGGTTTTAGCGGTTGCAAGCTCGACGTGGTTTTTGTATGATTCAGTAAATCAAAAGCTTGTCCGAGTTACGCCCGAGGTTGCAGATGTGTATAATCCTGTGCCCGATTTTATTTTTGGCACAGCTGCAGAGCCAAGGCTGCACACACCAAAGCAGTATGAGGATGTATATGAATGCATCGTAGGCAAGCGCGATATTGATACAAATAATCACGTTAACAATGTGCATTATATAGATTATGCATTAGAGGCGCTGCCTGAAGGATTTGTTCCGTCCGAGCTTCGTGTAAGCTATAAAAATGCGGCAGTGCTTGGCGATAAAATATGCGTAGGTGTAAATAAAGATGATAATGCATATACGTGCGTTGTACATAATGGGAAAGGTAATGTATATGCTGTTGCGGAACTAAGATAAACATAGAAAAAGCCGACATTAGTCGGCTTTTTCTATACTCATTATTAATATCCAAAACTACCTTCAAGTGTTTCGTCATTTGCAACCCAATCCTCGACCAAAATTGCACGATAGCTATCTTCTGTATCACGCACAACAACCTTGGCAATTCCTGCGTTTATAATGAGTCGCTTGCACATAGCACACGAATTTGTACCGGGCAGTATCTCGGCTGTCTGCGGGTCAATGCACGCCATATAAAGAGTAGCACCAATCAAATCGCGTCTTGATGCACTTATGATTGCGTTTGCCTCTGCATGAACGCTACGGCACATTTCATAGCGCTCGCCACGCGGAATATTGAGTTTATCGCGCATACAAAATGCCAAATCTGAGCAGTTTTTGCGCCCTCTTGGTGCGCCCGCATAGCCTGTAGCGATAATTTCGTCGTTGTTTACTATTATGCATCCGAATTTTCTTCTAAGACAAGTGCCGCGCTTTGCGACAGTTTGTGCGATGTCAAGGTAATAATTTGTTTTATCACGTCTTTCCACAAATAATCCCTCCAAAAATTTTTTCCTTTATATTAATAGTAACATTATGCGAATGTATTTGCAAGCATAAATGCAAAAATAATTATATCTGTTTATTTTGTTATCATAGTTCCGATACCCTTGTCGGTAAATATTTCAAGAAGTATGCAGTGGGGGATACGTCCGTCTATAATATGTACTCTCTCAACACCTGCGTTGATTGCAGATACGCAGCCGAGCACCTTTGGAATCATACCGCCGTTTATTACTCCGTCGTTTATAAGCTTGCGGATTTGCTCGGCGTTGATTTCAAATATTATATCGCCGTTTGCATCTTTTACACCGTCAATATCGGTTAAAAGCATAAGCTTTTCAGCTTTTAGTGCGCACGCAAGCACACTTGCAACCGTATCGGCATTTATATTGTAGCTATCGCCGTTTTTATCCGTGCCGATTGGTGCAACTACGGGGATATATTCATCGCTTGTAAGAAGCTTTATAAGCTCGTCATTTACCTTTACAACCTCGCCGACATGACCGATATCTGCTTTTTCGCCATCAACCTCGGTGTATAGCTTTTCACACTCCAAAAGCGAGCCGTCAATACCCGAAATTCCGACAGCCTTGCCACCCTTGCAGTTGATTCCTGCAACAATTTCCTTGTTTGTTTTGCCAATAAGCACCATCTGAGCAACCTTTATAGTTTCATCATCAGTTACACGAAGTCCGTTTATAAACTTGCTTTCAATTCCGTATGTTTTAAGTGCACTTGAAATATCAGGGCCGCCACCGTGAACGACAACAGGGTTAAGACCGATAAACTTTAAAAGCGTGATATCCTCCATAACGGAATCTTTAAGCTCGTCGTTTATCATAGCGTTTCCGCCATATTTTATTACAACAGTTTTGCCTGACAGACGTTGTATGTACGGAAGCGCCTCGATAAGTATTTCTGCTTTTTTAATAAGTGAATTCATATCCAACATTTTATTTATTCCTTTCAAAATATATTATAGATAAAAGCCTGCGCCCGACAGACCTGTTTTTTCGTCAAGACCTAAAAGAATGTTCATATTCTGAACGGCTTGTCCTGCCGCGCCCTTGCCGATGTTGTCTATCACGCTGCTTATTACAACTCTTTTAAGGCGCGTATCAACAACCAGACCAATATCAACAAAGTTTGAGCCTGCAACGTGATTTGTTTCAGGAAGCCCCGAATCATATACACGAACAAAGTACTCATCCTTATAATACTCTTTATAAAGCTCTATAAGCTCCTCGGTGGTTTTATCCTTTTTAAGATTTGCATACATTGTTGAAAGGATGCCGCGCTTTTGAGGAATAAGATGGGGTGTGAATGAAATCATTATTTCCTCGCCTGCAAGTTTTGAAAGCTCCTGCTCAATCTCTGATGTATGGCGGTGTGTAGCTATTTTATAAGCCTTTGCGTTTTCGGTGCACTCACAAAAGCTATAATCAAGTGCACTGCTTCTGCCCGCACCTGTAACACCCGATTTTGCATCTACTATAATATTGTCGCTTTTAACAATTCCGTTTGCCAGAAGCGGTGCAAGACCGAGTATCGAACAGGTTGTATAACAACCGGGATTTCCAACAAGGCGTGTATTTTTTATCTTATCACGATGAAGCTCGCAAAGACCGTATACAGACTCTTTCAAAATTTCGGGTGATGAGTGCTCCTCGCCGTACCATTTTGCATATACATCGGCATCATCATAGCGAAAATCACCGCTCAAATCAATGATGCGTGCTCCCTTGTTATAAAGCTGCGGTATTACCTCTTTTGATGCTCCGTGCGGAAGCGCAGTAAATACAACGTCGCATGCTGCTGCCTTGTCTACGTCAAGGTCTTCGCACTCCAAATCGAGCACACCCTTGAAATTGGGATATACTTCACTTATTTTTTTGCCCACAAAGCTGTGGGAAACGAGCATTTTGATTTCAACCTCGGGATGTGAATTTAAAAGACGTACAAGCTCGATGCCTGCATAGCCTGTTGCTCCTAAAACTGCTGCTGTAAACATATTATTCTCTCCTTTTCAGATAAAAAGTTATTTAAATATCGAATTGGTATTATTATACATTATTATGCATAAAAATGCAATATAATATTTGAAAATAAGGAAAAACTTTTTAAAATTGCGTATAAATATTCTTTTGCTTTGGCATTTTTACTCAAATTGTGTGTTCTTTTTTAAATGTTATGGGCATAATAAACGATTTTTATTGCAGAGCTATTTATTATGTGTATTTATTATATCTGTGTTTCGTTTAATTGTTTCGCGCCCACGCCAAAAAAAAGCACGGTTTTTATATGCTTCCTTGAAGGATACGTCATCTTTTATAAAGCGTTCTTCTACATTATAGCTTTTTACAAAAAATTCTTCAATATCTGTAATTACAGAGTGTGCGTTGTGAGGACATACCTGTGAGCATATATCGCAGCCCCACACCTTTTTTGAATTTGCAACTATTTTCTGTTCATCGGCGGACAAGGTACCTTTTTTCTGCATAATATACGAGGCACATTTTCTTGCATCAAAAAGCTCATCAAATACCCTTCCGGGACAGCTCTCTTTGCATTTTTTGCATCCGTCGCATTTTGTGTCAAGCGGTACATCTTCCTCAATATCCAAATCTGTAATAATTCCGCCTATAAAAACATATGAGCCATATTTTGGATGTATAAGAAGGTGATTTTCGCCTATAAAGCCAAGTCCCGAAAGATAGGCAAGGTGCTTATCACACATAGGTGAGTTGTCGCAGAAAATATAATGCTCAAAATCGCCCGTATCCTTTTTTAAGAGCTTGCAAAGCTTTGAAAGCTTATTTTTTACAACGCTGTGATAATCAAGTCCCCACGCATAACGTGATAAATTTGCATCGTTTTTCTCGCCTGTATAGTAATTGAATACGCACATTATAACTGAGCGGGCATTTTTTACGAAAGCAAAAGGTGATATACGTTTGTCATATGATGGCACGAACGGCGTATCATATTTTGGTAACGCATCGCAAAGCTCGTCGTATACACGCGCCTTGCATACACCTATGTCCGAAATTTTAAGCTCTTTTGCGTATGCTTTAAGTTGTTCTTTTATATCAGTCGGTGTTTTTCTCATATTATCACCCTGTATCTTTTCTCACACTAAAAAACTCCTGCATACACAGGAGTTTTTTGATTGTATAACAGTTTACTTAATTGGTGTTATTACCACTGCACAGAAACAAATCTCTGAAGCATTGTAGCAACCTGTGCACGAGTAGCCTCACCCTTCGGGTCAAGCGTATTATCGCTTACACCGCTGATTATACCTTTTTCTACTGCCCATGAAAGTGCATTAATAGCATAATCGCTTATGTTGTCAGCGTCTGTGAAGCTGCCCATACCTGCACCAACATGTTCAGGAGCGCCCGCATAACGATAAAGTATAACTGCGAAATCCTCTCTTGTTACATTACCGTCTACACCAAAGCTTCCGTCCTCGTAACCTTTTACGATACCATGCTGAGCTGCCCATAAAATCGAGTCTGTGTACCATTCGCCAGTCGCAACGTCTGCAAACGAACCATCAAAGCTATGTTCGGGATTACTTTCATAATTATGCAAAACTCTCGTAATCATAGCTCTTGTCATAAATGCATCAGGTTCAAACGTTGTTTCGGATGTACCATTAAAGAGCTCTCTTGATGTTACATAATCAATATAATCTTCTCCCCAATGTCCGATAGTATCTTCAAATGTTTTTGAATTGTCTACAATCTTGATTGTTTCTGAAGAGTCAAGAGGAACTATCAAGCCATCCTCGTGAAGTGTAGTCTTTCTTATAACCTCAGTAGTTCCATCCTCGTTTACAATTACTGCAACAGTTCCGTTGTCGGCATTTGCCACGGGGATTTTTACCTTTACAGTAGTTTCAGCCGGCAATGTTACCGAAATAGGCTGTGCATTATCTGCGTTATCTTTAACATCAACAGGCTCAATCGGCAAAGAAATCGCTGCGCCGGTTTCGCTTGAATTATCTGCTGCTTCTTTTGATACAGTAACCTCTACGGGTGTTACACTTGGAGCAGATGTTGCACCGGGTGTAGATGTTGCACTCGGAGCAGGTGTTCTTACTACACCACCATTACCAGCGCCGCCACCAGTAGTTGATGAGGCAGCTGTTGAAACGGACACTGCATGAGACTCCGGGTTTGTCTTATATGTTACAGTTGCCACAGCACCACTTGTAAATGTAAAGGTTGTAGCACCCGACATTTCAACAGAAACATTGTATGTTCCCTCAGCGTTGTATGCCAACACACCATTGATAACAAAATTGATATTATCAAAAAGCGTTCCCGGATTATTGATAAGATCATTAATAGTAAGCGAGTCGTTTGCCTGCTTATAGTTGATGGTTGCTACCGTGTTTTCTCCTTCAGCAGAGAAAGTTCTGCTTCCGTTTTCTACATAAGCAGAATTGTCAATGCCTGCTGCGTCGAGAGCAACGTTGTCAACAACAGCGGCGGAAGGATAAGTTATCTTTACCTCAATATTTGTAGCTACCGTTCCTGCGTAAAATTCAGTTTCTGCTGCATCATCATTTAATGCGCTTGAAACAAAATCTCTGTTAAGCATTGTTGAAGACAAAGTGGTTACGGGCAACATATCAAGAGTTGCCTTATAATCTACACCAATGCCACTGCTCAAATTAGTGTCCGACAACTGCAAATCTGCAGTACTGTATGTAGTATAACCGCTTCTTTTTGCCGAAACTGCGACATCAAGCATAACATCACCGTATACGGGGGTTGTGCTTGACCACTCGTTGGTGAATATATCGCTCATAGTTGCAGCCGACACTGTTGCTGTAAGCATTGAAACAATCATTGTCAATGTCAAAGCAACACTTAGAAATTTTTTCATTTAAAATCACTCCTTGTAAAAAATGAAAATATATAAATCTATTATTAGAACGTATATATAAATCATTATACATCTGCACGTAATAAAAGTCAACAAATTTATTGTCAAAATACAAAATTAATTTTTTGATGAAATAATATAGGAAAAGACGTATAATTTTCCCCTTGTCAAATATACTTGTAATTTTGTCAAAATAGTGGTATAATAATTGATAATAAAGGAAATAAGGAGCAAATATCATGAATGAAATTTTTGTTGTAATAGATTATCAAAAGGATTTTGTAGATGGTGCACTTGGCTTTGAAAAGGCAAAAACGCTTGAAAAAAAGATTTATGAAGGCGTCAAAAACGCACTTGAATCAGGCAAGCACGTATTCTTTACGCTTGATACACATACCGATAATTATATGAATACCCGAGAGGGAAAAAATCTTCCGGTGCTTCACTGTATAGATGGAGGCGATGGACACAGACTTTACGGCTCGTTTGAAGAATTTTATGACAAAGAAGGCGTGACAATGGTAAAAAAGAGTGGCTTTGGTTCGAGCACTCTTGCTGATATAATAAGAAATACATGCGGCGCACCTGATGTGATAAATATGTGCGGCGTTGTTACAAATATGTGCGTAATAGCAAATGCAATCGTTTTGCAGACGGAATTTGAAAACGCTGATATAAGGATACTTTCCGATATGTGTGCAAGCTTTGATGACGAGCTTCATAATAAGGCGATAGATGTTATGAAAAATATGCATATGACGATAGTGGAATAGCAAAAAATAAAAAAATAAAAAAAATTAAAAATAACTCTTGACATACATTTTAATGTGTGCTATACTATGAAAGTCGCATTTGAGAGATTCCGACAAAATAGTTTTGTAGGGGAAGTATTTCGAGGTTTCTTGCAAGTGATGCATGCGATGGAATATGCTGGTGTAGCTCAATTGGCAGAGCAGCTGATTTGTAATCAGCAGGTTGCGGGTTCGAGTCCCATCACCAGCTCCATATGGAAGGGTTCCCGAGTGGCCAAAGGGGGCAGACTGTAAATCTGTTGCTTTCAGCTTCGATGGTTCGAATCCATCTCCTTCCACCAAATTGCCGTAGCACATGCTTGCTGCGGCTTTTGTTGTGTTTGTACATAGTTAATGAGTTTTTGTGAGTGATTACTTTTTAGGAGAAATTTTCATGAAGGAAAAAGAGATAATAATAAACAGAATGGATTCTGATACGCCTGAGCAGACAGATTTGTATGTGCATAGAGATGTGCAATCGGATGGTACGTCAGAAATAAGAAGACGTATGAATTATCAGCAGTCAAAAAGACGCCGCAGGGCGTCAAAGGGACCGAAAGGCACAAAGAAAAACGGTCTTATTATGCTGATGATTATTATAAGCATAATGCTCATACTTGGAATTATCGGGTGGGGAATTTCAAACATCGGTTTTAATCCGGACGACCCGAATGTATTGGTAGATGATATCATAGAAGACAAGGTGAGCGTACTTTTGGTCGGCGCTGACGGCGGCGGATATAATACAGACACAATAATGCTTGCGTTGATGGACTGTAAAAATCACACAGTAAATATAATGTCAATTCCGCGTGATACGAGAGTTTCCAACCCATACGGCGGCAGGGGATATGCTAAAATAAATTCTGTATATGCTGCAAAGGGAATGTCGGGACTTATCGAGCAGGTTGGTGAAGTTACGGGACTTCCTGTAAACTTTTATGTAAAGGTCGATTTTGAAGGCTTTCGTGAGGCGATTGATATTTTGGGTGGCGTAAGGTTTGATGTCCCGATGCGTCTGTATTACAAAGACCCCGAGCAGAACCTGCTTATTGACTTGCAGCCGGGAGAGCAGCTTTTGGATGGTGCAAAATCCGAGCAGCTTGTACGCTCGAGAAATCAATATGCACAGGCGGATATAAAGAGAACAGAGGTTCAGCGCGAGTTTTTGAAAGCGCTTATATCTCAGCATGCGAATGCGTCAAATCTTTTAAAGGTTCGCGAGCTTTATAACACGATGTCAAAGTATGTTAAAACAAACATTACACTTGGCGATGCAATAAAATATGCTCCGTCGCTTACAAAGGTAGACGAGGAAAATATAAATATGTATATTTTGCCGGGTACAACAAATGAAGGTGCAGTTTCGTATTGGCTTCATAATCCGACAGAGATGGAAAATCTTGCCAATAATGTGTTCTGGTATAACGTAAAGGTAAAACCGACACCGCGTCCGACAAAAACACCAACACCAACGCCGACGCCAAGCGCAACGCCAACACCGACGCCTGATTTGGACGATGATGACGATGATGCTCAAGCAACATCAAAGCCGGAGACATCAGCATCACCAAAACCGAGCAAGTCGCCAAAGCCCACATCATCGGTAAAGCCGGGGGCGTCGCCAACACCGACAAAAACGCCGGCTAAGACACCGGCTCCGACAAAAACACCGGCCAAAACACCTGCGCCGACGAAAACTCCCGAGGTGAATAATCCTGGCGATTATCCAGAAGGTATATAATAATAATAAAGTTAAGCCGCATCAGACATTATATTTGATGCGGCTTTTTGTATTATTTGCAAATTTCTGTACCTTTGCTCGAACCTATTCTGCTTGCGCCTGCGTTTGTCATATCAAGTGCATCCTCTTTTGTTTTTACTCCGCCTGATGCCTTTACTCCAATGCTTTCACCTACGGTTTTTCGCATAAGCTCTATATCGCGCACAGTAGCACCGCCGCTACCAAAGCCTGTCGAGGTTTTTACATATCCGGCACCTGCCTGCACGGCGAGTTCACACGCTTTTATTTTTTGATTATCGTCTAACATACACGTTTCGATTATAACCTTTACAAGTTTCCCTTCTGCCGAATCTACAACAGTTTTTATATCGTTTAGTACATAGTCATAATCGCCGCTTTTTAATGCGCCTATGTGTATGACCATATCGATTTCGTCGGCTCCGTCAGCTATTGCCTGCTTTGTTTCAAAAGCCTTTGCAGATGTACTCATAGCGCCGAGCGGAAACCCTACGACTGTGCATGTCAGAACGCCTGAGTCTGATAGCTTTTCGTGCACAAGAGAAGTAAAAGAGGAATTTGTGCATACAGATGCAAAGCGATGTTCTTTTGCTTCTTCGCAAAGACAAACAATTTCTTCTTTTGTTGCGTCTGCACGAAGAAGTGTGTGGTCAATAATATTATTAAGCTTCATTTTTTCTCACCTGTTTTTTATTCCTTTGTTTTTACGCTGTCGATGTTTTCGGCTGTCAAAAGTGTAGAATCAAGAATTACTTCCTCTTCGACGATTTCGCCGTTTAGATATTTTACTGCGGTTATAAGTGCGTTTTTGCCAAGAAAAAACGGAGGCTCCGCAATTGTTGCATTAAGTGAGCCGCTTCTTACTGCTGCAAGTGCATCGTCAATGGCATCACAGCCGATAAGGATAATCTCGTTTTCTCTTTTTGCGGCTTTTATCGCCTCAAGTGCACCGAGTGCCATCTCATCATTTGATGCGTATACGGCGTCAATATTTTTGTTTGCCTGCAAGATGTTTTCCATAACGCTCATCGCTTTTGCGCGGTCAAAGTCAGCAGACTGTGTTGCGATTTTTCTAAGATTTGAATATTTTGAGATTGCCTCGTTAAAGCCTTTCGAACGGTCCTGAGCAACGTTTGTTCCCATTATGCCCTGAATTTCAACGATATTTGCATTTTTTCCGTTCATCATTTTTGCGATATATTCACCGGCAATTTTTCCTGATTCAATCGCATTAAAACCAAGATGCGCAACCACCTTTCCGCCATTTGCTTTTCTGTCCATTGTTACAACGGGAATGTTTGCATCGTTACACGCTTCAATGGCAGAAACTATTGAATCAGAGTCTGACGGGTCAATTATTATAAGGTCGGGCTTTTGCGCAATCAAATTTTCAACGTCGGTAATCTGTTTTGAAGGGTCGTTTTGCGCGTCAACAACGGAAAGTTTTATGTTGTTTTCGCTTGCGCCCTTTTCGACGCCATTTTTTGCATCAACAAAGTAAGGGTTGTTTAGCGTGTTCATTGAAAGACCGATTTTAAACTGTTTTTCACCTGTTGTAAGTCCTGTGTTTTCTCCGCAAGCGGCAAAAGAAAATACCATTACAGCGCACAACAGAGTGCCAAAAGCGGATTTGATTAGTTTTTTAGTTTTTTTCATTTTCATTCTCCTTTTTAGGCTTAGCCTTCAATTTTTGATGATATATTTTTAAATTTTCTGTCTATAAGCACCGCAACCAAAATTACGCCGCCTTTTACAATGTCGGATACAAAGGGGTTTACGTTCATAAGCACCAAAATGTTGTCCAAAACACCCAAAATTACCGCTCCGACCACGGTGGGAAGTACAAAGCCCTGACCGCCTGAGAGACTTGTTCCGCCCAAAATTACGGCGGCTATTGCATCAAGCTCAAAGCCACTGCCGGCGGTTGGCTGGGCGGCACCGAGTCTTGCGGTTAAAATAATTCCGCCAAGACCTGCTAAAAAGCCGTTTAGTGCGTATACATACGTTTCGATTTTCTTTGTGTCAATACCCGAAAGGCGCGAGGCTTCTTTGTTTCCGCCGATAGCATATACCCGTCTTCCAAATGTTGTATATTGAAGGATAAAAAATGCGAGCGCATATACAATGACCAAAAGCCATATAGGAAAGGGTATTCCAAACAAAAATCCTTTTCCTATGAACATATAGGACGCATCAGTTACACGAATGGGAGCACCGTTTGTATACACAAGCAAAAGTCCTGATAATAAAGTGAGCGTAGCAAGCGTTACTATAAATGGCGGCAAAGAGCCCTTTGTGATAAACAGACCGTTAAAAAAGCCACACACAGTTCCGACAATGAGTGCTGTTAGAATTGCGGCTGTAATACCCAAAAATGCACTCCCTGACCATGATGTAACTGCGCTGAGCGTGCCTGCGCAAAGTGCGCCCGAAAGACCAAGGATAGAGCCGACAGAAAGGTCAATTCCACCCGTTAAAATGACAAACGTCATACCGCAGGCAAGAATTGAAATTATAGAAACCTGCCTTATTACGTTGAAAATGTTTGTGAGCGATAAAAAATCACGCGAAATTATGGAAGCGAAAAGTAAAATTATTGCAAGTATTGCAAAGCTTCGGTATTCGTTCATGATTTTATTGAAAATGCGTTTTTTGCTGATTTGATTATTCACTTAGACTACACCTCCTGCGGCATACGAGAGTATGATTTCCTGCGTTGCCTCTGATTTTAGAACCTCTTTTACAATTTTTCCTTCTTTCATAACAAGTATACGGTCGCACATACCAATCACTTCGGGAAGGTCGGAGGAAATTAATATTATGCTTTTCCCCTTCTTTGTAAGAAGGTCGATTATTTGATAAATTTCTGCCTTTGCACCCACGTCGACGCCACGCGTAGGCTCGTCAAGAATAAGAATATCGGGGCTTGCCTGCAAAACCTTTGCAAACACAACCTTTTGCTGATTTCCGCCGCTTAGATTGCCGACTATGTGCTCGGGCGAGGGTACTTTGACAGATAATGCCTCAATCACGTTTGCCACCTTTGTGTTCTCACGCGAAGAAATTATAAATCCATTTGTTGAAATCCCTTTTAAAGAGGAAAGCGAGATGTTTTCCTTGACGCTTCGCATAAGCACAAGTCCGTCATTTTTTCTGTCATCGGGGACAAGGCCGATGCCGTCTTTTATACTGGTATACGGATCCTTACATTTGATTTCTCTGCCGTCTTTTATAACGCTTCCGCTTGTTTTGCGGGTTGCGCCGTAAATTATTTTTGAAAGCTCTATGTTGCCTGCGCCCAAAAGTCCGCATATACCCAAAATTTCGCCCTTATAAAGCTGGAACGATACGTCATTTACCGCTTTGCCGACAAGGTTTTTTACATCAAGCACGACCTCGCCCTTTTGATAAGCTCTGTCGGGATAAAGCTTTTCTATGCTCTGTCCGACCATTAACGATACAAGTTCATCATAATTTGTGTTTTGCGTTTTGAGAGTTTTAATATATTTTCCGTCACGAAAAACTGTTATTGTATCGCTTATAGTAAATATTTCGTCCATTCTGTGAGAGATGTATATGATTGAAATGCCCTGCTTTTTAAGAGAGGCTATTATATCAAAAAGCACACGGATTTCTTCGTCGGTAAGCGCGGCTGTCGGCTCGTCCATAATAATGACGCGCGCGTTTATTGAAAGACATTTTGCGATTTCAACCATCTGCATATGTGCAACCGACAGGCTTGAAACCGTCTTATGCGGGTCTATATCAAGACCAAGCTTTTCTAAAATTTCATTTGCGTCATTGTATATCTGTTTCCACTGTACGGCGCCGTTTTTTGTTTTTAATCTTCCGAGAAAAATGTTTTCTGCTACTGACAGATGGGGCACAAGGTTAAACTCCTGATATATCATTGAAATTCCGACATTTTGCGCTTCACTTGTCGATTCAAAGACATAGCTCTTTCCATCTACCAAAATTTCGCCCGAAGTGTACTTTTGTGCGCCCGATATAATTTTCATCAGCGTGGATTTGCCCGCACCGTTTTCGCCGCACAGGGCATGTACCTCACCGGGCGCTATCTGAAGGTGCACATTATCAAGAGCGCGTACACCAGGAAAGGTTTTTGTTATATTTTTAAGCTCTAAAATATAGTCGGTCATTTTTCTGCCCTCTTATCATAAAATAATGCTTAATACGCACAGCCACAAACAAGTATCACGCTTGGATATGGCGTGAATTCGCCAGTTCGTATAATGGCTTTGGCTTTTTCTGTCTGCGCTTTAAGATTTGTGTGCTCTACATATTCTATTGGTATACCGCCAAGCAGGGCAACAATATCTTCGTGCATTTTTGGGCTTACGCTTTTAAGCTCGTTTGCTAATATTGCTTTCTCGACCACTATGTGCTTTAAAATTTCAGAAAGCACATCAAGATATTTTGGCTCGCCCTCTTTCCACGCAAGGTCTATTCGCTCGGTTCCTTTCGGAATGGGAAGTCCTGCGTCGGATACAACAAGCGTATCCATATGTGCAAGGCTTGCAAGAGTATGTGCTATCTGTGGATTTAGTATTCCGCCTTTTAACAAATAAATCACTCCATTTTCAAATATTGTGTTTTTTAATAAATTCGTCTATCTCTTGCCTTGATGGCATGGCATTGGCGGTGCCAAGATGTGTTACGGCAAGGTTTGATACCACATTTGCAAAGCGTGATGCCTTCCATATATCCATGCCCTCGCAAAGAGCTGCCAAAAGTCCGCCGTTAAATGCGTCGCCCGCACCTGTTGTATCAAGCACATCTACATCGTAGTTGTCAATTATTTTATATTTTTTGCCATCTGTAACAAGTGCGCCTTTTTTGCCGAGCGTGATTATAACACTTTTTACTCCCTTTTCAAGGAAAACGCCTGCGGCTTTTGTTGCGTCAGCTTCGTTATTGATTTTTATGCCCGTAAGAATTGATGCTTCAACCTCGTTTGGCGTGATAATATCAATTTTTTTGTAAAGCTCATCGTCAATTTTTTGTACGGGAGCGGGATTTAGTATTACAAAAACATCGTTTTTCTTTGCCTCGCAGATTATATGCTCTACCGCGTCAATATTTGTTTCAAGCTGCGTTAAAAGAAAATTGCACTCTTTTATATGCGGGACTATTTTTTGTATGTCGCTTTCATCAAACGTATCACACGCACCGCTTGTTACAACTATCTGGTTTTGCGAGGTTTTTTCGTCAACCATTATGATTGCCGTTCCGGTGGATGCTTTATCTGTTTCAAAAATGCACTGTGTGCTCATGTTTTCGCTTTTCAGTTTATCATAAGCAATACTTGCAAGCGAATCTTTGCCAAGTTTTGTGGCCATTAAAACGCTTGCGCCTGCACGCTTTGCCGCAACAGCTTGATTAAAGCCTTTTCCACCGGGCCCTTGTGCAAACATAGAGCCTTTTACGGTTTCGCCAGGTGCGGGCAGATGCGGCGCCCTCGCCATTAAATCGACAACAAAGCTTCCGAAAACGATTGCCTTTTTCATATAATGTTTCTCCTTTATTTACTTTGAAGTATCAACATGTATAATATGTGTTTTTCTGCATGAAAATATACGATTTATATGTATTGTGCACTTTATGGTTTTTAGATATACTTTAATTTGAAAAATAAAAAAGCATAGAATCTTTTTTTTTGATTCTATGCTTTTTGTAACTTTTAAAATAATTATAAAATTTTTAACCGAGCAAGCCCTCTATAAGCGATGCAAGAGCCTTTGCCTTTTCTGTAAGCCATGCCTTGTCGCTTCCTTCGAGCATAACGCGAACTACCGGCTCTGTTCCCGAAGGACGAATCAATACTCTGCCTTCGCCTTCAAGCTGCGCTTCAAGAGCGGCAATTTCTTTGACAATTTGCTCATTTTGTGTAAGCTGCGGCTTGTTTTCGTTTTTAACGCGCGCATTTACAAGTACCTGCGGAAGAACGGTCATAATCTTTCGAAGCTCGGAAAGCGGCTTTTTGGTCTTTTGCATTACTTCAAGTAAAAGCAGCGCCGACAAAAGTCCGTCGCCCGTCGAATTATAATCAAGGCAAATAATATGACCTGATTCTTCTCCGCCGAGAACGTAATTGGATTTAAGCATTTCTTCGAGCACATAGCGATCGCCCACCGCTGTTTGCACAGCGTTTATACCAAGTTTCTTTGCGCCGATGAAAAATCCGAGATTGCTCATAACGGTTGCGGCGATTGAGTTGTTTTTAAGCTTGCCGTTTTCCTTCATATATTTTCCCACGATAAGCATAATTTCATCGCCCGTAAGACGCACGCCTTTTTCATCAACTGCGAGCATTCTGTCAGCGTCGCCGTCAAATGCGATGCCGATATCATAACAAGCATCGTCTGCTACCTTTTTTGCAAGCTTATCTATATGAGTCGAGCCACAACCTGCATTGATATTTATTCCGTCGGGTTCACAGCTTATGCACTCTACCTTTGCGCCGAGCTTTTCAAATGCAAGCGGTGCAATTTTTGAATTTGCACCGTTTGAGCAATCAACTAAAAGCTTTAGTCCATCGAGAGAACAGCCGATTGCTGAAGATAAATATTCAATATAGTCGTTTGCTGCGTTTTCGCCGTTTGTGCAGCTTCCTACACCTTCGTGAGTCGGAAATTCAATTCCGCTTTCTTTGCCATCAAGAATAATTTCTTCAATTTTTTCTTCAACCTCATCGCTGAGTTTATAGCCTTGCGAGTTAAAAAACTTTATTCCGTTGTATTCAAACGAGTTATGTGATGCGGATATAACAACGCCTGCATCTGCGCCATATTTTCTTACAAGATAAGCAACAGCAGGTGTAGGAATTACACCAAGCTTTATAACTTGTGCGCCTGTAGAGCATATGCCTGCTTCAAGAGCACATTCGAGCATATCGCCCGAAAGACGAGTGTCTTTGCCTACAAGAATTTTAGGCGTGTGAGAAAGTTCTTTTGTAAGTACGGTTGCACCTGCATATCCGAGCTTGAATGCAAGTTCTGCTGTAAGCTCTTTGTTAGCAACGCCTCTTACACCATCGGTTCCAAATAATCTACCCATAATTATAGACCTCCCTGTTTTGTATAACTGCATAAAAGCAATTATACATATTCGATTTTTTTCGATATAATTATACTATGCCGGAAATACAAATTCAATATTTCTAAAAGAAAAAATAGCGTTTTTCTTTTGAAAACACATATAAATTGATGATTTTTTGTGAATAGTTAACATTTGTATCGCTTGACAATAGGGCATTTTTATGGTTAAATAGACACAATAACAAGGAAAATGTAATAAACTAAAAAACAGAGAGGAAAAATTATGGAAAAAATTGCAAGCTTTACAGTCAATCACGAAACGCTTGAAACGGGATTGTATATTTCGCGCATTGACGGCGATATTACAACGTATGATTTGCGCACAAGAAAGCCTAACACAAATGACCTTATGGACCATTCGACGATGCATTCATGCGAGCATATGTTTGCAACGTATATACGAAATTCTTCAATTAAAGAAGATGTGATATATTTTGGACCTATGGGATGTCAAACGGGATTTTATCTTCTTGTAAGAAATGCAGACAACAAAAAGGTGCTTGATGTATTAAAAAAAGCGTGCGCTGATGTGCTTTCGCATGAGGGAGATGTTTTTGGAAATTCTTCTGTTGAGTGTGGAAATTATAAAACGCTAAGTCTTGAAAATGCAAAAAAAGAGTGTGAGCGTTATCTTGAAGTTTTAAAAAGAGTTGATGCAGATAATCTTAACTATTAACGGAGGATAAAATATGCTTGGAATTATAGGTGCTATGGATATTGAAGTTGATATGCTAAAATCGATGCTCTCTGATACCCAGAGCGAGAAAATCAGCGGAGTCGATTTTGTAAAAGGAAAGCTTCACGGAAAGGATGTTGTAGTGGCGCGCTGCGGTATTGGCAAGGTAAATGCTGCAATATGTGCCCAGAGTATGATTTTAAAATATGCTCCCGATACAATAATCAATATAGGTGTGGGCGGCTCTTTATCAAACATTCTTGATATAGGTGATGTTGCGATAGCGGACTTTGTTGTTCAAAGCGATGCCGATACATCACCGCTTGGCGACCCTGTTGGGCTTATTTCTACAATTAATATTATAAAAATACCATGCAGCCAGAAGGTTGCGTCCTTGCTTTCAAAATGCGCTGACAATCTTGGTGTTCGCACTTTGAAGGGGACCATTTCGACGAGCGATGCGTTTATTGCCAACAGCGAAAAAAAGGACTGGCTTGTTTCCAATTTTGATGCGATTGCGTGCGAAATGGAAGGCGGCAGCATCGGTCATGTATGCTATGTGAACGGTGTGGATTTTGGCGTGCTTCGTGCAGTTTCTGACAAAGCGGACGGAACCTCGCACATGGATTATGGTCAGTTTTGCGCTATGGCAGCAAAAAATTCTACTGCACTGATATGTGAGTATATAAAGAATCTTTAAACACAAAAAGGCTGTGATGAAGCTCATCACAGCCTTTGGCATTTTTTATCAGAAACAACGTCTTAGCGCTTCGTAATCCTTGTATTCGGCAAACTTTGTCGTGTGCTCGCATATATATGCGTTTACAGCGGCGTCGTGTCCTGCGGATTTTGCATATTCGCTTACAAGAGAGCATATTTTTTTAAAGTCGCTGCCCAGACGCTTTATTCCAAGGAAAAAGCCGTCTTGCGCTTTGTACAAAACGGTATCTTGCAAAGCTTTGCAACCAACCGAACCGAGCATCTGGCAAAAGTCATCAAGCGAATCAAACAGAAAATATGACATAGCATCTTCTGATACGATGCGGGGAGTATAGTTTCCGTTTAAAAACTTTTGCTTTTTCACACAACCTGATATTTGCTTTTGTATTTTTTCATAATCACCGCCCACGCGTGTGATTACAAAAACGAAGTTTTCTCCCTGAGGGCGCGCTTCGACGAGTATGTTTGAATTTAAAAGTTCGTCATCAGATGCATTGTATGACTGTTTTATAAGCGACGCTATAAAATCTTTAAGCTGAGGTAAATCGGGCGAAATTTCTCTTGGGTTTATGTCCCATGTGTCAAGCTCTTCGGGCGTAACTGTAACTTTGATTTTATCTGTTGAAAGCTTTTCAATTTTCATGCTAATCTCTCCCTTCGGTGCAAGACTCTCAAACTACACTAATACAAAGTGTGATGTAAATATATTATATTATGCTATTGGCATTTTTGCTATAACAGTTATATGACTGTTATATTACTATTGCGTAACTTTTGGCGTATTATACACGAAAAAGTGTCTGAGAGAAAAAATTTTATTGCGTTTTTTTACAAAGATCACCAAATATTGTTATTTATTTAACTATAATTGCAATATGTAGATTAATATGTTAAAATATATTATGTATGCAAAGATTTATCAAAAAGGAGATGATAACAAGTGGCATATAGTTTTAAGGGAGGAATTCATCCCGATGATAATAAAACATATACAAACAATGTACCGATATGTGTTTTAGACGGTGTAAGTGAGCACGTTTATCCGCTTATACAGCATATTGGCGCACCACTTGAGCCAATTGTTGAAATCGGAAGCCATGTCAATGTGGGAACAAAAATTGCAGATTCTGAGGCATTTGTATCGGCACCCATTCACAGCTCTGTTTCTGGAACGGTCAAGGCGATTGAGAAAAGGCTTCATCCAAACGGAGCCAATGTTATGAGCATTATTGTTGAAAACGATGGTGAGTATACTATCGACGAAAGCGTTGTGCCAAAGGGAAAGCTTGAAGATTTGTCGCCCGAGGAGATTATAAAAATTATTCGCGAGGCGGGTATTGTCGGTATGGGAGGCGCAGGCTTTCCGACGCATGTCAAGCTTTCTGTACCAAAGGATAAGAAAATTGAATACATAATCGTAAACGGTGCGGAATGTGAGCCGTATCTTACGAGTGACCACAGAGTGCTTCTGGAAACGCCTGATATGGTTTTGTTCGGCTTGAAGGCGATTATGCGTGTGCTTGGATTAGATGTTGGTCATATTGCGATAGAAAAAAACAAGCCCGATGCAATTTTGCTTATAAAAGAAAAGCTTAAAGAAAGCGAATATGAGGGAATAAAGCTTTGCGAGCTTAAAACAAAGTATCCTCAGGGAGCGGAAAAGCAGCTTATATGGGCAATTACGGGACGTGAAGTGCCAAGCGGCGGTCTTCCCGCAGATGCGGGCGCAGTTGTAGTAAACGTAGATACTGCGGTGGCTGTTGCGACTGCAATAAAAACGGGTATGCCCTCGATAAGACGTATAGTTACGGTGTCGGGTGATGCGGTTGCAAATCCTTCAAATTTTGAGGTTCGTACGGGCATAAGCTTTGAAACCTTGTTTGAAAAGGCGGGCGGCTTTGTAAAGGACCCTGAAAAGATAATTATGGGCGGACCTATGATGGGACAGGCGCAGTTATCATTAAATGTTCCTGTTGTAAAGGGAACGTCAGCACTTTTGGCGTTTAGCTCTGATATGAACGTTTATGATGAGGATGAAACGTGTATACGCTGCGGAAAATGCGTCAAGGCTTGTCCGATGCATCTGATGCCGCTATATCTTAATATGTATGCCCAGGAGCGCGATTATGAGATGTGCGAAAAATATAACATACTCGATTGCATTGAATGTGGAGTATGCTCGTATTTGTGTCCGGGAAGGCGTCATCCGCTTCAGAACATCCGCGTTGCAAAGCAGAAGGTGATGGAAATGAAGCGCGCAAGAGAAAGCGGCAAAAAATAAGGGGTTATTATAAAGATAAACTTGAGGGGAGGATGCAGAATTTTTCTGCAAAATTAATATGGCGGATAAAAAATTTGTCGTATCATTATCGCCGCATATATCAACAGCGGAAAATACAAAAACGATAATGCTTGATGTTATAATTGCTCTTATACCGGCACTTATAGCAGGATGGTTTTACTTTGGTATACGCGCACTTGCGGTTGTAGGCACAAGCGTTATATCGTGCGTGCTTGCCGAGTATGTATATCAGTGGTTTTATATTGGTTTTAAAATTAAAAATGAAAAAAAGACAACAATGAAAGATGCACTTTCGCGTGCAAAGTCAAAAACAACGATTGGCGATTTGAGCGCAGCCGTAACCGGTCTTTTGCTTGCGTATAATCTTCCGGTTACAATTCCGTATCCTATGGTGATAATCGGTTCGGTGTTTGCAATTATTATTGTAAAGCAGCTTTTTGGCGGAATTGGACACAACTTTGTCAACCCAGCACTTGCGGCGCGTGCGTTTATGCTTGCTTCGTGGCCTGTTGCAATGACATCGTTTGTATCTCCCGTAATGAGCTTTTCAAACTATGTAAACCGCATTAATGTAACCACAAGCGCAACTCCGCTTTCCTTGTTGAAGGAAGGCTTTGAAAGCGCTGCCGCACCGTCTTTATACGATGCGTTTTTGGGACGAATTGGCGGATGCATTGGTGAAACGGCGACGGTTCTTATATTAATTGGCGGTATTTATCTTATGGTGCGACGCGTTATTGATGCGCGTATACCGCTTGCATATATAGGAAGCTTTGCGCTTTTGGTATTTTTCTTCGGCTCACATCCGTATAACATAAACTTTGTTATGTACCACTTGTGCACGGGCGGTCTTATGCTTGGAGCATTCTTTATGGCTACCGATTATGTAACAACACCTACAACAAAGGCAGGTCATATCATCTTTGGAATAGGCTGCGGCATACTCACATTTGTTATAAGACGTTTTGGCGGATATCCCGAAGGAGTTTCGTATTCTATACTTCTTATGAACGTGGTAACACCGCTTATAGATAAGTATGTTCATCCGAGAAAATTCGGGGAGGTGTCAAAACGTGGATAATCAGATGAAAAATATTTTCAAGTATGCTTTGGTTTTGTTTATAATAACCGCGGTAACGGCAGCGCTTCTTGCGTGGGTAAATATGGTAACTGTCGACAAGATAGCACAAAATGCGGTTTTGGCAGAAAATGAGGCGCTTCGTGAGGTAATGACAAATGCCGAAAGCTTTGAGCCGCTTGATGAGGCATCGGCTAAAAGCTACGGTGCACAGGCGATATATGTTGCAAAGGATGCATCGGGTGAGGCGACAGGCTTGTGTGTAAAAATGGCGCAAAACGGCTATGGCGGCGAAATCGTCAGCGTGATAGGCGTTGATACAGAAGGTATCGTAACCGGTGTAAGCATAATTTCGCACTCGGAAACTCCCGGCCTTGGTGCAAAGCTTGTGAAAGAGGACTTTAAGGGTCAGTTTACAGGCAAAGGAGAGGTAAGCGTTGTAAAAGCCGGTGCAAAGGATGATCAGGTAAACGCTATATCAGGTGCAACGAGAAGTTCTAGGGCACTTGCAGACAGTGTTAATTCTGCAGTTTCGATGCTAAAACAAATTAAAGGAGAGGGGATATATATACAATGAAAAAAAATAAGTATTTAGCCACTCTTTCTAATGGACTTTTGGCTGAAAATCCAACATTTGTACAGCTTATCGGAATGTGTCCGACGCTTGCTGTTACTACTACACTTCAAAATGGTGTAACAATGGGTATTGCGGCAACGCTTGTGCTTGTTGCATCAAACGTTGTAATTTCACTTTTAAGAAAATTTATACCGGACAAGATAAGAATTGCAGCATATATCGTAATTATCGCAGGCTTTGTATCAATTATTGAGATGTTGTTAAATGCATTTTTGCCCGCACTTGCAGAAAGCCTTGGAATCTTTATTCCGCTTATAGTGGTAAACTGTATAATTCTGGCGCGTGCAGAAGCGTTTGCATCAAAAAATACAGTTACGCTTTCGGCACTTGACGGACTCGGCATGGGACTTGGCTTTACATGCGCACTTTCGATTGTATCGGCCATACGCGAAATCCTTGGTGCAGGTACTATCTGGGGTATAAACGTTCTTGGGAATGCATCACCTATGACGATGTTTATACTTCCTCCAGGAGGATTCATCATCTTAGGTCTTGTAATAGGTATGATACAGCTTATTGTTTCAGTATCTAAAAAGAGAAAAGGCGGTGATGCATAATGGTTGCAGAGCTTTTTACAATTTCACTTACGGCTATATTGATTGAAAATTTTGTGCTTGTAAAGTTCTTGGGAATATGTCCGTTTTTAGGCGTATCAAAGAGAGTTGATACAGCGGTAGGTATGGGCTGCGCTGTTGCGTTTGTAATGACGCTTGCGTCTGCCATAACATATGCGGTGTGGACATATATGCTTGTGCCGCTTAAGCTTGAGTATTTGCAGACGATTGCTTTTATTCTTGTAATTGCTGTTTTGGTACAGTTTGTAGAAATGGTTTTGCAAAAGCTTATGCCGTCGCTTTATAATGCACTTGGCATATATTTGCCGCTTATTACGACAAACTGTGCCGTGCTTGGTGTTGCAATTTTAAATATTGACAATGGATATAGCTTTATAAGCTCAGTTGTATACGGACTTACTGCGGCTATCGGTTTTACACTTGCGATTGTACTTTTTGCAGGTGTGCGTGAAAGAACAAAATTTTCAAAAATTCCAAAGTGTCTTGAAGGATTTCCGATAGCACTTATCAGTGCGGGACTTATTGCACTTGCGTTTATGGGCTTTTCCGGATTTAAAATCTGAGAAGGACTAAGCTTATTATAGTGTACGATTTAAAGGAAAGGAAGGGTTCGTATTATGCAGATATTGATATCTCTTTTGATACTTGGTGGACTTGGACTCTTGTTCGGAGCGCTGCTTGGATATGCCTCAAAGGTCTTCCATGTTGAAAGTGATGAGAGAATAGATAAAATTGTATCGTGTTTGCCCGGAGCAAACTGTGGAGGTTGCGGCTTTGCCGGATGTTCAAACTTTGCCGCCTCGGTTGTAAGCGGTCAGGCGCAATATTCAGGATGCCCTGTTTGTAATTCTACGCAGCGTGAGCAGATTGCCGAGATTATGGGTGTAACAGCAGGCGAAGAAGAAAAAATGAGCGCCGTTGTACTTTGCAGCGGCTCGGCAAGTGTGGCTGAGGAAAAATACACATATAAAGGTATAAATGACTGTAATGCGGCGATGCGTCTTGGCGGAGGACAGAAAAAGTGTGAGTATGCTTGTATTGGCCTTGGCACGTGCGTGAGCGTTTGCAAATTCGGTGCAATTTCTATAAAAGACGGAGTAGCAGTTATTGACAGCGAAAAATGCACCGCTTGCGGTATGTGCGTAAATGCATGTCCAAAGCATGTTATAAAACTTTTGCCCGAAAAGGCTGAAAGAATTGTGCTTTGCAGCTCTAAGCAAAAGGGAGCGGCTGTTACAAAATCGTGCCGTGTGGGTTGTATTGGCTGTGGTCTTTGCGCAAAGGTTTGTCCGTCCGAGGCGATTACAATACAGGACAATCTCGCGGTTATTGACAGTGAAAAATGCACAAACTGCGGTGCTTGCAAAGAAAAATGCCCACGAGGCATTATTGCATAGAATATTTTTTCAAAAGAAAGCGGAGGATATATATGTATTTTTCAGATATATTCAGACCTATGAAATGGCATATTATTGCGTGTCTTATAGCGTTTTATGCTCTTCCAATGTTGACATTTGTTGTGCCACAGGAAGGACTTTTGACCGTGATGTTAATATCGGAAGTGGTTAACAGACTCGTTATTTCTGTAACGGCAATAGCGCTTACGATAAAAGAGGGCTTTAAGTGGTATTATCCGTTTGTGGTTATGTTTTTATATGCGCCTGCATGCTTTTTATATTATGGCGAAAGCATGATTGGAAATATTTTTGTGTATTTGCTGCTTGCATATACAGCTCAGATTATAGGCTTTATAGTGAGAAAAATTATTGAAAGAAACAGATAAAATAAAAAACCATCTTCGTAAAAAAGCGCAAGATGGTTTTTTCATATGAGGCCTTTTTTAATCATATATATAATAAGAATTGAAGTAAAATATGTATTGAGAAGGGCTTTGGTTATGAAAATATTTGCAGGAAAAAAGCTGTTTTTTTCTTTTATATGTGTATGCATTGTGTGCTGCGTGAGTGTATCAGCCGTAGTGCAAATGAGCATGAGTATAAAAACGAGCGTGTCGGTAAATGCCGATGAAGCAGAAAATTCATATATAAAGTGGTTCGAGTTTGATGCTACAAATGAAATTATGTCGCGCGCGATGAAGGCGGATATAGAGTCTGAAAAATCAGATGACGTAAAGCTTGACTGGATTAAAATTATAGCGTGCCTTGCAACAAAAAAAGGGGGAAAGCTCAGCGCGTGCAAAGCTGCCGATGTAGATGAGGTATGTCGAAAAATGAAAGAAGGAGAAAGTGCAGAGCAAATTGCAGGAAACGAAAAATATTATAACTATTATTATGAAGGTTACAGGGCGGCTCTTGGTGGACTTGTGGGATATTATGAAATCGAGCAGGATACAGATGCTGGAAAAGTTATGGCAAGAAAATACGGACTCAAAGGCTTTTCGCCGATTGCAAAGGGGTACTCTTTTTCGCACTATGACGATTTTGGAGCGGGCAGAACGTATGGCTTTAAGAGAAAGCATCTTGGAAATGATTTGATGGGCAGTGTGGGAACGCCGATTATTGCAGTGGAATCGGGCATTGTTGAGGCGCTTGGCTGGAACAGATACGGCGGCTGGCGCATCGGAATACGCTCGCTTGATGGTATGCGCTATTACTATTATGCTCATCTTAGAAAGGACCGCCCGTATCACAGCTCGCTTTTTGTAGGAAAAAGCGTGAGCGCAGGTGATGTGATAGGGTATCTGGGCATGAGTGGCTACAGCATAAAAGAAAATACGAACAACATAAATATACCGCATCTGCATTTTGGACTTCAGCTCATTTTTGATGAGTCGCAAAAGGACTCAAATAATGAAATCTGGATTGATATGTATCAGCTTGTGGAGTTTTTACAGAAAAACAAATCTGCGGTTCAAAAGGACGATACAAAGGAATATAACAGAGTTTATCAAATGCACGACCCAAATGCGTATGAATAATGTTTAAAGCACATCTTTTAATTAAGATATTTTAAAGCGGTTTTTTGGTTGTGATGCCAAGCCGCTTTATTTTATTAAAAATCAAGAATTTACAATTTGTTCATCTTGTGTTTATATATATATAGTATCATTATATGTGGTAAATTGCTTTTACATAAAGTATCAATAAAAATTTATTGTACCCGGAGGGATTGGCAGTGAAGGAAAAACTAATAGCTATGAAGGACAAATTTTTGCAGATGCCACTTGTAGACAAAAGCGTGCAAAAGGTCAAAAAAATTGACTTTAAAAACAAAAAAACGAGAAAAATTATTATAATTGTTGCAGTTTTATTGATTGCACTGATAGCTTTTCTTGTTTATAAAGGTATCTCAAACAAAGCTAAACAGGCATCGGCGGTAAGGCTTTCGACATCTGTTGCACAAATTGGTGAATTAAAGGTTACCATAACGGGCAGCGGCGTTATGGAGGCGATGGATAAATATGATATCGTTCCTTTGGTGAGAGGAAACATTACGTCAGCACCGTTTGAAGAGGGACAGATTGTTGAAAAAGATGCACTTTTATATACTTTTGATGACAGCGATGCCCAAATCAGTATACAGAAGGCGCAAAACTCGATTACAAAAGCAGAGATTACAAGGCGTTCCAATCAGGAAACGCTCGACGACTGGGTGAGCAGGGCAAGTGTGGGCGGTCATATAAGCGGCCTTGATTTAAAGGTTGGCGACAGTGTGAACGCAAATACAAAGGTGTGTACCGTTACAAATGATGATGCTATGAAGGTTGAGGTTCCGTTTGCGGCCTCGGTTATAGATGATATTTACATAGGGGCACCAGCGCAGCTTACAAGCGCTGACTATATGACGAGCGGAATCTACGGCACTATAACCGATATTGATTATTCACCCGTACGCTCAAGTGATGGCACTGTTATGTACTATGTTGAAATTGAATTTGAAAATCCGGGCGCAATTACAGAAGGCATGAGATTTACTGCAAGTGTGAATGGAATAATGTGCAGCGCAGGCGCGGGCGCAACAGCGTCTGATACAGAAACACTTTACACAAAATCGAGCGGTAAGGTTATAGCTATTTACCATAAAAACGGCGATGTTGTTTCGGCGGGAGAGGCGATTGTTGAGATATCAAACAGCTCGACACTCGACAGCCTTGAAAGAAGCGATATAGAGTATTCAGACCTTTTATTATCGCTTGACTCACAGTTTGAAGCTCTTGATGATTACACTCTGACCTCGCCAATAACGGGAACGGTTATAAAAAAGGATTATAAAGAGGGCGACACAGTCGGAACAGGTACTAATTCGACGGTCCTTGCAACGATTGCAGATATGTCAAAAATGAAATTTACAATGGATGTAGACGAGCTTGATATTTCAAAGATAGAAATCGGTCAAAGCGTTGAGGTTGTCGCAGATGCACTTGAAGAAAAGGTGTTTATCGGACATATTACACAGATTATACAGGAAGGTCAGTCCCAGAGCGGCGTTACGACATATCCTGTTCAGGTAGTAATAGATGAGCCGGAAGGCCTTATGATAGGAATGAATGTAACGGCAACTGTTGTTGTAGAAAATAAAGCTGATGCACTAAAAGTGCCCGTAGACGCGGTTACTATGGTAAGCGGTAAGGCGTATGTGCAAAAGCTTAAAGCCGATAAGCAACCAAAGAGTGTGAAAAAAGAAGATGCATCTGCGTCACAGATTCAAAGACCAACAGACAAAATGCCAACGGACCAAATGCCAAATGGTGAAAGACCAACAGGACAGATGCCGACTGGTCAAATGCCGACAGGCGAAAGACCGACAAGCTCTGCTATGCAAAACCGAAACAACCTTAGAAACAATGCCGAGCAAAACTATACCATGGAGGACTTTGAACGTGTAGAGGTTACTATTGGTATAAGCAACGAAGATGAAATTGAAATTTTAAGCGGTCTTAGTGAGGGCGATATCGTATATGTAAGTGTTACCTCATCAAATGCTTCGTCTGCGACAAATATGATGGGCGGCATGGGCTCTATGATGGGCGGCATGGGCGGTGGTATGCCCGCAGGTATGGGTGGCGGTATGCCTGCAGGCATGGGCGGCGGCTCTATGAGAAGGTGAGAGGTGCCTGCATGATAAGAATAGAAGAAATGTATAAAATATACAAAATGGGTGATATAGAGGTGCGTGCGCTAAATGGTGTTTCGCTTCATATAAAGCAGCACGAATTTGTTGCGATTGTCGGGCCGTCAGGCTCGGGCAAATCTACTTTAATGAATATGATAGGTGCGCTTGATACGCCGACCTCGGGCAAATGCTTTATAGATGGTCAGGAAATAAGCCAAATGAGTGATAACGAGCTTGCTCTTTTGCGAAATAAAAAGCTTGGTTTTATATTTCAGCAGTATAATTTGCTGCCAAGGCTTAATGCAATAGAAAATGTCGAGCTTCCGCTCACGTATGCGGGATACTCTGCTACCGAGCGCAGACATATGGCGAAAACGGCGCTTGAAAGAGTGGGACTTGGCGATAAAATGCATCATAAGCCGAGCGAGCTTTCGGGCGGTCAGCAGCAAAGGGTGTCTATTGCGAGGGCGCTTTCAAGCAGGCCCCAGCTTATACTTGCAGACGAGCCTACGGGTGCGCTTGATTCAAAAAGCGGCATCGAGGTTATGGCTATGCTAAAAGAAATACACGCCGAGGGAAAGACGATAGTAATTATTACGCATGATAACAATATTGCAAAGCAGGCAAACCGAATTATACGAATTGCCGACGGAGAAATTGTCTCGGATGCTGATACCGAGAGCGCAACCAAAGCAGGGGGAGGGCAGCTTGTATGACAGATATAGTACAGCCGTTTAAAATGGCGATGAAGAGTATATGGGGAAACAAGATGCGCTCTGTTCTTACGATGCTTGGCTCCATAATCGGTGTAGGCTCTGTAATTGCGCTTATGGCGATAGGACAAGGCGCTACGGCGCAGATAACAGAGCAGATTGCCAGCGCAGGAACAAACCTTTTGACTGTAAATGTAATGGGAAGGGGCAGCAAAACGCTTGACCCTGATGAAATGGTAGAATTTATAGATGCCTTTCCCGAGCTTTATTCAGGCGTTGCGCCCGTTGTATCGGGCGGCGGTATTATGGTCAAAAACGGCGCAAAAAACACCGATTCGACCTCTCTTACGGGAACAAATGAAAAATATGCCGATATACGTGGCATAGAGCTTGCGGACGGACGCTATATAAGTGCGCTTGATGTTGCAAACAGAAATCGTGTAGTCGTTATAGGAACGTACCTTGTTAATGAGCTTTTTGACGGTGCAAATCCTATCGGACAAAAAATCAAAATCAACGGCACGCCGTTTAGCGTTGTAGGTGTCTTAAAGGAAACTCAGGACAGTGAGGAATCGACGGCGGACGATGCGGTTGTTATTCCGTACAGCGTTGCTACACGTCTTCTAAGAAATGGCGTTGTACGTACATATATGGTGCAGTCGGCAGATGACGAGGTGACAGAAGCTGCAAAAGCACAGCTTAAAGATTATCTTGGTGAAAAATTTGTCGGCTCCAATACATATACGATAACTGACCAGAAGGAGCTTATGGAAACGCTTGACGAAGCGATGGGAACGATGACGGCGATGCTTGGCGGAATTGCGGGTATATCGCTTTTGGTTGCAGGTATAGGCATAATGAACATAATGCTTGTGTCGGTTACTGAAAGAACGCGCGAAATCGGTATACGAAAGGCTATTGGCGCAAGACGCAGCCACATTCTTACACAGTTTTTGATTGAGTCGGCACTGATAAGCTGCCTTGGAGGCATTATTGGAATTGTGCTCGGCATCTGGCTTGGAACGACGCTCGGGTCGCTTCTGGGAATAGGTGCAACGGCAAGTGTCGGAACAATTATCGTTGCCTTTGGATTTTCTGTTGCGATGGGATTGTTTTTTGGGTTCTATCCTGCAAACAAAGCATCAAAGCTTAATCCTATCGAGGCACTCAGATTTGAATAATATAATATGCTTTAAAATAACAACATAAAGGGTGATATATGTGAAAAATACTAAAAAAATTATATCTCTTTTTCTTGCACTGTGCATGGCATTTTCCATTACTGCAAGCGTAAGTGCAGGCAGCGTGTTTTCGGATGTTTCCGATGATGCTGCGTTTTGGGTGTATGCAAAACTTTTAAACACGCTTGGTATACTTTCGGGCGATGGCGACGGAACGCTCAGGCCCTATGATAATATTACGCGTGCCGAATTTGCAAAGCTTGCGGTATGCGTTTTGGATAAACAGGGTGAAACCGTATCAACCTCGGGCGCAAGCTCATATAAGGACGTTGCACCTGACCACTGGGCAGTCAAATACATAAATTATGTTTCAAAAAACGGAATTATTCTTGGCTATCCTGACGGAAGCTTTCATCCAGAAGAAAATATTTCCTTTGCACAGGCGGTAACGGTAACGCTTCGTATGCTTGGTTATACGGGCGATGATATCGGTGATTTCTGGCCAGACAATTATATCCAGAAGGCACAGGCTTTGGGGCTTACGGATTCGCTTGATTATGGATATGACACACCTATTACGAGAGGCGACTGCGCAATTTTGCTTGGCCGCGGACTTGAAGCGGAGATGAAATCATCGACTCCTGCATCGAAAAAGACGCTTATTGATAATTTTGGATATGAGGTTATAGACGAGGTAACGCTTATTTCGTCGTATGAAAACGATAAATCGCTTTCGGCAGACCGCATAAAAACATCACAGGCAACATACAAAACGCTCACAAATGACGTTTTTGATATGATAGGAAGTGTTGTAAAGCTATATCTTGATGATGAAAAAAGGATTATACTTGCGCTTCCTCAAAAGCAGGCGAGCTACACACTTACAATAAAGAAGGCTGTAGGCGACGGCGAGTATGTGTGTATATCCGATACAGGCGAGATTGAGTATACATTTGATAAAAATCTTACAATGTATTATGAAGGAAAAAGCGGAAACTACTCATCATTTGCGCAGTACTTTGAGTCGGGCGCAGTAGTAACCCTTAAAGGCAGCTATGACGGTGTATGGGAATATGCTATGCTTGATGGCGCGACAAAAATTACGCCTGTGATAGCAAGCCGCGATATGAGTGAGGGTGATACAAGTATATCGGGAATTACGATTAAGGACCCATCTACACTTCGTGTTTACCGCGATGGCTACAGTGCATCACTTTCGCAGATAAAACGAAATGATGTAATATACTATAATCCTACTACGAATATAATGGATGTATATATTGACAAGGTTACGGGCACATATGACAAGGCACTGCCGAATAAGGCAAATGTTACGTCAATTGAGCTTGGAGGAAAAACCTTTGCGATTGAAACGCGCGCTGCTCAGTCAAAGCTTGATGAAAGTGCGTCGAGCTTTAAAATAAATGACAGAATTACACTGCTTTTGGGCAAAAACGGCGATATTGCAGGTGTTGTAAACGTTTCGAATGATTTGCTTTTAGACTATGCGGTGCTTGTTTCATCGGACAGTCAACTAAGCACCGACGAGGCTGATAAAGGAAAGCTTGTGCAGAAGGCTACTGTTATGCAGACCGATGGACAGATGTATACTTACACCGCAAAAAAGGATTACTCCGATTATGAAGGAAGCCTTGTAAAGATGAGCTTTGACGGCGGTGTTATATCGCTTGTAAAGGTACATACAAATGACCTTTCGGGATATATCGATAAAAATGATAAAACAATTAACGGAAAAACAATCGCAGATGGTGCGGCATTGTTTGATTTGGCAAAGACAGCCGATGGCAGTATTTCGGTTAAAAAGCTTGAGCTTTCGGACATAAAGAAGGCATCTGTTGAAAAAGGCGATGTCATTGCGTATGCCATAACGTCGGCGTTTGGAGATATCGGCGTAATACTTTTTGATGATATATCCGACTCAAATACGCAGTATGGTATTCTTACGTCGAGAGATGTTAAAAACAATGCAAGCAGTATTTCGGGAACGTATGTTGTGAATGTCAGGGGTACGGAAACAAAATATACGACAAATTCGGCCTTTTCTCAGTCTGTCGGCACGCCTGTAAAGATTTCGGTGAGCGGAAAATCGCTAAGCTCTATGGTTACACTTACAAAGGTGGGAAGCGGTAATTCTGTTGCAGCGATAGACTATAACAGAATAAAGGTCGGTACAGAGGTATACAAAATGGATGAGGATGTTGTGATTTACCGTATGGACCCGACAAGCCGTGAATATGTTACTATGTCGCAAAACGATATTTTGTCATCAAGAGTTTTATCTGTTGAGCTTTGGGCAGATGCATCGGTAAACAGTGGCGGCATTGTACGTGTAATTAAGGTTTCGTATAAGGCCAACTGATATTTTGCGGATTAAAAATTTAAAAACAGGAGATATTTAAAAAATTATGTGCATATACATTTCATATGAGGTGAAGACATATGAAATGTGCGATAGTTACGCTTGAAAAAAATGATGGCAAAAATACTTCGTTTTGGGATAAAATCAAGCCAAAAAGAAACAAAATATCCTATACAGAGGTGATTTGCGCTACGCATCCGATTTGTATATACACAATAGGCTGCAGTGTAGGCGAGGCTTGTGAGTATAGTGAAAAAAAGATAAATTCTGTCATAGACAAATGTGTGCGCTCGCTTGAAAAAAATGGCATAGAGAGTGTATATCTTACAGATGAGGTTCTTGATTTTTTTCCGTGCGAAAAATTTTTCAGGCACTTTAAGGTGCCGACGGGAACACGGCTTTTCAATTTGCTTTTGCGTGATGTTGTGCTTTGGTGCGCAAACCAAAAGGGCATTGACATATCTTCCTCGTCGGCGGCTATATGGCATAGCCGCTTTGACGAGTATAGCTACAAAAGCATAGAAAGGCTCTCTACAGAATTTAAATATCTTACGCTTTGCACCAATGATGCAGATGAGGCTGTAAAATATGCGGACAGGTTATATGCTGATATGGGGCTTTCGGCAAAGGTGTCTAAAAATTCGTCAGAGCTTAACTTGTTTGACATAGTGGTTACTTTTGACAAAACGCCAAATCCTGTTTTGAATGAACAAGCCGTCATAATAGATGAAAGCGGACAGTATGCGTTTCGGTGCAAAAATACGATAGAGTTTTCTTTGCCGTTCGGGCTTAATGTATTGATGGATTATTTTGGAATTTGCCATCAAAGGTGTGTAGAATTTTTGTTTGATTGCTGCGATGTAAATATTGCAAGAACAGACAATATTTATACGGAACTTGAAAATATAGGCTGCAAATTTAAAAAAGTTTTATACAAGCCGCACAAAAATCTTGACAAACCGTAAGCCGAATAGTATAATATATGAATTGTATGGGACATTATAAGTTTTGTTTGACGAATTCTTTTTAAAAATATATTGCTTTAATATGGGGCAAGGGTTTGGAGGATTTGTGTTATGGAGAACGCAAAGGAAATTTTAATGACTGCAGAGGGACTTTCAAAGCTTGAAAGTGAGCTTGAACAACTCAAGGTTGTTCGCCGCAAGGAAGTTGCAGAAAAAATAAAGCAGGCATTGGCCTTTGGGGATTTGTCTGAAAATTCCGAATATGATGAGGCAAAAAATGAGCAGGCTCAGGTAGAGGCAAGAATTGCTCAGATTGAAGGTATGCTCAAGCTTGCAAGAGTGGTTGACGAAAGTGCTATCAGCACAGACGCTGTGGGAATAGGAACGCGTGTAAAGCTTTTGGATGTTGAGTTTGAGGATGAAGAGGAGTATTCGATTGTCGGAAGCTCCGAGGCAGACCCGTCGCAAAACAGACTTTCTTATGAGTCGCCTGTCGGAAAAGCACTTATCGGCAAAAAAGTAGGAGATATCGTTGATGTAGATGCTCCTGCGGGAAAAATTCAGTTTAAAATACTTGAAATTAATCGATAAGAACCGAATTTTTTTAAAAATTATGCCTGTGCACGATTAAAAATTGATGCCCAGGCTTGATTTTTGCATAAAAAAGTGAAAATGGGAAACGAGTATCAGCGAGAAAAAAAGAGAAAACAAGAGAAAAACGGAGATTGGTTTGAACAAATTAAAAAAATAAGAAAAAAGTGTTGACAAAAATTAACTCTTGTATTAAAATATCATATGGTAATTAATTGACGGCTTATTTTTTTAATATAAGCAACTATTTAAGGAGGTAGAAAAATGAGTAGCTATATGGCAAAAAGCAGCGAAATTAGCAGAAAATGGTATATCATAGATGCAACTGACAAGCCGCTTGGCAGAGTTGCTTCAACAGCAGCGAGCATATTGAGAGGAAAGCATCTTCCTACTTTTACTCCTCACGTTGATTGTGGTGACCATGTTATCATTCTAAACACAGACAAGGCAATCCTTACAGGAAAGAAGCTTGACAACAAGGTGCGTTATTACCACACCGGTTGGATGGGCGGCCTTAAGGAGATTAAGTACAAGAAGCTTATGGTTGAGAACAGCGATAAGGCTATGTACATGGCCATTGAGGGAATGCTTCCTCACAACACAATCGGTGCACATGCACTAAAAAGACTTCGTGTATACAAGGGCAGCGAGCATGAAAATGCGGCACAGAAGCCCGAAGTATGGACAGGCGAGATTAAATAAGAAGGAGGATGACGAAAATGGCAGATAAAACAGTATTTTATGGTACCGGCAGAAGAAAGAAATCCGTTGCGAGAGTACGTCTTGTACCCGGCACAGGTAATATAACTATCAACAAAAGAGATATTGACGATTATTTTGGTCTTGAAACATTGAAGGTTATTGTACGTCAGCCTTTGACAGCTACTAAAACAGATGCAAAGTTTGATGTTATAACAACTGTTACAGGCGGTGGTTTCACAGGTCAGGCAGGCGCAATCCGTCATGGTATTGCACGCGCACTACTTGAGGCTGATTCTGAGTTCAGAGCAGTACTTAAGAAGGCTGGTTACCTCACACGTGACCCGAGAATGAAGGAAAGAAAGAAGTACGGCCTCAAAGCAGCTCGTCGTGCTCCACAGTTTAGCAAACGTTAATCGGTTATTTACAGATTACATCGAAAAAATTCAGCACCCATTTTTATGGGTGCTGTTTTATTTACAAGAAAATGCCGCCGGAAAAATTTCCGACGGCGTTTTTGCTCAAAGCCTGCCGTTATAATTGTTTGCAAGAGGCGGCTTTTTGCTATGGACGAGCCTTGTGTCCTTTTACCTAAGTATTGTCATATAGCAGGTGTTTAGTCGTTGCAGCAGCAGCAAAGTACAATGAGTATAAGGATTATCCAGATAATCCAGCTACAACCATTGTCATCGCCACATCCGTTGAAGAAGCAGCCCATAGCTAAACCTCCTTTCGCAAACAGTTTCGCAGATTTTGCCCGTTTGGCTCATCTGCCCAATAGCCGCTTTCAAAGTTTTTTCAAGCGATTATTG
>SVKA01000007.1 GCA_015068725.1 Oscillospiraceae bacterium | reverse complement strand
TTAGGTCCGCTTTTGTAAGAAATGGAAGCTTATGCAAATCTTCTATTCCCTTAATATCCTCGGGTGTAACACCCTTTTCATCCATGAGATTGCGGTAATACGGCACATTTTCATAAACATGCTTTACCTGCTTTACCAATTTTTCCGATTGAAGCTTTTTAATATCTTCTACCGGCATTGTTTCGATTTCTTTCTGATAATAATTCTGAGCCATTTTCCTTCATCCTTCCTTTTTGATTTTTTTGTGAATTACGGAAGCTTGGAGCACATATTTTATAAAAAAAAATACGCCCTCCGCAATCCGATTAAGGATACAGAGGACGAAAATATCATTTCCGTGGTACCACCTCAGTTTATCGCTATCTCACAATAGCGACCTTATCAGGTACTATCATACCTTAGTTCTGTAACGGGAACGCCCGTTGCATCCTACTTGAAATTTCTTTCGTTCAGCGCACTGCTAACAGAAGGAATTCATCAAGGTCATCATCATTGCCTCGCACCAACCGGCAACTCTCTTATAGACTCTTTCCAAGACTACTTGTTTCTGCTCAAACGCATTTGATTTATTCATATGATATCACTTTACCAAGATAAAGTCAAGAGTTTTTTATAAATTTATTTTGGTGGAGGCGGCGGGAGAAATACACAAAGCGTCTTTATTGCTTGACGACCGCTACGCAATATACTTGCAGTACCCGTCTGCGCACCTTTTTGCTGAAAGACAGTTCGCTGGACTGTTTTTTTAACCGCAAAAACCCTCTCAGGGTTCGACTCCCTTTCTAATCTTAAACAAAGAAGAAAAAGGACACAAGCGTGTCCTTTTCTTCTTTGTGGTGGAGGCGGCGGGAGTCGAACCCGCGTCCGAAAACATATTCATACAGGCATCTCCGGGTGCAGTCTGTGGTCTACATTCCCTCGGCTACAAGTCCGCAGACAAACTTGTAGCTTTGGTAGCTTCATTAGTCATGTTTAGCGCAAAGCTTAGCTAAATCACGTTCACCGCTGTCTGACGCCATGTCCCAAGCCGCGGTCCTCCCGGGCATGACGGCCGCCTAATTAGGCAGCGTAAGCTAATTTATTGTTAGCGTTTAAATTTAAAGTTAGGCTTTTTAAGCGGCGCCCACCGCTACCCGCTTCCCATACTTCAACATCCCCGTCGAAACCATTACGCCCCCATATAAACGGTATGTGAAATTGGTGCAAATATTAGTATATCACCTTTTTTGATTATGTCAACATAATATATATGACATTTTTACTACAATCATACAGTTTTTATCTGTTTTTGTCGCGCATAGCACGCTCGATACTTCGTTTTGCATCACGTTTTGCAGCGTCATCACGCTTGTCATACAATTTTTTACCCTTGCATACCCCAAGCTCAAGCTTTACCCTTGAATCCTTAAAATACAAAGACAACGGTATAAGCGAATAACCCATCTGCGCCGCCGTGCCCGCAAGCTTTAATATTTCTCTTTTATGAAGAAGCAGCTTTCTTTCGCGAAGCGGGTCTTTGTTGAATATATTGCCCTTTTCATACGGGCTTATGTGCATACCGTGAACGTATATCTCACCCTGCTTTGTTACACTTGCATACGAATCCTTCAAGTTGACGCGCCCTTCACGCAGAGATTTTACCTCTGTACCGAAAAGCTCGATACCTGCCTCGTATTTTTCTTCGACAAAATAGTCATGATATGCTTTTTTGTTTTGTGCAATTATCTTTGCCATAATTTATTGCCCTTTCCTATATTACATAAACATTTTATCCCGGAGTTTAGACTGATATACCTTCTTTGAGGCTTTCATTGTACTGCTTTTCTTGTTTCTTTAAACATATCATAAACAAAACGATTTGTACTGCTCCCGTAAGCATCCATGAAACAGGATATGATATATAAAGGCACGGGAGCGTTCTGTAATACGCAAAAACCGTATAAATCCACAAAACTCTGAAAACACATATTCCAAATACAGACACCATCATCGGTGCAATATAATACCCTATTCCCCTGAGACTGCTGACCGCAATATCCATGACACCGCACATCATATATAAAGGTACAATGTAAAAAAGTCTTCTCACACCAATCTCGAGCACAGCTTCATTATCAGAAAATGCAGAAAGAATCGGTTTGGCAAAAGCAAGTGCAACAACACTAAGCAATAACATTGCAACAATTACACAAACGGTACATATCTGCCATGCTTTAAAAGCTCTTTTGAATTTTTTTGCTCCATAATTTTGTGCCGTCGCAGTAACCGCCGCCTGTGTCATAGCGGTTTCTGCCACAAGTATAAAGCCTTCGACCGAGCTTGCAGCAGCGTTGCCGGCAACCGCAATAGTACCAAATGAGTTTACGCTTGAAGATATAAGCAGATTCGATATATTGAACATACAACTCTGAAGTCCCGCCGGTATCCCTGCACGTACTATCATCACAAACTGTTTTTTATGTATACAAAGTTTTTTCAAGTCCAGATTACAGCCATTTTCAACTTTTGTCAGCGTTCTTAGTGTAAGATATGCCGAAACAGCCTGGGAAATTATTGTCGCAAGCGCAACGCCTGCTACATTCATTTTGAACTCTATAACAAAAACCAAGTTTAAAACAACATTAATAACGCCCGCTACAATCAAATAATACAATGGTCTTTTGGTATCGCCATACGAGCGCATTATGCCCGAGGCAAAGTTATAAAGCATAATAAAAGGCGCACCGCTAAAATAAATTCTGAGATACACCCTTCCAAGCGGAATAACATCTTCGGGCATACCGACGAATTTTATCATAAAATCCACCACAAGATTTCCTAAAATGGCAATAAACGCTCCAATTATAACACTCATTGTTATGGCGCTATGCGTGGCTTTTTGCATTCCTTCATAACTGTTTTCACCAAAATAGCGAGAAACAACTATCGTCGCTCCGGTTGAAAAACCTATAAAAGCATTTACAATCAAGTTTATAACAGGACCGCACGCCCCAACCGCCGCAAGCGACGCTTCGCCTGCAAAACGTCCCACAACTACCGTATCAGCCGTATGGAAAAGAAGCTGCAATATGCCCGAAAAAACAAGCGGTATTGCAAACCTGATTATTTTAGGCACCATATTACCTTGCGTCATATTGATTTCATGCTTACTGCTTGCCATAGCTATTCTCCTATCGCATTTTCTTCAAGGCTTTTATTGTATAACATTTCTTTTTTTCGCAAACACATAAAAAACAAAACTGTCTGCACCACTCCTGTGAGCACCCACGAAATAGGATATGATATGTAAAGACACGGCAAGCTTCTGTACGCTGCAAAAATCGTATATATCCAAAAAACTCTGAAAACACATACTCCGAAAATAGACACCACCATCGGCAAAACAGCATGGCCTATTCCACGAAGACACGCAACCGAAACCTCCATAAAGCCACACAATGTATACGTCGCCACAAGATAGTTAATTCTTATTTTTCCACACTCTATTACCTGTGGATTTGTCGAATAAATTGAAAGCAGAGTGTCGGCAAAAATAACTGCGGCAGCGCTCGTTAAAATACCGACAACGCTTACACAGATGGCGCATATTCCCCACCCTTTTAAAATTCTTTTAAATTCTTTTGCACCATAATTTTGCGACGCCACCGTAACGGCAGACTGCGACGTTGCATGCATAGAGGTATACACAAAGTTTCCAATCGACATAGCGGCAGAGTTTCCCGCTACAACCATTGTACCAAATGAGTTTACACTTGATGAAACAAGCACGTTTGATATGCTGAACAATATACTTTGAAGACCTGCCGGAACACCTGCTTTTATTATCATAAAAAGCTGCTGTTTATGTATACGCAGCTGCTTTAAGTCAAGATGGCAGCCGTTATTTATATGCATAAGTGCTTTTGTCGCAAAAATTGCCGAAAGTGCATGCGAAATAACGGTTGCAAGAGCAACACCCGACGCAGCCATTTTAAAATATATTACAAACACCAGATTTAAAATAACATTTACAATACCGGCCACTGTGATAAAGCGCAAAGGGCTTTTTGTATCGCCGTATGAACGCATTATGCCCGATGCGAAATTGTAAAGAATGTTAAAAGGCGCACCCAGAAAATAAATTTTCATATAAGACGTCGCCAACCCGATAACATCGTCAGGCACACCCAACATATGAAGCACAGGCTTTGCAACAACATTTCCCAACACAGTCAAAAACAAGCCGCATATAATGCTCATCAGTATCGCTGTGTGCGTAGCTTTTTGCATTCCCGCGTAGTCTTTTTCTCCGTAATATTTCGAAACAACTATCGTCGCACCAAGAGAGAGCCCAATAAATAAAGTTACAATCAAATTTATAATAGAGCTGCACGCACCAACCGCAGCAAGTGATGTTTCGCCCGCAAAGCGTCCTGCTACAATAACGTCTGCTGTATGAAACAAAATCTGCAATATACTCGAAAAGATAAGCGGTATCGCAAACCTGATTATCTTTGGCAACATAGCGCCAAGTGTCATATTAATTTCGTTTTTACTCTTTGCCATAGCTATCACTCCTGCAACAGATATTTTGTTGGTTTTTGCAGTTAAAATTCCATTCACACAGATTATATCACATCCACCCATAATGTCAAGTTGTATGGGTTTTTTTCAAGGAATAAATTGTAAAAAAATGTAGGTGAATTTTCTTTTTTCGACAACGTTAATTTACAAAAAATTTTACATAAGGTGTGTATAATGAAATAGTAAATTAAAATTCTATGTATCAAAAAGCAGTTTTAGAACAAATTTTACATACAAGGAGAGAAAAATTATGCCACAAACCGAAATTCCGTATTATAAGCGTGTCGATAAAAACGCTTCAGAAGCTCGAAAAACGAATAATCAAAACACAAGATTAAAAAAGACCGACTACATATCAGGTGCTATATCTTTTTTGCTTGCACGCACGTCTATGCTTGGCTCTTTAAGTCCATTTTCCATAGCGTTTTTTGCCTCATCGTATACAAAAGCAAGAATGCCTCTTGCAATGCTGTGCTCTCTTATTGGATATTTAAGTGCAGGCGCAGGGACCTATGCTTTTAAATATTTGATTGCTATGGGCGTTTTTTCACTGTATAAAATATTGTTTGACAAAAAAGGCGTTGCCTTGCCTATCACAAATGCAATCGCATCATCACTTTCGCTCTTTTTGGGCGGAATAGTGCTTATGCTTTTTGATATGATACTTGCGTATAATGTTGCATTGCTTGTGCTTGAATGTATAATATGCGGTTTTCTTGTTGCATTGTTTTTTGAGTCGAATATATTTTTCCAAAATAAAGAGTCTTCAAAAAGTCGTGCTACAAACGAACAGCTTTTGAGTCTTATGCTGATATTTTCACTTTCGCTTGCGGGAATAAGCAATATCACAAAAATAGGAACGATAAATCTGGTTCATATAATTTATGGCATAGGTGTCATATTTTTGGCGTATTGTCGCGGCATAGCCACAGGAACGTGCGCAGGAGCATGTGTCGGTATGCTCTGTTCTTTAAACAGTCTTGATATGCTTTCGGTTATAGGCATTTATGCCTTGTGTGGTTTTTTTGCAGGCTGCGCAAGACCGCTTGGCAAATACGGCATTACTCTCAGCTTTGCCGCATCGGCGATGAGCCTTGGGTTTATGACTACTATGTATGCATACGGCGAGGTCGGAATATTAAACTTTTTAATCAGCGCTGTTATTTTTGCTTTTTTCCCTCAAAAAAAGCTTGAACACGCTATGGCATTTGTAAACGGTTATTATGGCTCACGCTCGGATTTGCCATATATAGTCAGGATGCAGGAAATGATGAACTATCGTCTTTACGAGCTTGAAGATACATTCAAAACGCTCGCCGATTCCTTTGATGAACTCTCTGTAAGAAGAAACACAGACGAAGAAAATAACATTGCCGATGTTTTCGACTCTGCCTGCGAAAAAATATGTATGCGCTGCGGTCTTCGCGGACATTGCTGGGACAAAGAGGCAGATTTGACATTGTCGGCTATAAGTGCAATCAAGAAAAAGCTTAGTAAAAAAGGCTATGCCGACATTCTTGACGTTCCCGCTCTGTTTCGTGAAAAATGCGTTAAATGTGAAGAATTTGTAGCCGCCTGCAACCACTTTTACGAAATAAGCCGTATAAACACTCTTTGGGAAGGTCAGTCCCAAGAGTCAAGAAAGGTTCTTTCACAGCAATATCGCGGTTTTGCCTCTGTTGTAAACTCATTGTGCAGCAAAATAAACAATGACATAATTTGCGAAAGCAAATACGAAAAAAAGCTTGCCTCCGAGCTTTTAAAGCATAAAATATCCGTAAAAAGTCTTTGCGTATTCGAAAGACCCGACGGTTGTTTCGAGGTTGAAGCCGAGTTTTTTGACGCAGACGATTTCGAGACGGCAAATGGAGTTGAAGATATTATATCAGATGTTCTTGGAATACCGATGCGTATGACCAACACACTTACAGATGAGCTTCGTGTAATATACGAGCCTGTACTGAACTATAAAATTGAAAGCGGTGTTGCAACACTAAAAAAAGATGGTCAAAGCGTTAATGGCGATTCATATTGCAGCGTGGCTCTAAACTCGAACAAATATTTGATAGCCATAAGCGATGGTATGGGGTGCGGCGAAAACGCCGCTTGTGAAAGCAAAACCACGATTAACTTATTAAAAAAGCTTCTGCTTGCAGGCTTTGACAAAACCTCGGCACTGCAGCTTATAAATTCGGCTCTCGTATCGAAAAGCGGAACAGAATCGTTTGCAACAATTGATTTGGCGCTGATAGATATGTTAAACGCAAGCGCTGAGTTTGTAAAAATTGGTGCATCGACGGGCTATATCAGACGCGCTCAGGTAATCGAAAGTATTTTTTGTAACACCCTGCCCGCCGGTATACTTACCGAGGCTGATATATCGCTTTCAACAAAGCGGCTAAGCGGTGGCGACTGTATCGTGCTTTTAAGCGACGGAGTTGCAAACGCAAAAAAGAATACAAACTGGGTATGTGAAACGCTTATGGAAATAAACGAAAGCGAGCAAGCTGAAACCATCGCCGAAATTATACTCAAAGAAGCCGTTATACATAAGCGCGGCAAGGTCGATGACGATATGACGGTAATTGTTGCAAAAATTTTGGAAAAATAATGTTTTAAAGGTATATTTCACGTTATTGTTGATAAAAATATAACCAGATAAATACAAAATTTATGCGAAAGGAATCTGCAAATGGCCGATAAAAGTAAAAACGAACAATACGACATAGTCGCACAGGCACAGGATGTTCTTGATTTATACATCAAGCGCTGTTTTGATATAAATCACGGCAAAATACGTACGTTTAAAAAGCGCGCGCATATAAACAAAGGCGCTTTGTTGTTATCTCTTCTTGCCGGATGCTGCACATTTATAGCGGCACTTATATATTTTATATTGTAGCCATACAAATAAAAAAAGCTTCGGAATCATATCCGAAGCTTTTTTATCATATTTCTTACTCGTCGTGTGCATGACAACTACTGCAACAACCGCTGCATTTTTTAATCTTGTCATTTTTAATTCCAAGGCGATTATAATAATCCTCAATTGCACTGTGGATTGCCTCCTCTGCAAGCACAGAACAATGGATTTTCGCCGCCGGAAGTCCATCAAGTGCCTCCATAACCGCCTTATTTGTAAGCGAGAGCGCCTCATCAATGGTTTTTCCCTTAACAAGCTCAGTTGCCATTGAGCTTGTTGCAACTGCAGCACCGCAGCCGAACGTCTTAAATTTGACATCCTTTACGATTTCATCTTCGATTTTCATATATATTTTCATAATATCACCGCATTTTGCGTTGCCAACCTCGCCTATTGCATTTGCATCGGCAATTTCGCCAACGTTGCGTGGATTTGAAAAATGGTCTAATACTTTTTCACTATACATTTCTTATTCCCCTTTCTATTTCTTCATACAAGGGCGACATATCACGAAGCCTTTGCACAATCGGTCCGAGCACATCAAGCACATACTCTATTTCTTCCTTCGTTGTAAAATCACCTATGCTCAGTCTTAATGAACCGTGAGCAATTTCATGCTTTAAGCCTATCGACAAAAGAACGTGCGACGGGTCAAGCGAGCCTGACGTACACGCGCTTCCGCTCGATGCCGAAACACCCTTCATATCAAGCATAAGCAGAAGTGATTCACCCTCTATAAATTCAAACGAAAAGTTTACGTTATTGCAAAGACGCTGTGTTCTATGACCGTTTAGGCGGCAAAATGGTATCCGCTCGCTTATGCCATCTATGAGCATATCACGAAGAGTCGTAAGCTTTTCTATATTTTCTTCTATATCATCAGTTGCAAGCTTTAGTGCTTTCGCAAAACCAACAATTCCGGCAACATTTTCCGTACCGGCACGTCGCGCTCTCTCCTGTGCGCCGCCATGCATAAAATTGTCAAGCTTTATGCCATTTCTTACATAAAGCGCTCCAACACCCTTGGGACCGTATATTTTATGCGCCGAAATTGAGAGCATATCAACTCCAAGCTCTTTTACATCAATTTTCACGTGTCCTACCGCCTGAACAGCATCGGTGTGAAACAAAATCTTATTTTCTTTTGCTATTTTTGCAATTTCACCAATCGGCTCTATAGTGCCAATTTCATTATTTGCAAACATTATTGTAATAAGAATTGTATCTTCTCTTATTGCTTTTTTTAAATCATCAAGACGTATCATGCCAAATTCATCTACCGGCAGATATGTAACCTCGAAGCCATTTTTCTCAAGATATTCAAGCGTATGAAGCACCGCATGATGTTCAATCGCTGAACTTATAATGTGTCTTCCCTTATCCTTCCAGCCCATAGCTGCGCCCTTTATTGCCCAGTTATCAGCCTCTGAGCCGCACGATGTAAAGTAAATCTCGTTTGCCTTTGCTCCGATTGCTGTAGCGGCAGTCTCGCGCGCCTTATCAAGTGCGCTTTTTGCACTTCTTCCCTGCGCATAAATCGAAGATGCGTTTCCATATTCTTCTGTAAGATACGGCATCATCGCATCAAGCACTTCTTTTTTTATAGGCGTCGTCGCCGCGTTGTCCATATATATTCTATCAGCCATTCCTCTGACCTCCTTTGTTCCAAGAAAAAACATTTCAAAAAACATTATATACCTAAAATTGTCTTTTTTCAACCAAAACAGAGTATTTTTTTAATTTTATTTTCAGAAAAGCGGCGTATACGTGCGCCTGTTTAAAATATCCACAATCTCCCCCGCACTTTTACCATAAGCATTTATCATAAAAACGCCACTGCTTTGAGCAGTCGATGCGCTAAGCGAAGGTAAATTCGGCATACTATCGCCAACATATACAAACGCATCTACTGCGCAATTACACTCAGAGCACATCAGTACTTTTATTCCATATTTGCCAATCTCACGCGCAAGCTTTTCAAGTCCGTCCTGCACTGCTATAATCATAAAACAACACCTCTTTTAGTAAATATTATTTACCAAAGAAGTGTTTTTATACTAAATTATGCATCATAAAAGCTCTGAGCTACAAAGCCTTCATCTTCGAAAAGCGAGTCAGACATATATGACAAAACCGCAAGCCTGTCGCAGCGCTCATTTTCGCTGTGTCCGTCGTGTCCTTTTACCCAGTGAAGTGTAACAGAGTGCGTGTTCATAAGTGAAAGAAGCCTCTCCCACAAGTCAACATTGAGCGCTTTTTTTCTGTCCTTTTTTATCCAGCCGTTTTTCTTCCAGTTATATACCCAGCCCTTTTCTATTGCGTCTACAAGGTATTTTGAATCGCTGAAAAGCTCAACCTCGCAAGGTTCTTTTAAAGCCTCAAGTCCTGCAATGGCTGCCATAAGCTCCATACGGTTGTTGGTGGTGCACACATACCCTTTTGAAAATTCCTTTTCATATGAGTTATATTTTAATATCGCGCCATAGCCACCCTTACCGGGATTTCCGCTACATGCGCCGTCTGTAAAAAGCTCTACCTTCTTCATATTACTCTCCAAGCTCACTTTCATCAAACGGAGCATTTAAAATTTCTCTTGCCTCGTCAAGCTTATCCTTCTGCACATATATCATAACTCCAAGATTTGAATTTCCGCAGTATATTTTTGCAACGGCGCTATAGCTTGAATAACGCTTAATTGCCATAATAGAGCATGAACGGAGTAGCGAAATTTTTACATCTGCATCAAACTCGTCATCTACTGTGCATAATAACTCAAACTCATTAAAATCAATTTCGTCAATCGGCGGCATATTATCGTTATAATCGTCCGCATCTTCTGCCGCAAACGCCGCTACATCGGAGTTTTCATACACGGTAAAGCGAAAATCTATGCCATTTTCGTTCAAAAGCTCGCCCTCATCTATCATTTTCCAATTCTCAAGCTCGTCAAGATTTGGAAAATATGTATCACATTCAAACTCGTCTTCAATTTTTGTGATGTAGGCATATTTACAATACGGCAAAAGCGCTTTATAGATGCTTCCGCCGCCAATTATAAATGTATCATTGCCCATATCATAACGGCTAAGCTCGTAGGTAGAATTGACAACCTGTGCTCCCTCCACAACATATGAAGGATTTGTTGATATAACAACATTTTCGCGGTTTGGAAGTGGCTTTTGCTTCGGAAATGACAAAAGCGTTTTTCTTCCCATAATTACACGCTTGCCAACTGTCTTTTCCTTAAAGTATTTAAGGTCAGCACTTATATGCCACGGCATTGTACCATCTTTGCCAATGCCCCAGTTTTTGTCTGTTGCAACAATCAGATTCATAACTATCTCCTTTTTCCCTATATAGCCACGGGGAATTTGCCGACTTTCGCGCCTGTATTATAGTTTTCAAGCACAAAATCATCAACTGTAAAATCATAAAAATCGTGTACGTCAGGATTTATTTTAAGTACAGGCGCATCGTGCGTTTCACGCTCTATAAGCTCTTTTATAATTGGCACATGTCTGTCGTATATATGAGAATCTGCAATAACATGCACAAACTCGCCGGGTTTTAAATCACAAACCTGGGCAAGCATCATAACAAGCGCCGCATACTGACACACGTTCCACGCATTTGCCGCCAAAACGTCTTGTGAGCGCTGATTAAGTATTGCATTAAGCTTTCCGTCGCACACATTAAATGTCATAGAATATGCGCACGGATAAAGTGCCATTTCGTGAAGGTCTTGATGATTGTATAAGTTTGTTATAATGCGTCTGCTTGACGGATTATTTTTAAGGTCGTAAATAACTCTGTCAACCTGGTCAAACTCGCCTTCTTTATATTTATGCTTAACCGAAAGCTGATATCCATATGCCTTGCCGATAGTGCCCTTCTCATCAGCCCACGCATCCCAGATATGACTGTTTAACTCATTAATATTGTTCGACTTTTTCTGCCATATCCACAAAATCTCATCGATAGCGGCCTTTAAATTTATCGGTCTTAGAGTCAAAAGCGGGAACTCTTTTGATAAATCATAACGGTTTACAACGCCAAAGCGTTTAATCGTATATGCAGGCGTGCCGTCCTCCCATCTTGGACGCACATCGCCCGTTTCCCAAGTGCCGTTTTCAAGTATATCACGACACATATTTATAAAAATATCATCTGTACGACTCATTTAAAATACTCTCCTTCACGAAAATATTTTACCCTTATGGCTTATTTTTAAAACGAAACTTTATGAAATACTTTCTTACCCTTCTTTACAACAATTCCGTCGCCTTCGAGTCTTGACGCTTCAATCTCATATGAAACATCTGTTACCTTCTCGCCATCAATCGAAAGGCCGCCCTGCTGAATAAGTCTTCTTCCCTCTGCCTTTGACGGAATAAGTGAAACCATCAAAAGAAGGTCAAGCACGTTTATCTTATCACCAATTTCGGCCTTATCCACAACGCTCGAGGGCATATTTGAAGTATCTGCACCGCTGAAAATTGCAGTTGCAGCAGCGTTCGCTTTGTCAGCCTCCTCTACGCCGTGAACCATCTTTGTAACCTCATACGCGAGCACGCATTTTGCCTTGTTAAGTTCTTGTCCTTCAAGCTTTTCATACTCTGCAATCTGTTCGAGCGGAAGGAATGTAACAAGCTTTAACAAACGGATAACGTCTTTGTCATCAACGTTTCTCCAATACTGATAAAAATCGTACGGAGATACTTTTTCAGGGTCAAGCCACAAAGCACCCTTCTCAGTTTTACCCATCTTCTTACCTTCTGATGTTGTAAGAAGAGTAAATGTCATACCATACGCCTGCTCGGAGTCCTTGCGGCGAATAAGCTCGATACCGCCAAGGATATTTGACCACTGGTCATCGCCGCCAAATTCCATCTTGCAACCATATTCTTTATGAAGCTTGTAAAAATCGTATCCCTGCATAAGCATATAGTTAAACTCAAGGAATGTAAGTCCCTTTTCCATTCTTGTCTTAAAGCACTCGGCAGTGAGCATTCTGTTTACAGAAAAATGAACGCCAACCTCACGAAGAAAATCTACATAGTTAAGCTTTAAAAGCCAGTCGGCATTGTTAACCATAATTGCCTTGCCATCGCTAAAATCAATAAACTTTGACATCTGCACTTTGAAATTATCGGCGTTGCGCTGAATTACGTCCTGTGTAATCATCGGACGCATATCGGACTTTCCTGTCGGGTCGCCAACCATTGTTGTGCCGCCACCAAGCAAAATTATCGGGCGATGTCCTGCATTTTGCATATGCTTCATAACTATAAGCTGCATAAAATGGCCTATATGAAGGCTATCGGCTGTGGGGTCAAAACCAATATAAAAAGTGATTTTCTCCTTACCGAGTATGTCACGAATCTCCTGTTCGTGTGTTGTTTGCGCGATAAGGCCACGCGCTTTAAGTACATCAAAAACGTTTTCCATTTGTTTATTCACTCCAATTTATATTATACTTTTTTTACCACAATAGCAATCTATTATACAGTATACCACAAATTTATTATTTTTCAAGTTTATTTTCTCTGGCGTAATAAAAAAGATATTGCTGAGCAAAACCGCCAAGCTCTCCAAAGCGTTTTTTTGCAAATTCGCCTATATCGCCCATAGCCTCACCATTAAAATAATAATGCTCAACAATGCGCCGAATCCACACATCAACGGGAAACGCATTTTTATGCCCAAAGCCAAAAAGCAATATGCAGTTTGCGACCTTGTCGCCGACGCCTTTTATCTTTTTAAGCTCACTTTTTGCGCTCTCATAATCCATAGTGGCAATTTTGTCTATATCAACCTCGCCCGAGCATATCTTTTGTGCAGCATCTAAAATATATTTATCACGAAATCCTGCTTTAATCGGTTCTAAATCTTCGCGTGAAAGTGCTGCAATTTTCTTTGCATCAGGAAATGTGCAATACTCTCGTCCATACGCTTCAATTTTTTGTCCAAAAAGCGTGCACATACGCTCGATAATAAGCTTTATACGAGGTATATTGTTATTTGCCGAAATTATAAAGGATATAATCGTTTCAAACGGCTCTTGCGAAAGTATGCGTATGCCTCGACCTTCTTTGACAGCATTTTTTAAAACATCATCATCTTTTGAGAGTATTTTTTGTATACCCGCATAGTCGCGGTCAAGGTCAAAATAACCTTTCCATATATTCTCATATTCATCTATGGTTGTATTAAAAAGTGTAATTTTATCATCCTGCTGGGCTGCCTTGAGAGCTTTTTTGCCAAAAACACCCTCATACTGTCCATCCTGCGTTTTATTCCAACGAAAACACTGACCACATTCAAAGGTGTGAACAAGGTCAAATTCTGTGCATCCAGTTATTATAATGTCGCTTCCTGATACTTGTATTTTCATTTTTTATCACCCGCTAAAAAATATGCTTTTATTATAGCACATAATATGATATAATGGAAGAAGAAATTTTTATCCGATATTCATTTGAAAGGATTTTTAAGCCTATGAAAGAAACGATATATACCATTCCCGTAAACGAGGCTTTTGACGAAGAGGGCAGCTGTCCGTTTTGTACCCTTTTTCACAAGCTTGAACAAGAAAGGGTTACATATACTCTCGGTGCATCTATGATGGAGCCTGATGCACGCGCTGTTACAAATGAGCTTGGCTTTTGTCAAAGGCATTTTAAAATGCTCTTTGATATGCCAAACAAATTAAGCCTTGCACTTGTGCTCGACACTCATCTTCGAAGCGTTATATCAAAGCTTGAAACTGCAGGAGCAGGCGTTGGCGAAGAAGAAAAAAGCGGCGGACTTTTCAAAAAGAAAAGCACCGATTCTTCTGCTCTTCTTGCGCATTTTGCAAGCTCGGTTACAAATGAATGTGCAATATGCAAAAACATAAATTCAACAATGGAAAGATATTTTGATGTCTTTTTCTATATGTGGGAAAACGATTCTGATTTTAAAAAGAAGTTTGATGACTGCGCAGGAATATGTCTTGTTCACTTTGGCGAGCTTGCTAGTAAGAGTCAAAAATACCTTAAAGCAAATACCGCAAAGTTGTTTTTATCAGACCTTTTAAAAAAGCAGCAGACTCTTTTTGCATCACTTAGTGAGGACATTCACAAATTCACACTAAAATTTGATTACAGAAACAAGGATATGCCATGGGGCAGCGCCAAAGATGCGCCAAAGCGTGTTATTGAATATCTTTCGGGAGAAAGCCTTGGCGGAAAGGATGATAAGAATGCGTAAGATTAAATATGTATTGCTGGCCGTTTTATTGTGTGTTTTCGTTTCGCAAACAGTGTTTGCAAACGATGCAATTTTCGGACAAGTTTTGGCTGATATGTACCGCATAAGAACAGGCTCGGATATAGCGCTTGTTTTTGAAGATGATATTTCAGCGGATAACAGTAATCCTTCGGTTGTAAACGTTTATATGCTGGGCGGAAATGAAATATATTCAAGCTTTGATAAAATCATTAATGAAAATCAGGAAAATATCTATCTGGCGGGCGCAAGCATTACTATAAACAGCACTATTGGAGGCGGCGGACATAAGAGTATTGCAAAAATCATACTAAACGATGCTCCTCTTTTGACAGAAGGACTTTACTCTATTGCGCTAAATGACAAAAACAGTTATTTTTTTGATAATGAAAAAATAGTGGCATCATACACGTCAAACGACGCCGCTTTATATGAATATATAACTACTTTTAAACCATATGATAAAGCATCCGAAAGCACCGAAGAAACATCGGCCAATGCTGAAAACAGTGCGTCCGATATTGTATCACGCCAAAGCTCGACTCTTGTTATAGCTCTTGTAGTTTTATTTGTGGCGCTTGTGGTTTATTTTATAGTGAAGAAAAAGCAAAACAATTCGTAAATTAATACTGTGTAAAATCTATCCCAAAGATTGACACATCAGTTTTTTTGTTATAAAATAGATGCATTGAATATATTTTACATTGCGTATATGCACGCATTATCAATTTACAATTGGAGGAAGATGCTGATTATGAAGCTTTTAACGCCTGAAAGATACGAAGAATACGAAAAGTTTTTATGGGAAAATAAGAAAGGCCATTTTCTGCAGTCGCTCGCCTGGGCAAAGGTTAAGGATATGTGGAAAAACGAAATCCTTATAGTTGAAGATGAAAACGGAAAAATAAAGGGATCTATGTCCCTTCTTATAAGAAAAGTGCCGATATTTCCTCTTACAATTATGTATGCACCAAGAGGTCCTGTGTGCGACATATATGACAAAGACACTATAAAAGAGCTTGTTGAAGGTGCAAAAGAGCTTGCAAAAAAACATAAAAGCTATGTGCTCAAAATCGACCCCGACGTCGAGGCAAGCGATGAGAAATTCTGCTCTATGATGTCGGATTTGGGCTTTAAGTTTAACAAATCCAAAAACTTTGAAGGAGTACAGCCAAGATTTGTATTTCGTAAAACAATGACCGGTATGAGCGAGGACGAAGTTTTGGCAAGTTTTGAAAACAAAACCCGTTACAACGTGCGTGTAGCAATACGCAAGGGTGTAACATGTCGCATCGGTACAAGAGAGGATTTGCCTGCATTTTGCAAGGTTATGATGGATACAGGCGTGCGCGACGGCTTTATTCCGCGCTCGCTTGAATACTTTGAAAAAATGTATGACGAAATGGGCGACAAGCTTCGTTTATACCTTATATACAATGGCGAAAAGCTTTTGTCGGGTGCTGTTGCAATCCTTTACGGAAACAAGGTATGGTATCTGTATGGTGCAAGCAGCAACGAGGACAGAAACCTTATGCCAAACTATCTTATGCAGTGGGAAATGATGAAATGGGCAGTTGAAAACAACTGCGATATATATGACTTTAGAGGCGTATCGGGCGACCTTAACAAAGGACAGCCACTTTATGGACTCTATCGCTTCAAGAAGGGCTTCACGGGCGATTTTGTCGAATTTGTAGGCGCGCTTGATTATGTGTTTAACCCGTTTATGTACTTCTTCATTGAAAAGGGTGAGCGTGCATACCGCGAGCTGCGCCGCAGACTTTTCCTTAGAAAAAACAAGGATTTACTCCCCGATAAGGTGCGTGAAACTGCAAATGAAAAAGCTACTTATACAAAAGAATCTGCTGACGAATAATATAAAAAAAATCGTTGAAACCGCGCGTCTTAGTGGCTGCGAGGTTATGGCTATGCTAAAAGGCAACGGCTATGGACTTGGACTTTGTCAGTTTGCCCGCTTGCTTTTGCAAAACGGGGTGAAAACGCTTGCCGTAAGTGAATTTTGCGAGGCAAAAGAACTTAGAGAAAACGGCATAGATAACGAAATTATACTTCTCTCCCCTATGTGCGATTTAAATGATGCAACCGAGGCAGTGCGTCTTGGCATTGTGTGCGCCATTGGTAGCGAGGAGTCGGCAATTATATTAAACCTTGCAGCAGAGCAGCAAAATATGCGCGTACGCTCGCATATCTGTCTTGATACAGGTTTTGGTCGTTTTGGCTTTTTGGCTGATGATACAAAATATATAAATGACGTCCTCTCCCGTCTTACAAATGTGGATATTGAAGGTGTGTTTTCCCATTTATCCGATTCGTTTGGCGATGAAACAAATTCGCAAAAACAGTACGAGCTTTTTAAAAGTGCTGTTAAAAATCTTGAAGATAACGGATATCCGTTTAAGCTAAAGCATATATGTAATTCGTGTGCGTTTCTACGCTTTTGCGATATGCATATGGATGCTGTTCGTGTGGGTTCGGCATTTCTTGGAAGGCTGCCAATAAAGAACACTCTTGATTTAAACAGAATTGGTCTTCTTGAAAGCTGTATATGTGAAATCAAAACGCTCCCCAAGGGGCACAATATAGGCTATGCAAACACATATACAACAAAACGCGAAACGAAAATTGCCGTAATTCCCGTAGGGTATAAAGACGGTTTTGGCGTTGTGAAGACAAATGATGCGTTTAGATTTAAAGACATTTTAAGATACATTTATTCGGATGCGCGCGCACTTTTTCGCGATAACAGCATTTATGTAACGATAAACAATAAAAAATGCCGCCTTTTAGGCCGCGTAAGCATGTTTAACATAATTGCCGATATAACTGATGTGGAGGCGCAGGTTGGTGACGCGGTGTATCTTGAATGTAACCCGATTTTGATTGACAGCGCCATAGAGCGTGAATATATATAATTTGTGTATTGTCCATACGGACAGAAAGGAAAAGAAGGATTAATGTTTGATAAGCTTGCATTTATAGAACAGAGATATGAAGACCTTAGCAAAAAAATCAGCGACCCTGACGTAATAGCGGATAATGCAAACTGGACAAAGCTTTGTAAAGAGCATTCCGACATAACTCCGATAGTTGAAAAATATCGTGAATATAAGGCCGCGATTGAAACCATAAACGAGGCCGAGGAGCTTTTGAAGGGCGAAAACGACAAGGATTTTGAGGAGCTTTTGCGATATGAGCTTAATGAGGCGCGCGAAAATATAGAGCGCTTTAAAAATGAGCTTACCGTGCTGCTTCTACCAAAGGACCCCAACGATGACAAAAACGTTATTATTGAAATACGCGGCGGTGCAGGTGGCGATGAGGCAGCATTGTTTGCGGCGGATTTGATGCGTATGTACAGCATGTATGCAGAAACTAATAACTGGAAAATTGATATAATGAACTCGAATGAAACCGACATAGGCGGTTATAAGGAAGTATCGTTTATGCTTATGGGACAGGGTGCGTACAGCAGACTCAAATTCGAAAGCGGCGTTCACAGAGTGCAGCGTGTACCTTCAACCGAGTCGAGCGGGCGCATACACACCTCTACTGTTACGGTTGCGGTTTTGCCCGAGGTCGAGGAGGTCGAGGTTGAAATCAATCAAAACGACTTGCGTATAGATGTGTTCCGCGCAGGAGGTCCCGGTGGACAGTGCGTTAATACAACAGACTCTGCCGTAAGAATTACTCACCTTCCCACCGGTCTTGTTGTATCGTGTCAGGACGAAAAATCTCAGCACAAAAACAAGGATAAGGCAATGAAAATTCTTCGTTCGCGCCTGTACGATTTAATAAGCTCGCAGCAGCACGAAGAGATTGCTCAAAACAGAAAAAGTCAGGTTGGTACGGGCGATAGAAGCGAACGTATAAGAACGTATAATTTCCCGCAGGGACGTGTTACCGACCATCGTATAGGACTCACCCTTCACAAGCTTGAAGCGGTGCTAAACGGTGATTTGGACGAATTAATAGATGCTTTAAACACAGCCGACCAAAGCGAAAAGCTTAAAGCAAATGCCGAAGGATAATTTAAAATATTGAAAGGTGCGAATTTTCGCACCTTTTTTGTTTATTATTTGTATGATTCATAATAATCAAAGATTATCACATCTGTAACCACATCGCGTTTTGTTTTTATCAGCGCATGTGCTCCACTGTCCTTACCTCTTGCTTTGATATCAGTTATGTCTATATTGTCAAAGCGTTTTTCTGTATTCTTCATATATGGCTTATATACCGAGAAACCCACTCCCTCATAAGGCACAAGCACCATCTGGTCTGTATTGGTGCCATAAGCAAGCGTTAGTCGAAGCCCGCCTTCCATCTCTTTTGTTTCACTTATTCTGCCATAATAGAGCTTTATTGTATCATTCGAACTATAAAGTCCCCATCCTTGTGGCACACTTACCATCTGCTCAATCGGATATGCAAAATTTGTATGGTTTGTTCCGGCGCTATACAGTACGCGTATTGCGTTTACGTTGCCTTTTACCTGAAGAGTATACAAAAGCACATCACCACTCGTAACATCGGCAACATTTGTTTTAAGTCCGCCTACCGATACATTCGGGCGTACTATAAGCGGCTCATACGAGCGCTCGCCACGAAAATCATAGTAGATAAGGTAACATTCTTCCCCACCTATGCTTGCCAAAATCGTATCAACTACTGTTATCATATCCTGCGACGATTTTGGGGTTGCCAAAGGCTCTGCATCAGGTATGTTAGTTGGCGTTGGTATTGATGTTGGTTCTGCCGTAGGGATTGGTGTTGGCAAAGTATCCATAGCCGTTTTATATTCAAGTGCACGGTCTAAAAGCACAACTGCCTCTGCACGTGTAACGTCGCCTTCGGGACGGATTGTATTGTCGGGATATCCTTTTATAAGCCCCGCAGCCGAAGCGGCATTTACATACTCATACAGGCTTTCGTTTACCATATCTGCATCAGCAAAATTTTTAAGATAATCACCATCTGCCTTTATATCAAGCACGCGCGCAAGCGCATAGGCGATTTCCTGTCTTGATGCATTTTTATCGGGCATATATAACCCCTCTGCATTTTCATAAATAAGCGTTGCCGAAACTGTATAAGCATCTGCCGACAAAATATATTCATGCTGCCAGCTTTCTTTTTTTACATCCGAATACACACTCTCGCCTTCACCCTTTAAATTAAATGTGAGCGCAAGCATTTTTGCAAATTCGGCGCGCGTTACATTATCGTTTGGAGCAAATATACCCTCGCCCTTGCCTATGATGATATTTTTTTCGCAAAATTTTTCAATTGATTCTATTGCCCACAAAAAATCATCGCCGACATCTGTAAACGACGATGCGTAAGCACCAAAACAAATGCTAATGCTCATCGCAAGCAAAATAAGTATTGCTGTTATTTTTTTCATATGTATCACCTCTTATTATATTAGACGAATATTATGCGCCTTTTGTTCCTGATTATATAATCACTTTTTTAAAAAGTCTTAAAAAGTTTTCGTATGTAATTTTGTTAATCAAACTTTCATTATAATTAAGCGCTGACAACCTGTCGCAAAGCTTATACACATTCTCTACCCCACGCAAATCGACAGGCACTGTATCAATTCCGTCAAAATCGCCGCCAAGACCGATGTGATTTTCGCCGCCAAGCGAGCAAAAATGTTCTATATGCTTTATAATATCATCAATGGTGGCTTTGTTTGTGTTGTTAACAAACATCGGATAATAATTTATTCCCGCAACACCACCGTTTTTGCACAGTGCCAAAAACTGTTTATCCGTAAGGTTTCTTTGGTGAGAGCATATCGCTTTTGAATTTGAATGTGATGCTGCAATCGGCGATTTTGTATATTCTAAAACATCCCAGAATGCCCTCTCGGATATATGCGAAACATCGATAAGCATGCCAAGAGAATTCATTTTCTCTATCGCTTCTATGCCAAATTCGCTAACGCCGAAATCTGCCTTATCATCGCCTATACCACTCGCTATATCATTAGAGCCGTTCCATGTAAGCGTTATGCACCGCACACCCTTTTTATAAAGCTCATCAATGTCATCGCACGTTTTTACGCAGTCTGCCCCTTCTACCGATAAAATCGCAGCAATTTTTCCATTTTTCCACGCTTTTTCTATCTCGTCAGCGCACCTTATATGTACTATGTCATCGGCGTTTTTGTGTATCTCGTCATAAAATTTTTCTATAATAGCATCTTGTTTGCATTTTTGAAGTATTTTCCCTTCACTTGCATCCGTCCACACGGCAAAAATCTGCAAATAATTTTTATATTCCTTCATACGACGAATATCAAGCTGTGCTTCGTTTTTCCCGAGCGGTGCTTTTTGGTACAGCTCACCTATTGTATCACAATGTGAATCAATAATTTTATAATCATATTTTCTGCTCATGTCAGCTCGAACGCTCCTCTGATATGATTTATATTTTCAACACATATCTTCTCGCCAAAAGGTTTATATAATATTTCAATGACATCAAACCTTGCGGGCATTTCGTCTTCGCTTTGTTCAAAATATCTTTGCGCCGCCATAATAAGCTTTTTTTGCTTTGATTTTGTTACCGCTTCGCACGGCATTCCAAAAAGCGTATTTTGGCGTGCCTTGACCTCTACAAAAACAGTATATTCGTCCTCGCGTGCGACAATGTCAATTTCTCCCTCGCGACAATAAAAATTTGTCAAAATAATCTCTATACCGTTTTTTTCAAGATATTCTTTTGCATAGTCTTCGCACACATCACCTATCTGTTTTGTGGTCATTTGACATACTCCTTTACTCCCTTAAAGCTTTTTCTGTGTATCGGACACGGGCCATATTTTGCTATAAGCTCTCTGTGAAGCTTTGTTCCGTATGCCTTGTGCTTTTCAAATTCGTACTCGGGGTATATCTTTGCCATTTCGTCCATATATCTGTCCCTGCTTACCTTCGCAAGCACAGATGCCGCCGCAATCGAAAGCGACAAATCATCGCCGCCGATTAAAGTCGCGTGCTCTATATCATCCATACCCTTGCTGCGATTGCCGTCAATCATAACAAAATCAGGCTTTATACCAAGCTTGTCAACTGCGCCGCGCATCGCCTCAAATGTTGCTTCGAGTATGTTTATTTCATCTATTCTCTCAGGGTCAACTGCACATATTCCATATGCAAGCGCCTTATCTATAATAACATCAAAAAGCTGCTCACGCTTTTTTTCGGAAAGCTTTTTCGAATCGCGAAGTCCGTCTATCAGGCATCCTTTTGGCAAAATTACCGCAGCGGCATATACGCTGCCTGCAAGAGGACCACGTCCTGCCTCATCTACTCCTGCAACGTACTTATATCCCTGCTCATAAAGTGTATTTTCATACGCAAGCATATCCTTTTGTAAATTCTTATCTGCCATATTTACTTCCCCTCTCCCTTGTACGGGCACACCCTCATACATATTCCGCACACAACACCGCGTCCAATGTGCTGATACTGTTTTTTCATATAACTGCTGCACGCCGCTGCGTCAATTATGCTCTCCCGTGGCGCACCTTCTTTATATAAATTCCCCGTAATAGCCATCGCAGGACAGCTCCTTTTGCACATATTACACGCGCCGCACACATCAGTAAATTCTGTAATACACGCCGTATCAAACGGCATATCTGTAAGGAGCGTTCCAAGGCGCACACGCGCGCCATAGCGTTTTGATAAGAAGAGTGCGTTTTTTCCGATAGTGCCAAGTCCCGCCGCACGTGCAGCTGCCTTATGACTTATATACGCAGAATACGGCGTATCATTTGACGGAATTGACTGTGATGCTGCTATGGGCATATATTTATAGCCATTTTCCTGTATAAAAATTCCAAGCTGTAACAAAACCGAGTCTATGTATGCGTTGACTGCGCGGTAATGCTGAAAATATGCAAAGGTAGGCTCTTTGTCAATTTCGTCAACAATATAATCAGACAAGGGCACAACAATACTCACCGCATTTGGAAGCGTCTTTGCACGGGAGGAGTCAATTTTTTCAATGCTTGCAAAGCCAAATTCATTTATGCCCAAGCTTTTGAGCTTTTGGGAAATTATTTCATTAAAACTATTCACAAAACCACCATTTTCCATAAAAAATCTTCATTGTAAAATAATTGTTAGATAAAGTATATCATAAATTTATATTTTATGCTACAAAAATTATTAATTATATGATATAATTTAATTACTTACAAATTTACATTATATGAGGAGACAGTTAAATGAAGCATTATTACAAAATCGACGAAGCATTTGAAATCAGAATTATTATTCTGCATACTCTTAATAAAGCCGAGAGGGCGCTTACGCCATACGAAATATCGCACATAATTTTATCAAGTGCCATAATTGACTTTTTTGACATTCATAATGCGCTTGATTTTCTGGTAAAGGCTGATGAGATATATATGTTCAAAAGCCTTGAAGATAAAACGCTTTACGCTCTTACCGGTTCGGGCAAAATAAGCGCGCAAAATTTTATAGGTCAAATCCCACTCGAAATACAAGGCTACATAGACGAGTGCATCGCCTCTTTGTTTGAAGAACAAAAAAAGAACGATATGGTGGTTGCAAAATCTGTGCCGATAAGCTTTGAAGAATACGGCGCACATCTTGAAATGCGCGATGACAAGCTCAGCCTGATGAGCCTTGACATATTTGCAGGCGATGAAAAGCTTTCAAAAAAAATGTGCAAAAATTTTCGTATGTATAATACAGAAATATATGACAGCATAATATCCATTTTGACAAGGGACGAAGCAGATGCTGATATTTTAGAAAGCGAAAACGAAGACCAATAATGTTTTTTCCGTTAGCGAGGTACCTATTTATGAAGAAAAAACTTTTTTTGATATTATTTTTTACTCTGCTTGTTTTTCCGGTGTGTAAAACCTCTTTTGCCGCCGATATAAAATATGTATATAAAAACGAATCTGAGCTTACAAAGGGTGTAACGTATACAAGCTATGAGGTTTTTATGTCGGACAGACGCTGGAACAACGTATATGTAGCACAGGCCGATTTGAATTATCCGCATCTGTCGCTTCAGGCAGCATGGAGCGAGGATGGCTCGGGATATCTTTTTGATATTACAAAAAGGGCAAAAGCTACCGACTCACTCGTAATGATAAACGCTGATTTTTTCAGTCGCAGCTCTGTATCAGGTCGCGGCTCACCAATAGGGGCAATATATTTTAAAGATAAAATGGCCTCTTCTCCATCAACTGACGGCAAAATGTATACGATTATGCAGGATACGGGCCGAAATGTCTTTGCCGATATTGTGGACTACGCTCTTACAGTTGTAGCACCAAACGGCGAAGAAAAACAAATTGCAGGCAAAAACAAGGCAAGCGATTTGTCGCAGATTATGATGTATGATAACGGCTATGACAAATATTCGCTCGGCTCTACCGAAACGCTTTATGAGGTAGTAGTAAAAAATGATCAAATCAGCGAAATACGCTTTTCAAGTGAGCCTGTTGAGCTTTTAGATGATATGTATGTGCTCTGCGGTCTATCTGACCACGACACGTTTTTGCTCGATAATTTTAAAGTCGGCGACAAAATAGAGATAGAAGAAACATCAAATATAGATTTTTCTTCACTTAATCTTGCCATAGGCGCAGGCGCAAAGCTTGTTGATGAAGGCGAGGTTGTCAAAGATTTTTCGCATGTAATAAGCGGCAACAATCCGCGCACAGCGCTTGGTATATCAAAAAATAAACGCACGGTATATTTTGTTGTAGTGGACGGACGAAGCAGCATTTCAAGCGGAATGAGTATGAGCGAGCTTGCAGAATTTATGCACTACATCGGTTCGCATAATGCAGTAAACCTTGATGGCGGCGGTTCGTCAGCGATGACTATAAAAGAGCTTAAAAACGGCTCACAAAAGCTTGTAAATACCCCGTCTGAAGGCTCGGTAAGAAAGGTTGCCTCCGCTCTCTCGATAGTATCATCTGTAAAAAAAGCATCGAGTCTGTATCATTTAAAATTAACTGCAGACGGCGAAAATGTATTTAAGGGCACAGGTATAGATTTGAACGTGGAGGGCTTTGACGAACACTACTTCCCCGTAAGCATAAATAAAGATAAGATTTCATATTCAGTATCAGGCGTAAAAGGATATTTTGAGAACAACACCTTCTTTCCCACATCTTCGGGAATTGCGACAATTACGGCGCGTATGCCAAACGGTTCAAACGCATCTGTGCAGTTGCGCGTTCTTGATACGGCCTACAAGATTGTGTCCACAAAAAGAAGCGTCGAATTAGACGTTGGCAAAAAGGAAGAAATTTTGCTCTCGGTTTATGACGAAAAAGGATATAATGCAAATGTTGCCCTGTCCGATATGAAAGTAAACTTTTCGCAAAACATTGCCCATATCGATGGTAATACAATTATTGCCGACAAACAGGGAAGTGCACTTATGAGCGCAAAATTCGGTGACGCCGTTATATATATGTCCGTATATGTTGGTGAAAAAAAGGACATTATCCCCTTGCCAACCGACAAAACGGCACAAGACACTCAAAACAAAACCGGTCAACCGACAAACGATAACGCAAAAACAAGCTTTGCAGTATTTGGCAAGCTTCGTGAATCGGACACGCTTTTTAACAATCTGGTAATGAAAAAGTCATTATCTAAAATAAACCTTGATGCACATCAGGCTTTCCTTTTATCGACGCACGCCACAAAAAATATCGAGGCAAATATGACAATCCCCGTACAAATATGCTATCCATTCAGAAGCTTTACAGAGGGCGATAATAAATACATCATACTCGATACCGAGGATAATTTTATGAGCGCAAAGGAATGGACGTGGTTTATAGACGAGACCAAAAGCACAAACAATAAAAATCTGTTTGTATTTATGCAAACCGAGCCCACTTTTGTAAGCGCAAGAGAAACAAAGCTTTTAAAAGACATTCTTTCGGGTGTGGCAGAGCGCGGAGTAAATGTATATGTATTCTCAGCAGGCAACGACACTGTAATGGAGAGTGAAAACGGCGTTAAATATATAAAAACATCAGGTTTTAGCGATGATATCAAGGCAAGCGGCTTTGCTTCTTCACGTTCAAAGCTTAAATATGTACTTGTGGAAATTGATAAGAATAATGACATAAGCTATCGCTTTGTAGATGTTTATTGAAAATAAAATATTTGTATATAAAAAAATTCAAGCATACCGTTTTGGTATGCTTGTTTTATTCATCAAAAACAGCGTTCTTTATGCTCCTTTTTGCAGCTGCCGTTTTTATTGCAGTTATAACACACCTCATTTGCAAGAGGCTTGTCATCAAAAAAGTCCTTTAAATTATCAATCGTCGTTGTTGCAATATTTTCAAGCGCCTCTTTTGTCAAAAAAGCCTGATGCGATGTAACAAGGACATTAGGCATCGAAATAAGGCGCGAAAGTACGTCATCGTATACAATTTCGCCCGAAAAATCCTCGAAAAACAAATCCGTTTCCTCTTCGTAAACGTCGAGCGCCGCTCCCCCGACCTTTTCGCTTTTTATCGCCTCCAAAAGCGCCTCACTGTCTATAAGGGCACCACGCGAGGTATTTATAATATAAACGCCCTCTTTCATAAGACCCAGCGTTTCTTCGTTTATAATATGGCGTGTAGACTCGCTAAGTGGACAATGAAGCGATATTATATCCGAGTGTGAGCAAAGCTCTTTAAGTGATACATATTCTATATCGATCGTTTTGTCGGGATACGGGTCGTATGCAATCACATTAAGGCCAAACCCGCGGCATATATTTATAAAAATTTTTCCTATTTTACCCGTACCAATTATTCCTACCGTTTTACCGTGCAAATCAAAGCCCACAAGTCCTGAGAGGCTGAAATTAAAGTCGCGCGTGCGGTTATATGCCTTATGTGTTTTTCTATTAAGCGTCAAAAGCATCGCCATTGTATGCTCTGCCACCGCATACGGCGAATATGCAGGCACACGAACTATGTGTATTTTTTTGTATGCACTTTTAAAATTCACGTTGTTATAGCCTGCGCATCGCATCGCTATAACACGAATACCATTATCATAAAGCTTGTCTATTACATCTGCGTTGATATCGTCATTTACAAATGCCACAACGCCGTCAAATCCCGCCGTCATACCCACCGTATCAGGATTAAGCTTGCTTTCAAAATATTTGAATTCAAGACCGCTATTTTCTTTGTGAAGGTCAAAATATGTTTTATCATATGGTTTTGTATCGAAAAAAGCAATTCTTTTCATCTTCTATTATCTCCTTATATTTTTTCACATTATTATTATCTTAAATTAACATTTTTTTATTCTTGTTTATGAATATTCGGTTTTGCATATAAACAAACTATAATTATAGAAATTATAAAAAAGGATTGATTTTTTATGAAAAAAATGACACAGAGTAGCTATAAAAGCTATGCCGAAAGCAAATCTCCAAACTCTCCTCTTTTAAAAGACGTGTGCTTCGCTTTTTTGTTCGGCGGAATTATCTGCACGATAGGTCAGGGCATAAATGATGCATATATTAATTTTGCATCACTCACAAAGGATAACGCCGCAGCTGCCACAAGCATCACGCTTATATTTATAGGTGCACTTCTTACAGGGCTTGATTTATATAATAAGCTTGCACACTTTGCGGGCGCAGGCACAATCGTGCCGATAACGGGATTTGCAAATTCGATTGTTTCTCCCGCGATGGAATTTAAAAGCGAAGGCTTTGTTCTCGGAATGGCGGCAAAAATGTTCACTATTGCAGGTCCCGTTCTCGTTTTTGGCATATCAACCTCTGTGATATGTGGTCTTTTGTTGTGGCTGTTTCGTATAATTTACTGATTTTTTGGTAAAAAAAGAATGGGCAGATACAAGCTTAAAATGTATCTGCCCCGTTTTATTAGAATTTGTTCATAACTATTCCTGTAACAAGCTTTGGATAAAAATAGGTTGACTTTTGCGGCATCTTTTCACCCGCCAAAGAAACATCCTTGATTTCACGCACCTTTGTGGGATTAAGGATAAACGCACATTGCTGATTGCCGTTTTTAACCTCTTCAATCGCCTCCACTGCATCTCTTGTATATGTAAGATTTGACTGATTTGCAAGATTCTCTGTATCAATTCCATACACCTTATCAAGTATAAGTGTGTGCAGTACCGTAACGTCAAGATTGCGATATGCATTTGATTTTTCAGGGAGCACCTTTGCCATAACAGACTCATCTGCAAGGCTTAATCTGTAATAATAATCCCCACCAAAGTAAAGCGCATAGCCCTTCTTTTCCTGAAGCGTAATCAAATCCTTTTCAATAGTTGCCAAAAGCTCATCCGTATTTTTGCTTACGATAATTTTATCTATATTAAAATCATCCTTTAACAAAGAAACCGCCATAGCCTCGTCGATTTTTACGTTGTTAACAAGGCGGTGCGTCGGGAACACTACAAGTCCCGGGTCGTCCATATCAACAAGCATCATCATAACGTAATTGAAAAGGTCATCCGCTTTCCAGTCGGGGTTTTCTTCGCGAAGCTTGTTTCTGAAGTTGAGCGCAGTTTCATATCTGTGATGACCGTCGGCAATAAAGAGCTGCTTGTCAGCAAAGCAATTTTGTATTTCCTTTATAAGCGCATCATCACTTACAATCCACATATTTTGCTCGATACTGTCTTCGTCTGATACAAAGCTTATATCAGGCTCTTTTGTTGTAATCTGTTCCATTATACCTCTTACTTTAAGCTCTTCATCCATATATAGACAATATATAGGGCTGAAATTCGCATGGGTTGTGCTCATAAGATTAAATCTGTCAGTCTTTGCCTTTGAGAGAGTTTCTTCGTGCGGCAAAACAATTCCCTTTGAAAACTCTTCAAGCTGTGTAAGCGTCATAAATCCACGATATGTAAGCGTTTGTCCCATATGTGAAAATCTTTGCTCATAAAGATAAATACACTCTTTATCCTCAAACTTTAATATTCCTTTTGAAAGCCACTCATTTAAAAACGAAGCGGCACGTGTATATCTGTTATCATTATCTGTATCTGTTTCGTACTGCGCACCATACTCAAGACGTATTACGCTGTTTTCGTGTTTTTTGTAATACTCACTTTGCTGAGCAGGCGAAATAATATCATACGGCGGTGTAACAACATCCGAAAGCTTACCAACCTTTTTTTCGTCATATCTTAGTCCTTTAAATGGTATAATTCTTGCCACATTTATCTCCCCTTTATCTTAGTCGTATTCTAATCATAACCCAGTTTCGCGCTTTTGTCAAGCAGCGACCAATTAACCCTTAATCTGCTCAAACACCTTGATAAGATACATAAGCGCTCTGGGAAGGTGGAACGGATCCTTTACAGGAAGCGCTGCGCTTTCACCTACATTGCCGTCTTTATCAAGCCAGTTTATCCAGTCGCCATATCCGTTTGGATAGTGCGAAAACGCAAACTCGTTGACCTTTTTATGAATGTCCATAAACCACTCATCGCCCGTATGCTTGTACGCATACGCCGTCGCAACAAGCGTCTCAAGCTGTACCCACCACGGCTTGTATGTAGGCTTGCCCCAGAAAACAGGCTCTTTTCCATCAATATCCATCGCAAGAAAGAGTCCGCCCTTTTCTTTGTCAATAGCAAGCTCTATATGACGCTTTATCAAATCACAGCATTTTTTAATATTCTCGGTTTCGTTTCTCTCCTCAAATATATTAATCAAAAACCACATACACTCTATTGCGTGGCCCGGTACACAGCTTCTCCCCTCGGGAGTGTCAGAAAAGCTTCCGTCCTCCATAATAAATTCAAGAATGGCATCCTTTTCTTTTACATAAAATTTGTTTATAACCTCGAGAGCAAGCTCATGTGCTTTATTTCTTATGTCATCTCTTTCAAGCGCCTTTCCAAGACACTCATAAAAGAATGAGAAAATCATATTTACACCATGAGTTTTCATGCCTTTTGGAATAACATAAGGCGCAACATTGATAGTGTCAGGCTTATTTAATCTTTCAAGCGTGCTCTCATAGATTTTAAGTGCAATTTCTTTTGCTTTTTCATCTTTTGTCATGTTGTAATATTCTGTCATACCTGCGAGAACAAAGCCATCTACATAGATGCTTATTATTCCCTCTTTCATATTGCCGTCGCCATCGTATAGATAGTTCCATTTATAGTTATCGTCCTTTGGCTCTACTGTGAGAAGATAATTAAAAATTCCCTTCGCCTTGTCAAAATATTCCTGCTTCTTTTCGATGCGGTTATACATCGCAGAGAATGTCCAAAGTGCTCTTCCCTGCGACCATATATAGCGGTCGCGCGAAAGAAGTTTTCCATCCTCTGAAAGACAGTTGTTTATAGCTCCGCTCTCATCGCCGGAGTATTTTAGCCAATAAGGTATTACATTATCTGTAAGCTCTTTTGCATATTGATTATAATAATTTTCAAAAATCTTCTTATCCATCGTAACGCCCCTCACCTTTTACATAAAATTTTCAGTTGTTTTCAAGCTCCTGTGCATCATATCTGTAAGGTGTACCTATAAAGCCTACACGGGCAAATTCATCGGGATTATTTCTTATGATGTAGTCGATATACGACATAACCATTTTTGCAGTAAGCATATATCCCGTAGCTCTCATATGACCAAGGAAAAACGTGTCCTTAAACTTCTTGTCATAAACGGGGGCAAACTTGCGAAAATCAAGCACATATGTATTTTTTGTCTTTGCCGCAAGAGCGCGAATAGCTTCGGAAAATGCATCCTCTTTTTCTATTCTTTCCGGTGTAGCTGTATCAGAATACGGAATTGTCATAAGAAAAATCTTTGCATCGGGTTGTTTTTGCTTGATGCTTCTTATAATAGATGCATAATATGCCAATATACTTTCATCCTCAGGGTTTCGAACCTGATAAGCACTGATTTTGTCTATATCACCTATCTGCCAGCCATGTGTCAAAGTTCTTGATATATCATTTACGCCAAGTGCTATAATATAGCACTGGCAAAGATTTTTCTCTTTGTATACTCCGCATTGTTCTGCAAACTCTTCGCAAAAAACCTTGGCCGTCATTCCGCCCTTTGAAAAATTATAAACCTTATTGCCAAGAGTTCTCGCCATATATTGTCCCCATGAATATTCGTAAAAATCATGATATCCTTTGATGCCACCATTTGTACTTTCAAACTCTCCCGATGACAAACTGTCGCCTATGCAACCAATCGTTTGAAAAATCCCGCAAAAACCTCCATCAGCTACCAGATTATCTAATGGTTTTTCATCAGAATTTCCATAAAACTTATTAATATCCATAGTACGCTTCTCCTTTGTATTCGTGTTTGTTTTATTTTAACACATTTTTTATACCAATACAACAACATTACTAATATTTATCAAATAATTTATCTAAATCGGCATCCTTCTTCGTACGACTGATGCCATCAATAATTTGCGTTTCCGTAAGGGTTCTTTCTATCTGCATTTTTGAATTCATAACATTAACTATGTAGTATCTGTCATAAGAAAAATTTTTCAAAAGATTTCTTATGGAAATACCCTTTGTAACGGCAAGCTCACGCACTGGCATAATCTCACGCGATGAAAGCTTTCTTTTCGAATAAAAGAGCTGACGCATAAGTGTAAGCTCGTTATTCTTTTTTTCCGCGCTCATATTAAAAATCAAAAACGTGCACAAAAGCATCACCGACACGTTAAAGCGGGTTATCCATAAAACATATATGCCAAAAAATCCAATCAGCACTATGTTAAGCTGTGATATTATGTGCGAAAGCTTTGAGGCCTTTAAAAAGCCATATTTTGCCGTAAGTGCCGCCCGTAATACTCTTCCGCCGTCAAGCGGCACTATCGGAATTGTATTTATAAGAAATATTGATGCATTTGAGCATACAAAAAAATCAACAAGCTCCTTATATGCCAAAAGGTAATCACGCACTAAAAATCCTACTATTATCAAAGCTAAATTTGCCAAAGGTCCCGCCATACATATAATGCATTCATGCACGGGGTTGTCTATCTTGTTATCCTTTATACGCATACACACGCCAAACGGCATAATTACAAAGCCGCTTATCAAGACCTTGTAGCGCAGCGCAGCAAAAAGATGTGCAAGCTCATGAAGAGTGGCAGTTATATATGCCATACAAAGCTCTGAAAGCGAGCTTGTAATATACGCGGCAAACAATAGTGGTATTATCAAAAGATTTATATATACTCTTCCGATTTTTATCATTACTGCTCTCCGCTTTGTTCGTTTACATCAGGAGATATAATTTCTGAAATGCTTTCGTCTTCGACATCCTGCACACCCAGGTTTTGTACCTGCAAAACAGTATTGTCAATATAGCTTTTACCCTGCTCAATTTTTCCTTGCAGATAATCAAAAATCTCTATTGACGATTTATACGCGCTTTGCAAATCAACGGTATAATTTATGGTATACAAGGCCTCGTTAAGCACTCTGTCGCTGAAATTTGTATCAGCAAAGCGCATAGTGTATACGAATAAAAATATAATTACACTCGCAATTGTTTGCACCGCAAGCTTTTTGATTGAAAATAGGGGCTTTTGCTCCTCGTATCGTCTTGTCCGCGCATAAGAGCCTGTATTCGTTCGTGTTTTTTGATATGCTCTTTCCATGTCCATCACCTCTGTAATATTTTTATGAAATCGATGGACAAAATATGATTTTAATAAGATATTAACGTTTCCTTCTTGTCTTTTTGGATGTAAATTTTCTAAAACTCTTTTTTGCATCCTCTTTTTTCTTTTTATTCTTATCCGCCTTATAATAAGAGGCCTTTTTCGGTGTCGCAGCGCGCTTTTTTGTCATATCTGCAATCTCAAAATCAATTCTTCTCAGTCTCGCATCGGAGCATATAAGCCGCACGCGCACCTCATCGCCAAGCGCAAAAACTCTTCCGTTTTTCTCACCGCGAAGCTGCATAAACTCTTCTTCATATACATAATAATCGTCGCTAAGCTGGGCCATAGGTACAAGTCCCTCTATGCAGCCATCAATTTCTACAAACAATCCAAAATCAGTTACAGATGAAATGAGCGCATCAAACTCTTCTCCTATAAACTGCTTCATATAAAGGCACGCACACACCTTGTCCGCCATACGCTCTGCATCAACCGCTCTGATTTCGGTTTCGCTTGACTGTAGCGCGGCACGCTCTACAAAAGAGGTCAGATGCATTTTTCTGTTTTGTGTTATACCTTTTTTTATGCTCTCACGGAGCATTCGGTGTATTAAAAGGTCGGGGTATCGCCTTATTGGAGATGTAAAATGGCAATAATCATCCGACGCAAGACCAAAGTGTCCCAAATTTTCGGGAGTATAGCGGGCCTTCATCATTGAGCGCAGACACAAAACACTTATTGCAGCCTCTTTTGGCGTATTCTTAATTGAATCCACTATGCTTTGTATATCAGATGGCTCTACTTTACTCATATCAGCTATCGAAAATGGTATATCAAATAAAGACAAATACTTTTGTAGCGTGGCCATTTTTTCTACGCTTGGCGCCTCGTGCACGCGATATACAAACGGCAGTTCTTTTTTTGACGCATATCTTGCAATTGTTTCATTTGCTAAAAGCATAAACTGCTCGATAATTTCGTTTGATACGCCTGTTTCATACACACTTACGCCCGAAACCTCGCCATTTTCATCAAGTACAATCTTTGGCTCGGGAAAGCTAAAGTCAATGGCACCACATTTGCGGCGTCTTTCTTTTAAAATCATCGCAAGCTCTTTCATATTAAAGATATCCTCTTTGATATCTTCATAGCGTGCCAAGGCTTCGTTATCACCATCAAGCATTGCGCTGACCAAAGTGTAGCTCATTCGATGCACAGAGCAAATCACGCCCTCACAAAGCTTATAATCAAACACATCGCCATTTTTATCAATATGCATTTCAAGCGACATTGTAAGTCTGTTTTCGCCTTCGTTTAAGCTACAAATCCCGTTAGAAAGCTCGCGTGGGAGCATGGGAATTACACGGTCAGGCAAATACACGCTTGTTCCGCGCTCATAAGCGTCTAAATCTATCGGTGTGTTTTCGCCCACATAGTATGATACATCGGCTATATGAACGTAGAGTATATAAGTGCCGTCATCACATTTTTTAACGCACACAGCATCATCTAAATCGCGCGCATCTTCACCGTCAATTGTGATAACTCTGTCGCTACGAAAATCCACTCTTGATTTAATTTCATCATCACTGACAACATCAGGCGTATTTTGCGTTTGTTTTAGAGATTCTTTTGAGAATTGCTGTGGTATTTTTTGTTCCCTGACAACACACTCTATAAGCGTAGCCACATTATCATCGTCGCCAAGGATTTCGGTTATGCGCACCTTCATAGCCTGTTTTTCATCAGGAAAACGAAGCACCTTTGCGACCACTTTTTGATGTACATCCACATTTATACTGTCCTTTGATATAACCCCGCTATCCACACTTGCATTATCGGGCACAAAAATCATTCGCCCCGCTGTTTCATCAACCGTACCTGTCAGTTCATCCGACGCCCGATGTACAATCTTTAAAACTACACCTTCCCGACTTTTGTTTTCTTCTCTTTTGAAAGAGCGCAAAAGCCTGACAGAAACGGTGTCGCCGTCAAAGGCAAAATTTACATTCGCACGGTCTATAAAGATATCTTCGTTCTCGCCGTCAAAAGATGCATCAGGCGTAACAAAAGCATTTTTCGTCTTTGTAAGACGAAGTGTACCATATATGATATTTTGAGATGACGCTTTTTTAAGCCTGCCCTTTTTACTTTGCACGATTTTACCCTCATCCAAAAGCTCTTCTACAAGCGATAAAAGCTTTGTATAATCACTTTTAGGCACATCAAGAACAACTGCAAGCTCTTTTATCGTGAGAGGTTTGTAGCTTTCATGACATATATATTTATATATTTTTTCTTTTCTCTCCAAATAGGTATCCTCCGTTTTTTGATACTTTGTATATATTATTTATGATATCATGAATTGCAAAATAAAAACGTATTTTTTTATTTTATCTTAAAAAATCAAGCTCCGTTTTATTACACAGACCAAAAAAGTGTTGATAATTAAAATTCCCCATCCTTACAAACGGGGAACTTTTGGCACCCTCTACGTGAATCGAACACGTAACTAGCCCTTAGGAGGGGCTTGTTATATCCATTTAACTAAGAGGGCGTATATTTATTTATAAACATCTTAACAATAAAAAAAGTATAACAAATTTTCTAAAAAAAGTCAATACGATTTATCGCTTTGTCGCCGTTATTTATAAGCTTTGAAAAAATTTTTTTAATATTATGTATATATCCTCTTTATAGCGGACATAATGATAATGACCTCACAAAATACATTTTTTATCAAACGAAAAGGATATTACCCCTTATTCCTTTTCGACCCCCCTTATTTAAGAAAATCGCCGCTAAACAGCGGCGATTTTCTTTTGCTAAACAACGCATTTTTCTTGAATTTTCCATCATTGCAAGTACATAATATATTGAAAAAGTTGTCAGTTTGCCTTTCTCCAATATGAGAAGGTGTTTTATTGCATAAGCTGACCGCCTGCCACATTAATTGCCTGACCGGTCAAATACGAGGAATCATTACTTGCTAAGAAAAATGTAACATTAACGACCTCGTCTAATGTGCCTATTCTGCCCATTGGAATTTTTGATTCAAAGTAAGGCATTACCTCTTCGGGTTTGATATTCCTCTTTTTAGCGTAACTGTTAACCTGTTTATCCCACATAGGAGTAAGAACCACGCCGGGACAAACCGCATTTATTTTTATTCCGCTTTTTGCAAATTCCATTGCAGCAGACTGAACAATTCCGATAACACCAAATTTGCTCGCGCAATATGCCTGGTACTGACTTCCGCCCACTTTGCCTGACTGAGAAGACATACATATGATTGAACCGGATTTTTGCTTATCCATAATTTTGATAGCACTTTGCATACAAAGGAACGTTCCCTTGAGGTTGATATCAATCGTTTTATCCCAAACCTCCTCTGTGCATTCAAGCATCGGAACTATAATTGAAATCCCCGCACAATTTACAAAAACATCAAGACCTCCATAAATTTTTTCAACGGTATCAAATGCTTCGTTAACACTTTTCTTATCCGAAACATCTATCCCCAAACCAATACAATCCGTTTTGAATTTTTCGTTTGCCAGAAATGCACATTTTTCTGCACCCTCTTTGTTGATATCCATAAATGCAACATCGGCTCCCTCTTTGGCAAAACCCATGGCAATCGCTTCACCAATACCACTCGCTGCACCTGTTACAACTACTTTTTTTCCTTCAAATCTCATTTTAATATCCCCTTGTTAAAGCTCATAAATTTTTTTATCTCCGTAAAGTTCTGCCCAGTCCTCGCTAAATTTTTCAATTGCTGATGTGATAAGAGGACTTTCAAACATCATACTATAAAGCTCCGGCGACGCTGTAATAGCTTCAGCTCCCGAAAGCAGTGCCTGCATTATTTGATTAGTGTTTTTAAAACTTGCGGCAAGCAGTTTTGTGGATTTGTTATACATTTTATACATTTTTGCCATTTGAGCTATCGCTTCAGGTGCATTATAATTATTATTACACATACGGTTAAAGTACGGAGCGGCATAATCAACGCCAACGCTTGCCGCCATTATTGCTTGCTGAGGCGTATATATTGCGGTAGCTGTTACATTGTATCCACTATCCTTTAACACTTTCATTGTTTTAATGCCTTCTTCGTTTGTGGGCACTTTGATATAAACTTTTTTATCTATGTTTTTTACAATGGTTTCAGCCTCTTTTACCATTTCTTCGCAAATGCTTCCGGTTACCTGAACATGAAGCTGCTTATCGCCTATGATTTCTTTTATTTTATAAAGTGTAGGAAAAAATTCACTTTTTTCTCGAGAAATAATAGTGGGATTAGATGTAACGCCGGTCACTTTGTAGATTTCATTATATTTTTTTATTTGCTGGATATTTGCCGTATCAAGTAAAAATTCCATGTATAACATTCCCTTCTTAGTATGCTCTGACTTCAAAAACTGTTATTTCATTTTCACCATGAGTTTCTTTAACCCTAAGCTCAACGCTATCACATATTGTTTTTTCAAACTTATGTATATTATGCCTTTGATGATTGTCTTCCACTTTAATTGTACGAACTACTTCTTCGTTTAATTTCATTATGATTTCGTAATCCTTGACAATTTCCTCCGGCACGCCTAAACGTTGTTGCTTTTGCCTGTTCGGCGCCATAGTAACACGGATTGGATAGCGAAAGTCAGAATCAAAAGTATATCTTAACTCTGAAATTTCTACAGGTTTGTCAAAACTCATTGTAAGAGCCTCGCCATTTTTTGAAATTCCATCAGAAACCCAACCATGCGTATCTGCACCTAAACGTCTTGAAATGCCATCAATAACTTTTTCCGGTTCACACTCTTTTTTATAAGAAGATGCAAAAAATGTTGCTTTTCGTGCAATATCATTTTCGTCTTCATTTTTAAACCCGGGAAGAAAACCATCATTTTTAAGAATTATTTGTTGAAGTTCTTTTATATGTGATGCAAGCTCCTTTGGATTTAACTTGTACTTTGTGCAAAGAGCCGCCGCCGCACCTACCGCTTGGCCACCGATAGCACAGCATCCCAGTATACGCGTACTGCACATTGCAAGCTTTGTTGCGCTGATATTTCTTCCTGCCATAAACATATTTTTGATATTTTTTGAATAATAAGAACGATATGGTATGGTGTAAACCCCATCAAAGAAATAGCAATCACCCGAAGGAAGTTTATCTAAATCTTCCAAACCGTGAGCAACATGAAGGTCAATGCACCAACCGCCATAACATATTGCATCTTCAAATATACGATTTTCTAAAATATCTTTTTCAGTTAAAATATAGTCACCCATAAGTCTTCTTGATTCTCTCGTTCCGGGAAGCATTCCAACCCATTCCAGCGCATAATTATCTGCTCCATGGTCTCCGCCGTTTTTGATATGATCCCATACTCCGTAAAGGCTTGCAACCAAATCGTCGCGAATGTTTTCGTAATCGGTTATAATATCGTCCTTATCACCCATAAGTTCAATCCAGAAATAACCATAGTCAATACCTTTTGCAGAAACTCCACCTGTTGCCTTGCATCTTTCGGGGTCTTTTGCCGAAGAAAAATCAACTTCCTGATTTGCACAATGCATACGAAATCTTAAATCATGTTCGGTGAATTTTTTCGCAAAATATGGAGGGGTAAATTTCACAGGGCGGCCCATATCACGCGCTTTAAAATGAATTGAGTTGCCCATTCTTTCATTATTTGCCGTCTCAGGGGCATGTTCTTCACCGGTTTCCGCCTTTGATTCGCTTCCCTGACGAAACTCTGCTCCCGCAAAATACCCAAGTGTTCCGTGACCGGTACAGTCGGAAAAAAGCGGTGCGGTAAATTTATATCGCATTTCAGTTGTTTCCTGAACACAGTAAATAGCAGTAATTAGATCATTCTCTGTTTCACAATCATACATAACAGTATTATAATAAACGGTAAGATTTTCCTGCTTTTTAACAGCTTCAAACAAAATCATATCCCATATTGAATAACTGAAATTTTCATTTCTCGCTTTGTTTTCAAGCATGAGTTCATATAAAAGTCCGCTCTCGGCGTAATCCGGCTGTGTAAGGCTGTGGTCTGCACCTGAAATATGTATCCTTACCTCGCTTGAAGCATTACCTCCGAGTACGGGGCGCGAATGAATAAGTGCCGTTTTCGCACCACCGCGCGCTGCCTCTATAGCTGCACACACGCCTGCCATACCACCACCAACAACAATAAAATCATAGTTTGCTTCAGCATAGCGTTCTAACATTCTTTTCATAAAACATTTTCCTTTCATTATTTTGTACTTTTATCATATTACTGTCATATTTCAATGTCAATATATGCTCGTTTTATTGACAAAACATCATTTTATATGTATAATTTAAGCATATTCAAGCATATTTGCGCAAAAAGGAAGGTGTGTATGTATAATATTGAACGACAGGAAAAAATACTTGAGATTCTCAAAGAGAAAAAAAGCTGCTCTGTATCATATCTCGCAAATGAGCTTTTTTTTAGTGAAACTACTATTCGACGCGATTTAAATGAACTGAGCAAAAAGATGAAAATAAAAAAGACGTTTGGTGGCGCAGTGTTTTTAGAGAAATATTCATCATGGGTTCCAACCAAAGTCAGAGCAGAAGAAAATTATCGGGTTAAAGAAAAGATTGCCGCCTGCGCATCCGCTCTTATCGAAGATAATATGACGATTTTTTTAGCAGAATCAACTACGGTTGAACATCTGTTGCCATATTTGCAAAATCATAAGGGCCTGATGATTATTACTAATTCATTGGAAATCCCATATAGGCTTTCTGCGACGGATATTGAAGTTTTTTCCACAGGTGGAAGACTTTTGCACCATTCAAATTCTTATGTTGGAGAATATGCAAGAAAAATGATAAAAAAAATAAATGCCGATCTTATGTTTTTCTCTGTCAGAGGGTTGTCAGAAAACGGCATACTGACTACTTCTTCCACAGATGATGACGTAATGGAAGCTATGATGGAAAACTCAAGAAAAACATGTCTTTTAATTGACAGTTCAAAATTTGGGAATACATATCCGTTTACATTATGTTCGGTTAATGAAGTTGATGTAGTTGTTACAGATGCACAACTACCTAATGGTCTTAATCACAATAATGTTTCTATAGTATAACTAAAAACACCGATAAAATTTCATATAGCATAGCAATCTTTGCGATTTCTGCGCTCTTTTTGTATACAAAAAAATCGCCGCTAAACAGCGGCGATTTTCTTTTATCAACTTCTCTTTATTATATGCCTAAATATCCTCTTACTGCACCCGTCATATAATTAATCTGACTGTGTGCTTCTTCTGGAGTGCTTGCAGCGGTACATATATAAAGCTTTATTTTTGGCTCTGTTCCCGACGGACGCACCACAACAAACGTTTTATCATCTGCAAGGCAAAATTTTAATACATTACTCTTCGGGAAATCACCAACGCTGCCTTTACTGCCGTCATCATTATAATACTCTCCCGAAAGATAATCCTGTGTTTGCTTTATTTTGATGCCGCCAAGCTCGCTCGGCACATTTTCACGGATTTTTTTCATGGTATCGGATATTTGCTTCATACCATCTTTTCCGGGCATAACAACCGAAACCGTCTTTTCCTCGTGATATCCATAGCGTTCAAACAGCTCCATAAGACCATCGTAAAGTGTCATATTTTTTGCGCGATACGTCGCTGCCATCTCGACAATGAGCATTACAGATGCAACAGAGTCTTTGTCGCGCGCATACGTTCCGGGCAAATAACCATAGCTTTCCTCAAAACCAAATTCATACACATTAGAGCCTGTTTTTTCAAACTCGGCAATTTTTTCAGCAATATATTTAAAGCCTGTAAGCACCTCAACCATCTGTACTCCATAATTTTTCGCAATCGCTTTGCCCATATCGGAGGTAACGATTGTTTTTACAATTGTGGAATTAGGTTTAAGGGCATTTTTAGCCTTTTTTGCAGAAAGAATATACTCACAAAGCAGCGCTCCCGTCTGATTTCCTGTCAGCACACGGTATTCACCCTCGCTATCACGCACAACAACACCCACTCTGTCAGCGTCGGGATCTGTGCCGATAATAATTGATGCGTTATTCTTCTTTGCAAGCTCAATAGCATCCGTAAAAGCATCTTTTTCTTCCGGATTTGGTGATTTTACAGTCGAAAAATTTGAATCCGGCACAGCCTGATTAGGCTCTACAATAACGTTTTTCATACCGATACGTTCAAGCACCGCTAAAACAGGACGCAGTCCCGTACCGTGAAGCGGCGTATACACAATTTTAAAATCATCGCCAACCTCTTTTAAAATATCGGGGTTTACTGCCTGATTAAGCACCGTATCAATAAACTTTTCATCGACCTCTTTGCCGATAAGCTCAAACAAATCCGAAGCTTCAAGCTCGCTGTCTGTGATAATTTTTACATCTTCAAAGATATCACACTTGTTTACAACCTCAACAATGGCATCACTTGCCTCGGGTGGAAACTGTGCTCCATCAGGGCCATAAGCCTTGTATCCATTGTATTCCTTCGGATTGTGGCTTGCGGTAATCATAACGCCTGCCGCTGCGTTATAATAACGAATTGCAAACGATACCTCGGGAGTCGCGTGAATAGCATCAAAAAGGTATGCTTTGATACCATTTGCAACAAGCACGCGCGCCGTTTCTTTTGCAAAAACGTCGCTAAGATAACGCGTGTCATAACCTATAACTACGCCACTATCTGCCACTCCGTTTTTAAGAACATACTCGGCAAGTCCTTGCGTAGCGCGTCTTACGGTATATATGTTCATGCGGTTTGTACCCGCACCGATTATTCCACGCATACCACCCGTGCCAAACTCCAAATCACGATAGAAGCGTTCTTCAATCTCATTTTGCAAATCCTTAATAGATAAAAGCTCTTCTTTAACCTCTTTGTCAAGATTAGGATTTTCAATCCAATACTCATATAACTGTTGTGATGTTTTTCTCATAGTCTATCATTTTCCTTTACAATTTTATATTATTCTCATAAATATTTTATCAATAACTTATAATATAGTCAATACATTTTTACTGATATAATATTACTTTTGCGTACTAAACGCTCATTTTTTCTTTGAGCTGACAAAGAATTTTCTTTTCAAGACGTGATACCTGCACCTGACTTATACCAAGCATTTGTGCTACCTCGCTTTGAGTTTTGTCTTTAAAATATCTGAAAACTATTATCTGTCTTTCACGTGCTTTGAGCTGATATATCATCTCTCTTAATGCGATTTTATCTACGATTTCTGTTTCCCCCATGCTTTTTGAGGGCATTTTATCAATTAACGAATTTGTATTTTGCTCGCTCGCAGTAACATAAAGCGATTCGGGCACAGCAGACGCTTCAAGTGCATATGCTATATTTTCACCGCTTTGTCCAAGTATTGACGCAAGCTCATTTACAGATGGCTCTACTCCCGTTTGCTTTTGTATCATTTCCGAAACGGTGCGAGCTTTGATTGCAAGCTCTTTTGCACTGCGGCTCACCTTTACAGGTCCGTCATCTCGTAAAAAACGTTTGATTTCGCCGATTATCATAGGAACTGCGTATGTCGAAAACCTTACATCGTATGACAAATCAAATTTTCTTATTGCTTTTAAAAGTCCCATCGAGCCTATCTGAAACAAATCTTCGCTATCATAAAGACTGTTTGAAAATTTTTTTACTACACTGTGCACAAGCCCCAGATTGTTTTGCACCAATAGCTTTACTGCTTCTTCATCGCCATCTCTCGCTCTTAAAAGAAGATTTTTCTGCTCCCATTTTTCGCCCTCCATAACTTCACCTCGCTCTGATTTAATATGTCTTTAACTGCGATATGTAAAATTATTTTTGGCGAATTGTTTTAACCATTTTTACCCTTGTTCCCTCTCCAAGCTTGCTGTTTACTTCGACCGAATCCATAAAGGTTTCCATAACTGTAAAGCCCATACCCGAGCGCTCCATTTCGGGATGGCTCGTATAAAGAGGCTCCATCGCCTTTTCTACATTTTCAATTCCTCTGCCCTTATCAGACACCTTAATTTCAACTGTGTCATCCTTTATTCTGCACTCAACCCACACAATTCCATCTGCTATATTCTCATATCCGTGAATTATCGCATTTGTAACTGCTTCGGAAAGAGCCGTCTTTATATCGCTTATTTCCTCAAGCGTGGGGTCAAGTCTTACCACGAATGCAGCTATACTTACGCGCGCAAACGACTCATTTGAAGAGTTTGCATCAAATTCAAGCTTCATATAATTATCCATTTTTCACAACCTCGCTTTCCTGAAGTTTTGCAAGGGCTTCATTTATATTTTTCGCCCAATCTGCTATTTTATATATTCCCGATATGCTTATAAGCCTATCAAGCTGTGGCGATACTCCAGCCAAAATCACACGTCCTTTGACAGGTGATATAAGCTTATAACGTCCCATAATAAGTCCAATTCCCGAGCTATCCATAAAATTAAGCTTTGAAAAATCGAATATTATATTCACCGCCTTTGTTTTTAAAAATTCATCGTCAATAGCTTTGCGATAATCAGCGGCGCTGTGATGGTCAATTTCACCGTCAATACTTACAACAAGCGATCTTGACGTATTGATATATTTTATCTGCATAACTCTGCCCTCCTCTTTTGTAATTTAAACTATATTTTTTACATATATCCTATTCTTCACCGCGCTTTTATTTCCTTCTGCAAAAAAGCACTACTTTTGTCGCTTTTTGTAATCTCGTCGACAAGTTTTTGCATAAAAAAAGATGCCTGCGCATATGCACAAGCATCTTTGAATTTTAACTATTTATATTAGTTAACTGAAGCTACAACGCCAGAACCTACTGTTCTACCACCCTCACGGATAGCGAAACGAAGGCCTTCTTCAATAGCGATAGGTGTGATAAGTTCAACGTCGATTGAAACGTTATCACCAGGCATACACATCTCAACACCTTCAGGAAGTGAGATTACACCTGTAACGTCAGTTGTTCTGAAATAGAACTGAGGACGATAGTTGTTGAAGAACGGAGTATGACGTCCGCCTTCTTCCTTGCTTAGTACATAAACCTCACCCTTGAACTTTGTGTGCGGCTGAATTGTACCGGGCTTTGCAAGAACCTGACCTCTTTCGATTTCGTTTCTCTGTACACCACGGAGAAGCGCACCGATGTTATCACCAGCTTCAGCATAATCAAGAAGCTTTCTGAACATTTCGATACCTGTTACAACAACTTTTCTCTTCTCGTCTGTAAGACCAACGATTTCAACTTCGTCAGAAACGTTAAGCTGACCTCTCTCAACTCTACCAGTAGCAACTGTACCACGGCCTGTGATTGAGAAGATATCCTCGATAGGCATAAGGAACGGAAGGTCGCTCTTTCTCTCAGGAGTAGGAATGTAAGCGTCAACCTCAGCCATAAGCTTGTTGATGCACTCATACTCAGGAGCATTAGGATCTGTTGATGAAGACTCAAGAGCTACAAGAGCAGAACCTGAAACGATCGGAATATCGTCGCCCGGGAACTCATACTCTGAGAGAAGCTCTCTGATTTCCATTTCAACAAGCTCAAGAAGCTCAGGATCGTCAACCTGATCAGCCTTGTTCATGAATACAACGATGTAAGGAACACCAACCTGACGTGAGAGAAGGATATGCTCTCTTGTCTGAGGCATCGGGCCGTCTGCTGATGATACAACCAAGATAGCGCCGTCCATCTGAGCAGCACCTGTGATCATGTTCTTAACGTAGTCGGCGTGTCCAGGGCAGTCAACGTGAGCGTAGTGACGTGCTTCTGTCTCGTACTCAACGTGAGCTGTTGAAATTGTGATACCTCTTTCTCTTTCTTCCGGAGCCTTATCGATCATGTCGTATGCTTCGTACTTTGCTTTACCCTGCAATGCTAGCACCTTTGTGATAGCAGCTGTCAACGATGTCTTACCATGGTCAACGTGACCGATAGTACCAATGTTAACATGGGGTTTACTTCTTTCAAATTTTTCCTTTGCCATTTTGTTTTCCTCCTTTTACGGTCTATAATTTTTTCTTTAATATTATTTTACTACACTCTGTCAAAAAATCAAGAGTATTTTTAAAAATATTTACATTATTTTGGGAGTTGTATTACTCATCCTTCTTTGCACGGGCTGAAATAATCTCGTCCTGTATGCTCTTCGGAACCTGTTCATAGTGGCTCGGCTCCATTGTATACTGACCACGTCCCTGTGTACGGCTACGAAGCTCGGTTGCATAACCAAACATTTCGCCAAGCGGTACAAACGCTGTGATTGCCTGTGCACCCGGTCTTGCTTCCATACCCTGGATAAGACCACGTCTTGAGTTAAGGTCGCCCATAACGTCGCCCATGTATTCTTCAGGAACGATTACAACAACCTTCATTACAGGCTCCTTCAATACAGCATCTGCCTTGCGGCAAGCCTCTTTGAATGCCATTGAGCCGGCAATCTTAAACGCCATTTCTGAAGAGTCGACTTCGTGGTATGAACCATAAGTAAGTCTTACTCTTACGTCTACAACGTTATATCCTGCCAACACACCTGAAAGCATTGCGCCCTGGATACCCTGGTCAACAGCGGGGATATATTCCTTCGGAATAACACCGCCGACGATTTCGTTTACGAACTCATAACCCTTACCGGCCTCTTGTGGTTCAACAGTGATAACAACATGACCATACTGACCACGACCACCGGACTGTCTTGCATACTTGTGGTCAACCTCAACAGTTTTTGTAATTGTTTCCTTATACGAAACCTGAGGCTTACCAACGTTTGCCTCTACCTTAAACTCGCGCAAAAGTCTGTCAACGATAATTTCAAGGTGAAGCTCGCCCATGCCGGCAATAATTGTCTGACCTGTTTCTTCATCTGTATAAGTCTGGAATGTCGGATCTTCTTCTGCAAGCTTTGCAAGAGCGATACCCATCTTTTCCTGACCAGCCTTTGTTTTAGGCTCGATAGCAACACGGATAACCGGTTCCGGGAAGTCCATTGATTCAAGGATGATAGGTGCTTTTTCATCGCAAAGTGTATCACCTGTTGTTGTGTTTCTAAGACCAACAGCAGCAGCGATATCACCCGAGTAAACAACATCTATATCCTCTCTGTGGTTAGCGTGCATCTGAAGAATTCTTCCAAGACGCTCTCTGTTGCCCTTACATGAGTTGAGTACATACGAACCTGATTCGATTGTACCCGAATATACTCTGAAGAAGCAAAGCTTTCCTACGAACGGGTCTGTTGCAATCTTAAATGCCAATGCAGCAAACGGAGCATCATCTGATGATGGTCTCTCGTCATCCTCGCCTGTATCAGGGTTTACACCCTTGATGTTTTCAACATCTGTCGGAGCAGGCATGTACTCAATAATAGCATCCAAAAGCATCTGAACACCCTTATTTCTGTATGATGTACCGCAAAGCATTGGAACGATTTCGTTATTGATTGTAGCCTTTCTAAGTGCTTTTTTGAGCTCATCAACTGTAAGCTCTTCACCGTCAAGGTACTTCATCATAAGATCTTCATCAGTCTCGGCAATAGCCTCAACCATCTTATTTCTGTATTCCTCAGCCTTATCAAGCATATCAGCAGGAATTTCTTCCTCGCCGAACTCTTTACCCATTTCGTCGTAGTATATCTCGGCTTTCATTGTCATAAGGTCAATGATTCCCTTGAATGTATCCTCCGCACCGATAGGAAGCTGAATCGGAATACCATTTGCATGAAGTCTGTCTTTTACCATTTGCTCAACGTTATAAAAATCTGCACCCATGATATCCATTTTATTAACGTATATCATTCTCGGTACATTATAATCGTTAGCCTGACGCCATACAGTTTCTGACTGAGGCTCAACACCGCCCTTTGCACACATAACAGTTACTGAACCGTCAAGTACACGAAGCGAACGCTGAACTTCTACTGTAAAGTCAACGTGTCCGGGAGTGTCAATGATATTGATTCTTGTCTTCGGGAACTGATCCTGAGAACCACCCCAGAAGCAAGTCGTGGCAGCTGAAGTAATTGTAATACCTCTTTCCTGCTCCTGCGCCATCCAGTCCATTGTACCTGCGCCTTCATGAGTTTCACCCATTTTGTGAATACGACCTGTATAATAAAGTATTCTTTCAGTTGTAGTTGTTTTACCGGCATCGATGTGAGCCATGATACCAATATTTCTTGTATTTTCCAATGAATACTCTCTACCCATTATTCATTTTCCTCCTTTCCTCTAAAAATAGCGCTTACGCAATTTTTAGTAACAATCGTATGATTAGCTTAAAATTCAAACTACCAACGGAAGTGTGCAAATGCTTTGTTTGCTTCCGCCATCTTGTGAGTATCTTCACGCTTCTTAACGGCACCACCTGCACCGTTTATTGCGTCGAGAATCTCGTTTGCAAGTCTTTCACGCATTGTTCTTTCACTGCGCTGTCTTGAATAAACAGTAAGCCATCTAAGACCTAATGTCTGACGTCTGTCAGGACGAACCTCGATCGGAACCTGATAGTTAGCACCGCCGACACGTCTTGCCTTTACCTCAAGTACAGGCATAATGTTTTCGAGAGCCTGCTCGAAAACTTCAAGAGCATCTTTGCCAGTTTTCTCCGCAATAATCTCAAATGCGTCGTATACAATTCTCTGAGCAACACCTCTCTTACCGTCAAGCATGATGTTGTTGATGAGCTTTGTAACTACAACACTGTTGTAAAGCGGATCGGCCAAAACCTCTCTCTTAGCTATAAAACCTCTTCTTGGCACTTTTCTTCCCTCCTTCATGATTAATCATAATCACAGGTACTCGGCAGCATATCATCTGCCGTCAGCGCGCATCTACAATTTATATATACAGCCTTGCTGAAAAGCACAGGTCTGAATCAGTAGTCGCACCAATTATTGATTTGTGATTTTTAGCAAAGCTACATACTGCGTTTTAAGCGCATCACTTCGCCTTTGGCTTCTTTGCACCATAGCGGCTTCTTGCCTGCATACGGTTTGCAACACCCTGTGCATCGAGTGTACCGCGAATAATGTGATAACGTGTACCAGGAAGGTCACGTACTCTACCGCCCTCGATAAGAACAACGCTATGCTCCTGCAAGTTGTGTCCTATACCCGGGATATAAGCAGTTACTTCAATGCCGTTTGTAAGACGTACTCTGGCAACCTTACGAAGAGCCGAGTTAGGCTTTTTAGGTGTCATTGTTCTTACAGAAGTACATACGCCACGCTTCTGAGGAGCGCTCTGGTCTGTAGCCTTCTTCTGCAAAGAGTTAAGTCCCTTTTGAAGAGCCGGAGCCTTGGACTTAAAGTTTTTGTCCTGTCTGCCTTTTCTTACTAATTGGTTAAATGTTGGCATTCCTTGTGTTTCCCCCTTTCTTATAAAATTTTATATATATAAAAGCAAAATGCCTTTATAACAAAAATATAAAACAATCCAAAAATCAGCTTTTGAGCTCTACCACAACTGCCGCACCACGCTCAATTCCCGCGTCGCGTCCAAGCCTGAGCATACTCTCAACATAACTCACTTCTACGCCCAATGCAGCACACTGTGCCACAAAGGCGTCCGTGACGTGAGGGTCAGCATCCTCGGCAACATAAGCCTTTAAAACATTTCCTTCCTGCAAAGCTTTTTTTGATTGTTTCAAGCCGACGTGTATGTGTCCGCTTTTTAAATGACTATCCATTTTGTTTTTTCTTACCTCCGTAATCTACCCAAAAATCCGCATAAATGCACAGCTTGTATCAAAAAAGCGTATGCACCTGCGGTCGCAAATGGGCAAAATACCTCATTATTTATTCCAGACTAATGTATTTTATCAGTTTTGTCAAGTATTGTCAAGCATTTTTGTTATTTTTTTATTTTTGTTTTCATATAAATTGCTTTTTTGTGGATTTATTCAATCAGTTTTACAAAAATCAATCCTGTCTACACAGCAATACAACAGCATGGGCACTAATGCCAAGCTTTTCTCCCTCAAAACCAAGCTTTTCTGTTGTAGTTGCTTTAACGTTAATACAATCTTCGTCAACGCCACACGCATCGGCAACGTTTTTGCGCATTTTTTCTATAAAGCCTGCAAGCTTTGGTGCTTGTGCGATTATCGTGATATCCGCATTTCCAAGGCTGTAACCAATGTCTGCAAGCATACAGACAACCTCTTCAAGCAAAAGCATACTGTTTGCTCCTGCATATTTTTCATCGCTGTCGGGAAAATGCCTTCCTATATCACCAAGGGCTGCCGCTCCAAGCATAGCATCCATAAGCGCATGAACCGCCACATCTGCATCAGAATGGCCTAAAAGCCCCGTTTCGTGTTCAATTTCTACACCGCACAATATGAGCTTTCTACCACTCACAAGCTTGTGCACGTCGTATCCGTGTCCGACTCGTATCATAATCTTTCCCCTCTTTATCATATAGAAAATTACAAACCAAGCAAAGCCTCGGCAAGAATTAAATCTTCTCTGGTCGTAAGCTTAATATTATTTACACTTCCCTCAACTACTTTTACATTTATGCCCACATACTCTGCAACCGAACAGTCATCCGTTACCTCAAATCCATCATCAACTGCTTTTTTGTGTGCATCTATAATCTGATTTGTAAAAAACACCTGCGGCGTTTGTATGCGGTAAATATTTGCCCGCTCAACCGTTTGAGTAATATTCATATTGCCATCGACACGCTTTAACGTGTCTGTGCACGCAATTCCAAGAGCCGCCGCGCCATTTTCTTTTGCCGAAAGCACAACCCTTTTTATATCCTCAGGTGTTATAAGGCATCTCGCGCCATCGTGAATAGCAACAAGCTGGGATTCATCCTCAATTTCAACAAGACCGTTTAAAACGGACTTTTGCCTTGTATCGCCGCCGCACACAACACTTTTAAGCTTTGTTATGTTAAACTCGCGCGCAAGCTGAGAACACAATGGAATATCACATTCGCGCGTTACCACAACTATTTTATCAATTACATCGCAGTTTTCAAATGCAGTAAGTGTGTGTGCAAGTACAGGCATATCACCAACATTTAAAAACACCTTGTTAACGCCCGCATATTTCGAATTTTCAAGTTTCATCCTTGTACCGCTTCCGCCGGCAACGATAAGCGCAGCGCAGCCCGTTTTTTTATTTTTTTGAAGAATCATTCTTTATCTCCTTCTTCACTTGACACTTGCTCGCCCTTTTGCGCACACGCATCAAACACAAAATCGCAAATATCCTTTGCCGCATTCGGCTTGCCCATAAAGCGCGCCGCCGCTCCAAGCATTTCAAGATGCCACTTATGAAGCACAAGCTGATACATCGCCTCATCTATCGGGAAGGTGTCGCTCACCTTTAATGCAAGTCCGTTGTTTAGCAAAAATTCAACATTTCTGTCCTCGTGTCCGGGTATCGGTTCAAGCAAAATTGCAGCAAGCCCTTTTGCAAGAAACTCTGATGTTGTAAGACCGCCCGGCTTTGTTACAATAACGTCGGCTGCATCCATCATTATATCGACATTGTCAACGTATCCGTATGCACGCACGCCTTTGTTCCACGCTCGTCCGCTTATAAGTGTATGCAGGCGTTTATTGTTGCCGCAAACACACAAAATCTGAAAATCGCCCTCCATATTGTCAAGCCTTACAAGGTCTTTCATTATATGTCCGTATCCCATAGAGCCCATCATAACAAGGACCGTTGTTTTATCTTCTATACCAAGCTTTTCTCTCGCCTCTTTTTTTGGTATACTGCTCGCAAACTTTGGATGTATCGGTATTCCGACGGGAAGAGCCTTCTCTTTTGGTATGCCCTTTTTCTCAAGCTGCAGATTAAGCATTCTGCTCGCCGTTACATAATAATCAAGATTCGTTTCCTCCCAGAACGGATGAACTGTAAAATCCGTTATAATGCCCATACAAAGACAGTTGATTTTGCCCTTCATTCGAAGATATGATATAATCTGCGCCGCAAAAATATGCGTACATATTATCGCATCAGGCTCATAGCTTTTGATAAATTTCATAAGCTTTGACGAAAGAATTTTATTTAACGTCTTTTTCATAAAGCTTGGGTCGACGTTTTGCTTCTTTTCCGCCATTCTGTAAATCTGACCGTACATCTTTGGCGTAAGCTTTGTCGAAAGAAGATATCCGCGCGAAATTGTTTCGCTCAGTATCGGATTTGCATATTCAAAAGCGTCAAGCATCACGCACGCCGCCCCGTTTTTTTCAAACTCGTTTTTAAGCGCCATTCCCGTCTGATGATGGCCCATGCCTGTTTTTACCGAAAGAATAAGTACCTTCATACCGGTGCCTCCTTTGCTGTTTAAAGCCTACATTTATACACCCATTTTAGATAAATTTTTCCATCATTTGTTTTTATCATTATTATACACTTTTTAACTCTCTATTACAACTGTTTTTTACAAAATGTAAAAAGGACATGACTCAAGATACAAAGCCACGCCCAATTATTTTTTTATTCGTCAGATGCCTCCGCCTCGGCATCAACTACTACCTCTTCACTTTTGCTCTCTCCCGGCATATCGTCAACCTCATATCCGACAACGTCGGAAAGCTTTGCAGCGCATTTGCTACAGTACACCGCGTCCGCCTCATTTTCATATTCGCACTCAGGACACCTTTTCATATTGCGAAGCAGGGCAAACTGATTTTTCTTTTCCTCTATCTCGGCCTTCAGCTTTTCAAGCTGCACGCATTTTTCTTCGACAAGCTCGGCGTTCCCTTCGCCGCTTTTGTACGCGTCATAAACAATGCTGCCAATCTCACGCAAAAGCTCATCCGCTTCATTTTCTGCGCTTGTGATTGCAAGCTTTACTTTTGTAAGTTCAACTACATCCGTCGACTTTTGCATAACGACCTTTGTTGTTTTTTCAACCTTTTTTATAATTTTATCAAGAAAATCCATAAAAATTCCCTCCCACCGAAAACGGCTTTGTTTTTTGCTTCTGTTATATTATTACCACCAAAAAATATCTTCTAAACAAATTTATTTATGCGCGCGGATGCGCCTTTGAGTACACCTCTTTAATCTTGTTTTTCAAAAGCTGCGAATAAACCTGTGTCGAGGATATGTCGCTGTGTCCGAGCATTTCCTGAATCGAGCGTAAATCCGCGCCGTTTTCAAGAAGATGCGTCGCAAACGAATGGCGAAGTGTATGCGGTGTAAGCTCGCCTGTAATGTTTGCTTTAAGCTTATACTGCTTAATTATTTTCCAAAAGCCCTGTCTTGTAAGACGCCGTCCGTTACAATTCACAAAAAGCGCACGCTCTTTGTCGTCCTTTATCATAACGTTTCTTGCCTGTTGTATGTAATCGGCACATGCACTCATCGCAAGGCTTCCAAGAGGAATTACACGTCCGCGTCCGCTTTGGCATTTTAAAAAGCCCATCGATATGTTTATATCATCAATGTCAAGTAAAATAAGCTCGCTCACGCGTATTCCCGTCGCATACAAAAGCTCGAGCATCGCCTTGTCGCGCATTCCTTTGATATCCTCGCCGTCGGGCTGCTCTAAAAGCTTTTCAACCTCGCCTGTGCTCAAAACCTTTGGCAGCTTTTTTTCAACCTTTGGCGCTTCAAGTCCAAGCGTAGGGTCCGTTTTTATCATACCCGACCTGTTTAAATAGCCGTAAAAAGAACGAAGCGATGCAAGATGACGTGATATTGTCGAGGCTGCCCTTCCCTGCTTTTGAAGCGTCAGAAGATATGTCAAAACGATTGTCTTATTTGTTTTTTCAAGAGTCGTTATCTTTCTTGTTTCAAGATATGTTATGTAATGTTCTATGTCGCGTCTGTAAGATGATAGGGTGTTGAGTGTAAGGTGTCTTTCTTTGTCAAGATACCTTACAAAATTCTCCTGATACGCGTTTAACATCTGAATTTCCATAGCCTTTCTGCCCACAAAACTGCAATTGTATTATCTTTCTTCTTATCTTGTGGGCAAGACAAGAAGTGTATTGTTTTCTCTTCATATTTACATTTTACAAAACTTTTTTTGAAAAGTATATAGGCATTTTTAAATTAATACATCTAAATTTATACCATTTTTAAAGCAATTTTCCAGCTTTGTAATTTAATGGCGAGCTTTACATCTTCAAAGCCCACAAAAGAAGATATGGTGATACATAGCTTTCAAAAAGTGAGCAAAGTCCAAATACACCTGCAAGAAGCAAAGAAAATATGCAATAAGCTATAAACCGTCTTCTCTTTTGCGTTTTGTCGTTCGTTTTTGATATATAAAGAGCATGCTTTATTGCCGTCGTGCAAAACACCCCGCAGACAACAAACATCACAAGCATTTGCGGCGCTATTCCTACACCCGCAGCCAGAAGTCCCGGCATAGCGTATAAAAGCACAAGCGAGGCGGTACAAAAGCCGCATGCAAAGCCTTTTAGTATAAGCAGAAACGGTGCCATAACTACACCAAGCCTTGTAAGTCCGCACAGCCATATAAAAAACGCAAGCTGCATCGAATTTGTAATCGAAGTCAAAAATATCGAAAAAGCATCACGTCCGCTTTCAAGAAGCTCGAAATTACCAAGGCTCTGCGACAGAGGCGTTGTATCTTCAAGAGTTACACAGTATATGCTTCCCGTAATTATCCCAAAAACCAGGCACGCTGTGCAAATCATAAGCAGTATTATGTTGTTTTTTATATAGCCTTCCACTACACTTCCGGCAGCCGTGTGAGCCTTCAAAAAAACCCCTCCAATCCATACAATAAATTTGTATGTCTGAAAAGGGGCAAAAATTCCGGTTACATAAAAGTTTTACATAAAGTCTTTCTTCTTACTTTTTACCCATTTCCAATGTCTTTTTTGTGCAGGCATCCATAGCTTCTATAACCGCGCTTTTAAAGCCTCGCTTTTCAAGCACTGCCACGGCATCAATCGTCGTCCCGCCCGGTGAGCACACCATATCTTTAAGCTCGCCCGGATGTTTTTTCGTTTCAAGCACCATTTTGGCAGAACCAAGCACCGCCTGCGACGCAAGCTCGTAGGATATATCGCGCGCAAGACCGCTTTTTACTCCCGCATCAGCCATCGCCTCTATAAGCATAAACACATAAGCAGGGCTGCTTCCGCTGATTGCTACAACGCAGTCCATCATTTTTTCATCAAGTCGCACCGTTTTTCCGACGCACGAAAAAATCTCGTCGGCACACGCAAAATCATTTTCATCGGCATTTGAGCCTGTGCACAAGACGCTCATACCCTCGCCCACCATTGCAGGCGTATTGGGCATAGTTCGTATGACGCGCACATCTTTATCAAAATATGACTCAATCTTTTCTGTCGTAATTCCGGGGGCTATTGATATAATAAGCTTGTTTTCTGCGTCCCCGATTTTTGACATTTCACCAAGAACAAGCGGATATATATTAGGCTTTACTGCAAAGATAATAACATCACTGTTTTTATATATTTCACTATTGTCTATGCTTACGTTAACGCCAAGAACAGACAACGCATCAAGCTTTTGCGTGTCTTTATCGGATACAAATATATCTTTTGCATTAATTTTCTTCGAGGCTGCAACACCGCGCACAATCGCCGATGCCATATTCCCTGCTCCTATAACTCCAAGCTTCATTATCATTCTCTCCTTATACAAATATTACGACCAGAATTTTCTGTCAAGACTTCGGTACTGTATTGCCTCGGCTATATGCTTTGATTGTATATTCTCACTGCCATCAAGGTCGGCAATCGTACGAGCTACCTTTAAAATTCTGTTATATGCACGCGCGCTGAGCCCAAGTCTGTCAAAAGCGCCCTTGATTATTGCACGTTCCTTTTCGCCAAGCCTGCAAAAAATATTAATCATCGCAGGTGTAAGCTGCGAATTTGAATATATATTGTAATCTTTATATCGCTGCATCTGGATTTTTCTTGCTGCATCAACACGCTTTTTTATACTTTCCGAGCTTTCAGCAGGAGCAGTATTTTCCAAATCCTTATATTTAACAGGTGCAACCTCTATATGCAAATCTATTCTGTCAAGAAGCGGTCCTGATACCTTGCCAAGATACTGTGCTATCTGCGACTCGCTGCATTTGCACCTTCCGCTCGGGTCGCCGTAGTAACCGCATTTGCAAGGGTTCATCGACGCCACAAACATAACGTTGCAAGGATATGTAAGCGTTGCGCTCACGCGCGCAATCGTTACACTTCCATCCTCGAGTGGCTGACGCATTACCTCGAGTGCATCTTTATTAAATTCGGGAAGCTCATCCAAAAACAGTACCCCGTTATGTGCAAGACTTATCTCGCCCGGCTTTGGCGTACGTCCTCCGCCCGAAAGTCCCGTCGCAGAAATTGTATGATGCGGATGACGAAACGGACGCGTTGTTATAATCGGTGTATCATCCGGAAGTGCTCCTGCGATTGAATGTATTTTTGTTACTTCAAGTGCCTCTTCAAAGCTCATATCAGGCAAAATCGTCGGAAGGCGCTGCGCAATCATTGATTTACCGCTGCCGGGACTTCCAATCATCAGCATATTGTGGTTGCCTGCCGCCGCAATTTCAAGCGCACGCTTTACGTTTTCCTGACCTTTAACCTCTGAAAAATCGATACCCCTTTGGTCAGTATTCTTAAAATATTCATCAACATCAACTGTATGTACAGAAAGCTTTTTTATGCCATTAATATGATCGCAAAGCTGCGCAAGCGTTTCGGGTGCCAATATCTCTATACCTTTTACAACTGCCGCTTCGAGCGCATTTTCCTTTGGAACTATGGCATATTTTGCCCCATTATCGCGTGCAGCAATAACCATAGGGAGTACCCCGCAAACAGGTCTTATATCACCATTAAGCGAAAGCTCGCCTATAAACACAAAGTCATCTACGTTGTCAAGTGCAATCTGTCCACTCGCCCAGAGAAAAGAAACCGCCACGGGCAAATCGTATACTGAGCCTTCCTTTTTTATATGCGCAGGCGCAAGATTGATTGTAACACGTCTTGAAGCAAACGCATAGCCACTGTTTTTAATCGCCGCACGAACACGCTCTCTTGATTCCTTGACCGCTGCATCCGGCAAGCCTACTATGTCAAAAGCGGGCAGCCCCATAGCAATATCCGTTTCCACTTCAACTATATATCCGTCAAGTCCTACAAGTCCACAGCTTTTCACTTTTGCAATCAAGACATATGCCCCTCCTTTTTTAAGGCTAATAAGATGATTATATACCAAAACAATCCCATTTTACAACACCTAATTACAATTTTTTTATTTTTTTGTTAAAATTTTTTTAAAAATATTAAAAAATGCCCGTATTTACGCCAAAATACATCACAAAAACATTGTTTTTTTCATAATTTAAAAAAAACTTGTACTTTATTTATTTTTAGTGTATAATGTTATGATAGTAGTAATGCGAGTTCTAATTTTGTATATGGAAGGATTGTGAAATAATATGTCAGAAGAAATTAAACAATTAGCAAGCAGAATAAAAGAGCTTCGTGAAATATGCGGATACAGCAGACACGCCGTCGCAAAAATGGTCGGTGTTGATTATGAAACCTACAAAGGCTATGAAGAAAGCGGCCTTGATATTCCGATAAGTGTACTTTATAAGCTTGCAGGTGAATACAAGGTTGATTTCACTGAAATTTTGACAGGAAAATCTCCAAAGCTTAATACCTATTGCGCTGTAAAAAACGGCAAAGGCATAAATATTGACCGTTATCCCGGTTATCATTTTGAAAGCCTTGCATATAAATTCAAGGGCAAAATAATGGAGCCTTTAATGGTTACTGTAATGCCCGATGCAAAAGAGCACGACCTCGTCGTCCACGAGGGACAGGAATTCAACTACGTCGTCGAAGGCACAATCATGGTACAGTTCGGCGATGAATCTGTTGTTCTTGAAAAAGGGGATTCGATATACTTTGACCCGATGCTCCCCCACGGTCAAAAAGCATTAAACGGAAAACCGGCAAAGTTTTTGACTGTTATATCCCAATAAAACAATTATTAACAAGACGAGGTGCAAAAATGCTGTTACATAAATTTTTAGACAGAGTCGAATTCGACTCATACGAGGATTTTAAACAAAATTATAAATTGAACATTCCCGAAAATTTCAATTTCGGTTATGACGTTGTAGATGCGTGGGCCGAGTATGACAAAGACAAGGTAGCTCTTGTATGGTGCGACGACCACGACAACGAAAAGATTTTCACCTTTGACGATATAAAGCGTCTTAGCGGTAAAGCTGCAAACTTTTTTAAAAGCCTTGGAATAAATAAAGGCGATAAAGTTTTGTTTTTAATGCGTCAGCGCTACGAATACTGGTTTTTGGCAACAGCGCTTCATAAAATCGGCGCAATTTTGATTCCCGCGTCGCTTCAGCTTACAGCAAAGGATATAAAATATCGTGTAAACGCTGCAGGCGTAAAGGCAATCGTTGCCGTAAATGAGCCGTATATAACAGAGCAGGTCGAACTTGCAGAAGAAAACACTCCTTCGCTCGAACATAAAATTGCCGTAGTCGGCACTCGTGAGGGCTGGATTTCGCTTGACGAAAAATTAGATTCTTTCAGCGAGGATTTCCCGCGTCCGACAGGCAAAGACGCAACACACAATGATGAAATTTTTATTACATATTTTACAAGCGGTACATCAGGCTGGCCAAAAATGGTTGCACACAATCATACATATCCGCTCGGTCATATCGTAACCGCAAAATACTGGCAAAAGGTAATTGACAATAAGCTTCATATGACAGCCTCCGATTCAGGTTGGGCAAAATTCGGTTGGGGCAAAATATACGGTCAGTGGGTATCAGGCGCAGGAATTTTTGCATACGATGCGGACAAGTTTGTACCACACAATATGCTTGAAAAGCTTATCAAGTACAAGCCTGCAACCTTCTGTGCACCGCCGACGATTTTCAGATTTTTAATTCACGAGGATTTGACAAAGTACGATTTGTCTTTTATCACTCACTGCTGTACGGCAGGAGAACCGCTAAATCCCGAGGTTTACAACAAATGGTTATCACTCACCGGACTTCGTATGTGTGAAGGCTTTGGCCAGAGCGAATCGACGGTTCTTCTTGCAAACTTTGATGGTTTTGAACCAAATCCCGGCTCGATGGGAAAACCTTCACCGCTATATAATATAGATATAATCGACGAGGACGGAAATTCGTGCGACGTTGGTGAAGAAGGTGAGCTTGTTGTCCGTGATATAGACAAATATATGCCCGCAGGTCTTGTGTGCGAGTATCTTAACGACCCCGAGGTAACAAAGGAAAAGCTCGGTGGAAAATTCTATCACACGGGCGATATCGCGTGGCGCGACAGTAAGGGATATTACTGGTTTGTAGGACGTACAGACGATGTTATAAAATGCTCGGGCTACAGAATTGGACCGTTTGAGGTTGAAAGTGCTCTTATGGAGCATCCGTCGGTGCTTGAATGTGCAATCACTGCCGCTCCCGACCCCGACCGCGGACAAGTTGTAAAGGCAACAATAGTTCTTACAAAGGATTATGAGCCGTCAGACGCACTTGTGCGCGAGCTCCAAGACCATGTAAAGCACGCAACTGCGCCGTATAAATATCCGCGTATAGTAGAATTTGTTAAAGAGCTTCCAAAAACTACAAGTGGAAAAATACGCCGTGTTGAAATAAGAGAGAACGACAGTAAAAAATAAATTAATTTAAGCCATCTGTTCTATGAGCAGATGGCTTTATAATTCTCCAAGCACGCTCGCAATCGCGCGAGCTGTATATTTTGCGCAGACAAGTGCTTCTTCGAGCGTGTTTCCGTCCGTTCCGACCTCGAGTATTAACGAACCCTTTGTGGCGTGCTGATTATATCTTTCCTTCACAAGCTGCAACGGCCTTGCAAGCGTGGGATATTTTTCTGTAAGCTCTTGTTGTATACGAAGTCCAAGCTTTAAATTCTCGCGCCAGTTGTCGTGTTTAAGACCACCCTCGCTGCTTCCGCAGAGCACCATTACCTGCGCACTGTTTTCGCCACCAACATCGGCACACACCTTCATCTTTGTGCCGTCCTGTTTTGTCATACCGTCGCGGTGCACGTCCAGAACCACCTGAATTGACGGATATTTTTTAAGATAATCCTCTATTATGCCGAGCGTCTTTTTATATGAGCCATTATACGAAGGATAATCGTTTATGGTTGTGTCATGTATTGCGTTTATCTTATTTTTTACAAGCTCTTCTTTTATCACCTCGCCCACTCTTACGACATTATAGTTTTTGTCTTGCGTGCGCGTACTCTCGCTTGGTGAATAAGTCTGTTTTCCCGAGGGGGTATAGCTTTCGGTTGTGTGTGTATGTACTATAAGCACCATCGGACCGTCTTTTTTTGTAATGGATAGCTTTTCTTCAAGCATTTTGTTTATATCTATTTCAAAGCTTGTTTCATTATTTATATAAACCGTTTTATTTTTACCGCTCCCTGAAAAAGAACCGACAACACTGCTTGTTTGGACAATCGGAAATTTTTCGCCCTCATCTTCATCTTCGCTCGGTTTTTCAGCTTCTTTATTCTCCTGTGTGCTTTGTGCAGCCTCATTTTTCTCGTTAATTGCCTGCGCTGTTTTTATGCTGCTAAGCTGACTGTATAAAATTGTTTGCGGTTTTTTTATATCAAAGCCTGCAATATAGCAAAAAGCAGCATGCCAAAGACTCTCTTGCTGCTCATTTTCAATGTACGGAATTACGTTTTTTACACAGGCATTGACAATCATCGTTTGCCCGCTTTTTAATGCCATATTCATTGTCGCTACTGTTGTGCGCCCCGCAAAATATAATCCTATTGTCAACGCAAATAATATCACAAACATATACACGCATGTCCAATTTATTATAACCGCTCTTGCTGTGCGTCTTTTTTTCCCTATGCGCATATTTTTTAATCCTTTCACAACAAATTACTATATTTATATTAATTTTTTTATAAAATTATACGGACACAAAAAAATTGCAGCAAAATCGCTGCAATTTTTTATAGATGTTTTTATTCCTGCTTTTCAAAAAGCTCGTTTGCCCGTGAAAGATAAACGTCTATATCACGCATAACCTTTCCTGCATTTTCATAATCATTTTGTGCGTTATATTTTTTATAGCTTTCGTACAAATTGACAATATTTTTAAGTATTGTTTCTGTTTCACTTTCATTTTGTTCGTTTACATAATCAGACGGCATAAGCAGATTATCGTCTGTTTCGGTGTTTTCTGCAAGCTCTTGACCATCATCATCTTCAAACAATTTTCTAAAACATTCTTCGAGCGTATTTTCCATTACGATTTTTTCTTTATACGCTACAATAATACGTTTAAGCTCGGGAAATGACGCCGAGTTTTGTGTTGTAATATACAATGGCTCTATATACAAAAGTGAATCCTTAATCGGAACCATTATCATATTTCCGCGAACAACAGATGAGCCGCCTTGTCCCCAGAGTGTTATCTGGCTCGATATTGCAGGGTCATTGTCAATTCTGTTTTCCATCTGCATTGTTCCGTATGAATTTTTTTCGGCATTTGTAAAGCGATAAAGCACAAGCTTGCCGTAATATTTATCATCAGAACCTGCCGCAAGCCAGCTGCTTATATAATCCTTGTTTTGTATGGTAAAAGGCATTGTCAGAAGAAGACTCTCCCCTTTTTCATCAAAACCCTTGATTTTCATCATATTATAATACGGCTCGATATATTGTCCTTCGTTATTTGCGTATTTTTCTCTTGCAATATCCCATACATCGCTTTTGTTATAAAAGACGTGCGCATCTGTAATATGATACTGCTTATACATCTGTGCCTGAATTTTAAACAGCTTTTCAGGATAACGTATATGACGCTTCAAATCATCGGGAAGTGGCTCACTCGCGAACATATTCGGATATATTTTTTTATACGTCATAGCAATAGGGTCTGTTTCATCTACAATGTAGAATTTTACGTTTCCGTCATATGCATCTACGACTACTTTTACGCTGTTTCGTATATAATTGATTTTATCATATTTTTGAGCATATGGATAATATTCAGATACTGCATACGCATCTATTATCCACTTTAAACGGCCCGCATCATCAATTAATATATACGGATTTTCATCATATTCAAAAAACGGTGCAACCTTTTTTACACGCTCAACAACGTTTCTGTTTACAAGGATTTTACTCTCGGGCGTAATCTGGTTTGATACAAACATTTTATAATCGCCGTTTATAATCGAAAACAGCATCCTGTTGAACCAATTTAGCTTTATACCGCCCTCGCCGTCATACGAAAACTCTATGTTTTTTTGTCCTTCGGAATAATCAATTTCTTTTAACTTTGTATTTACGATAACATGATTGTTTGTAAACTCACCATAATAAATTCTTGGCTGCGTAACGTTTACGATACCTTCATCAGACACAACAGGAATGTCTCGTACAACATACTCGGGCTGACCTTCTTTGGTTACTGTGTTCATGGGATTTAGTGCCACACCATAACCATGTGTATATTTATATGTTCTGTTAAGATACGAATCACTCGCCTGCGCCGAAAGCTTTTCTGTATCAAGCTCGCGCGCACCTATTGCAACGGCTGTGGGTTTTCCGTTAACATCATAAGACACCACATCAGCACTTTTGAAGGTGTAATACGGCTTAATTCCCTGAAGCTTGTTCATTGCCGTAACATTTGCATTATAGTCAATAATTCTTATATTGTCGACAGTTTCGCCGTTTTCTTTGATATCCTTTTCCGACAAAGTGTTCTCAATCGGAAAATCCTGTTCAATTATTTTGTCAAGTCCATACGCTTCGCGCGTCATATAAATATTGTTTTCAATATTTGGTGCCTCGACTGCAACATCGTTTGGTGCAACGACGAGCGTCTGTACGCCAAAGGCGATAGCGCATGTAATAAGCCACGTTGCAGGAAACACAAGCACGCTTATTATACCCGCCTTTATTTTTCCGCGAAGAAGGAAAAATACGGTAGCAATAACTACTGCTAAAAGAAGATACGGTGCAACATTGTAATATTTGCCCCACACA
>SVKA01000032.1 GCA_015068725.1 Oscillospiraceae bacterium | reverse complement strand
CCCGATTAACGAAAACACGATGCGATTAGAGGTAAAACTGAAGTCAGGTGGCAGAGGTGATATCACTTATATTCGCAACGGAAAGCAATATTCTTGCCGTTACGGTGACATTAGCAAAAAGATGATTTCCTCATATGAACAGAACATGAAATAAGCTTTGAAATAATGTAGTGTAAATTGGGCATAAGTCAATTTAGTTTGATTTGTGCCCAATTGCTTTTTATAAGAGGTGGTTTACTTGAAAATTGGCTTTTTGAACTTTAAAACAAAAAATCGTCTTGTTTTATTTATATACGAACTTATAAACCGTTATCAGTATGACAAAATTTCATATATGAGCGGCAGTGTAGCCTATTTTTTTACACTCTCCGTTTTTCCGTTTATTTTGTTTACAAACTCGATTATAGGTCTTTTAAAGCTTGATGCCGATTTTATATATAAACTGTTCTCCACCTTTTTTCCAAAAGAAATAGTAAGTATAATAGCTGGATATAATGACTATATCGCAAACATCAGCAACATATATGTGCTTATTGTGTCAATTTTGATAAGTATATACTCGGCATCGCGCGGTGTCGAAGCCGTAATTATATCCATTAACTCTATATACAAAACTAAAAAACGCAGATTCTTTATTCACAGAATAATGATTTCTATAACACTTACGATTGCAGTGAGTATAATCTTGTTTGTTTTTTTACCTTTAACAATCATCGGTGCAAAATCGCTCTCAAAAATATATTATACTTTGGAAATCGGAAAAATACTACCAAACATCCCCTATTGGATTTTTGTGATTTTTATACTTTTGGTTATATTTTTTATAATGCTGTTTTTATATCGTTTTGCTCCAAACAAAAAAATACAAATAAAACAGCTTATCCCCGGAAGTGTATTTTCAACAGCTGCAACAGCACTAAGTGGCGCCGGAATATCACTTTATATTCGTATATCATCTCGTTTTTCACTCCTGTACGGCTCTATAGGCACTTTTGTTGCCATCATGCTATGGTTTTATATATTTTCTAACATAATTTTAATAGGCAGCGAAATAAACCGTATTCTTGAACACAGAGATTGTTTAACAAAAGAGGATTTTGATATTTAACAAAAAAATGAAGCATCATATACGATGCTTCATTTTTTGTTATTAATTATTTTACAACAATATTTACAAGCTTGCCCGGAACTACGATAATTTTTACAACCTGTTTTCCGTCGATTGCAGCTATAACCTTTTCGCTCTTCATTGCCGCTTCTTGCGTAGCGTCTTTGTCGAGTCCTGCAGGTATTGTAAGCTTATCACGGATTTTTCCGTTTATCTGAAGTACAATTTCAACCTCATTATCAATCGTTTTTGCCTCGTCATAAACCGGCCATGTGCTTGTCGCAATCTCGCCCTCAAAGCCCGTAAGCTGCCACATTTCCTCGGTAATATGCGGTGCTGTCGGATTCAAAAGTTGCAAGAATGTCTTAAGTTCACCCTTTGTAATTGAGTTCTTCTTTGTAAAGTCATTTACAAGTGACATAAGCGTTGCAATTGCAGTGTTAAATTTCATACGCTCAATGTCCTCGCTTACTTTTTTAATAGCTTTGTGCATCGCACTTTCCAAATCAGCACTGTAACCTTCATCATCCGTAACAATATTTTGAAGGTTCCATACTCTTTCAAGGAATTTATAGCATCCCTTTACGCCTTGTTCTGACCATGGTGTTGCCTGGTCAAACGCACCAATAAACATTTCATATGTTCTGAAAGTATCAGCACCAAAATCGCGTACAACATCATCAGGATTTACAACGTTTCCGCGTGATTTTGACATTTTTTCATTGTTGGCACCAAGAATCATACCATGCGATGTACGCTTTTGGTAAGGTTCTTTTGTAGGTACTACGCCGATATCATAAAGGAACTTGTGCCAGAAGCGTGAATACAAAAGATGTAGCGTTGTATGCTCCATACCACCATTGTACCAGTCTATTGGAAGCCAATAATTCAAAAGCTCATTATCAGCCAATACGTCACAGTTTTTCGGGTCTATATAACGAAGGAAATACCACGATGAGCCTGCCCACTGAGGCATAGTATCTGTTTCACGCTTAGCAGGTCCATGACAATGAGGGCATGTAGTGTTCACCCAATCTGTCATTTTTGCAAGAGGAGATTCACCGTTATCCGTCGGCTCATAATCCTCGAGTTCAGGCAATGTGAGTGGAAGCTCGCTTTCAGGAAGTGCCACCCATCCGCATTTTTCGCAATATACAAGCGGAATAGGCTCGCCCCAATAACGCTGACGTGAGAATACCCAGTCGCGAAGCTTAAAGTTTACCTTTCGCTTACCGAGTTTATTTTTCTCAAGATAGTCTATAATAGCATCAATTGCTTCTTTTACGCTTTTACCTGTAAGGAAGCCCGAATTTACCATAGTTCCTTCACTTACGTCTGTATAGGCCTCTTCCTGAACGTTTTTACCGCCCGAAACAACCTCAATTATAGGAAGATTAAATTTCTTTGCAAATTCCCAGTCACGTGTATCGTGCGCAGGAACTGCCATAATAGCGCCCGTACCATAAGTCATAAGAACATAGTCAGATGTCCATACAGGAAGTTTTTTGCCGTTTACGGGATTGATAGCATATATTCCCTCAAGCGCAACACCTGTTTTCTCTTTTGCAAGCTCTGTACGCTCAAACTCAGACTTCTTTGCTGCCATTTGTCTGTATTCTACAACCTTGGAAAAGTTTTCAATCTTATCTTTCCACTCGTCAATATACGGATGCTCTGGTGAAAGCACAACGTATGTAGCGCCAAAAAGTGTGTCAGGACGTGTTGTATATACAACAAGCTCTTCATCTGCACCATCAATTTTAAACGTTACCTCTGCACCCTGCGAGCGTCCTATCCAGTTTTTCTGCTGCGTTTTAACTTTTTCAATAAAATCCAAATCATCCAAATCATCGATAAGGCGCTGTGCATACTCTGTGATTTTAAGCATCCACTGGCTCTTGCGCTTTTGCACAACCTCACTTCCGCAACGTTCGCAAACACCATCGACAACCTCTTCATTTGAAAGACCTACCTTACAGCTTGTGCACCAGTTAATCGGCATTTCCTGCTTGTATGCAAGACCTTTTTCAAAAAGCTTTAAGAAAATCCACTGTGTCCATTTATAATAGTCAGAATCAGTAGTGTTTATCTCTCTGTCCCAGTCAAATGAAAAACCAAGGCTTTGAAGCTGCTTTTTAAAGTTCGCAACATTGTCTGCCGTAACCTTTTTAGGATGGATTTTGTTTTTCATCGCATAGTTTTCTGTCGGAAGCCCAAATGCGTCCCAACCCATTGGATAAAGCACATTATAACCTTCGAGTCTTCTCTTTCTCGAAACTATATCAAGCGCTGTATATCCACGCGGATGTCCTACGTGAAGACCATGTCCCGACGGATACGGAAACTCTACAAGCGCATAGAATTTCGGCTTTGAGAGGTCCTCGTTCGAAGCCTTGAAAGTTTTCTCTTCATACCATTTTTTTTGCCATTTCTTTTCAATTTCAGTATAATTATATCTCATGCTATCGCCTCCTAAGCATCGTCTAAAAAATCAAGCGTAATTTCCTTTGCGTCTGTCCAAAGACGCTCTATATCATAAAACTCGCGCATTTCGTCGGTAAATATGTGCACAACAATATCGCTGTAATCAAGTAGGATCCAGCTTCCGCCACCATAGCCTTCGATATGAACAGGCATAATCCCCTGTTCAGCAAGCTTGTCCGTAACATTATCGGCAAGGGCTTTTACCTGTGTTTGAGAACCACCGCTGGCAATTACAAAGTAATCACTTATACTCGTGAGCTGACCCACCTCTAACGCTACGATTTTTTTGCCTTTTTTGTCATCTAAACATTTTGCAATTAGTTTTAGTTTATCAACAGATTGCATTAATCCACCTCCGAATGTTATTACACCCATTATTATATGATATAAAATTTTTCATTATTTTTCAAGTGTTTTGCTGATTTTTTTTGATAAAAACCAATTTCTTGCCAAAACTGTGTCCATATGTAAAAGCATTTTTCGTTCTACTATGCTTTTTATGGAAATATCAAGCGCAAAAAGCATTGCCTCATCAATATCATTTTCGCATATCTCACGCAGTTTATCAAATCCGTCAAATGGCTCTTTATCGCGATTTGGCTCGATAAAATCAGCAAGATATATTATCTTGTCAAGAAGGCTCATATCTTCTTTTGCCGTTGTGTGAACGCGAATTGCAGACAAAATTTCTTCGTCATCTATTCCATAGCGCATTTTCGCAAGCTCCGCTCCAAGATACTGATGCACAAGCTTGTATGATTGTTTTGCTACATCATCAAGCTCTATTCCCAAAAGCTCACAAATGCCGTACGAGCGCACCGGGTCAATATTTTTTGCACAGTCGTGTAAAAGGCCTGCTATTTTTGCCTTATGCTCATCTGCACCAAAACGCTTTGCAAGCTCTGTAGCAGTTTCCATTACGCCGATGCTGTGTAGATAACGCTCGGGTTTAAGCTCTGCTTTAAGAACGTTTTGGGCATCTTCAAAGTTAAAATTTATTATACTACTTTCCATTTTTATACATCCCCTGCTCTTTTATGTAGTCAAGCACCACATCGGGCACAAGATATTTTGCGCTTTTCCCTTCCCCAAGCATGTTGCGTATAGCTCTTGATGAAATTTCAAGTTCGGGCGAGGTTATATTGTATATCTGCGTGGAAAACTGCTCTTTGAGAGAATTAATTTTTTTATTAATATCCGACTCAAACCCTCCCCTTGATATAACCGCAAAAGAGCATGATGTTAATAGCTTTGGTGCATTGTGCCAAGTGTCAACATAATCAAGCGAATCCTCGCCCAATATAAACACAATTTCATCATCGGGATAAAGCTTTTTAAAATACTCGACGGTTTCATCGCTATACGAAGGCGTTGTTTTATTCGTTTCATAATCAGACACGCAAAACAAAGGATTGCCGTCTATTGCAAGCTTTACCATTTCATAACGGCGCTTTGCATCCTTTGTTACTGCGTCTTTATGCGGTGTAATTCCTGAAGGAATAAAAATCACCTTATCAAGACCAAGCGTATCGGCGCAAAGCTGTCCCATAAACAAGTGAGCGTTATGAATCGGGTCAAAAGTTCCGCCCAAAAGACCTATTTTACCCATGCTTTTCAACTCCACATACTTTTATTTTCTTGGAAGTTCAATTCTCTTTTTGTTTTTCGACTCGCGATAAAGCACTATTTTCGAGCCGATTGCCTGTACGGCCTCTGCGCCTGTGAGTCTTGCAAGAGTATCTACCGTTTCGCGCGCATCAAGAAAAGATGCGTCAAGCAGATGTATTTTTATAAGCTCGCGCGCTTCTAAAGCATCATCAACCTGCTTTACAAAATTATCCGAAATTCCACCCTTTCCAAGCTGAAAAATCGGTTCGAGCGAGTTTGCCTCGCCTCTTAAATATGCACGTTGTTTACTTGTAATCATATGTTCCTCCTATGACTATTTTACATAGTCAAATTCAATATCATAAAGACGAACGCTGTCGCCTTCCTGTATTCCCTTTTCTTCGAGCGCATCTATAACGCCTTTGCTTCTTAAAGAACGCTGGAAAAAGTTAAAGGACTCATCATCAGCAAGGTTTACAGAGCCGACAAGATTTTCAACCCACGAACCTTCTACAACATATACGCCGTTTTCGTTGCGTATTGTGAAAAGTTCTTCTTCAACGATTTCTTCAAGCATCGGCTCAGCCTCAAACACCTCTATTGGCGCAAGCACTGCAAGCTGTGCGCTGACATGCGCCATAAGCTCATTTACACCTTTTGTCGTAGCAGCACAAATTTCAAACACTGTATAACCACGCTTTTCCATCTCCGCAAGAAAATCTTTATATACCTGCTCATCCTGAATAATATCCGTTTTATTTGCTGCAATTATCTGTGGACGAGTCGCAATAAGCTCGTTATAGTTTGCAAGCTCGGCATTTATTTTATCAAAGTCGTCAATGGGATTTCTGCCCTCAATACCGGACACATCTACAACGTGAATAAGCAGACGTGTACGCTCAATATGGCGCAAAAATTCATGTCCAAGTCCAACACCTTCGCTTGCACCTTCGATAAGTCCCGGAATATCAGCCATTACAAAGCTTCCCGAACCACCGTATTTGCCAAGCTCTACCACACCCAAATTTGGTTCAAGCGTTGTAAAATGATAGTTTGCAATTTTAGGTTTTGCCGATGTTACAACGGACAAAAGTGTTGATTTTCCCACGTTTGGAAAACCTAATAATCCAACATCTGCAATAAGCTTTAGCTCAAGCGAAAGCTCGCGCTCGCTACCCTTTAATCCGGGCTTTGCAAAACGCGGTATCTGTCTTGTTGGGGTTGCAAAATGGGTGTTTCCCCATCCGCCATTTCCGCCTTTAAACAGCACAACGCGGTTGTTTGGTGGTGTCATATCCGCCATAAGACGATTTGTTTTAGCGTCGCGAATAAGCGTTCCTGCGGGCACTTTTATAACAAGCGATTCAGCATCTTTGCCAGAGCATTTTCCGCTTCCGCCGTTGCCACCATTTTCAGCAACGTATTTTCTTTTGTATCTAAACGAAACAAGCGTCGAAATCGACTCATCAACCTCGAATATAATATCGCCGCCACGTCCGCCGTCGCCGCCATCAGGACCACCTGCTGCAACGTACTTTTCGCGGTGAAACGACACTGCTCCATTACCGCCGTCGCCGGCTTTGACATAAATTTTTGCTGTATCAAAAAACATACTGTTCATCCTTTTTTATGTTATATCTTGTATAACAATATCTTTAAATAACGCATTTTTATTATTAACAGATTTTATACCCCATATTATCTCTGTTAAAGAAAAATCTCAGACAAAAGTCTGAGATTTTAAAATCAATCTGTATAAACGCTGCACTGCTTCTTGTCTCTGCCTTTTCTCTCGAACTTTACCTTTCCGTCTACAAGGGCAAATAAAGTGTCATCACTGCCGATACCAACGTTGTTACCGGGGTGAATCTTTGTGCCGCGCTGTCTTACCAAAATATTTCCTGCCAGAACAAACTGACCGTCAGCTCTTTTCACACCAAGTCTTTTCGACTCACTGTCACGACCATTCTTGGTCGAGCCCATACCTTTCTTATGTGCCATTTATATACACCTCAGCTTTCAAACAATATTTAAATCTCTTTCAAAACTACGCATTAATTTTTTCAATCTGTAGCTTTGTGTAGGGCTGTCTATGACCCTGCTTTTTGCGATATGTCTTCTTCGGCTTATACTTGAAAACGATAATTTTCTTGCTCTTAGCCTGTCTGAGAACCTTTGCAGTAACGCTTGCGCCCTCAACAACAGGATTTCCAAGCTTAACCTCTTCGCCGCCGATTGCCAAAACAGTATCAAATGTGTATGTGTCATCAACCTGTGCATCAAGCTTTTCAACAAAGATTGTGTCACCCTCTGAAACCTTGTACTGTTTGCCACCTGTCTTAATAATTGCGTACATAATTGCACCTCCTTATAAAATGAAGTCACGCTAATGCGGGTACTGCAAACGCAGTTTTAAAAACCCTTCTTATGCGGTTACCATAATATGATAGCACAAAATATATGCCATGTCAACACTTTTTTAATAATTTAGTGTCTTTTCCTCAACTTCTTTGTTTATATGAGCGATAAACCCATCTATGCTCATAGCACCCTTATCGCCCTCTTTGCGTGCACGAACAGAAACTGTCTGTGTTTCCATCTCTTTATCTCCTGCAATAAGCATATACGGCACTTTTTCAAGCTGAGCCTCGCGGATTTTATATCCAATCTTCTCGCTGCGCAAATCAAGCTCTACGCGAATGCCTGCCTTGCGCATCTTGTTTACAACGTCAGTTGCATACTCTGCATGCTTTTCTGAAATTGCAAGCACCTTAGCCTGAACAGGTGCAAGCCATGTCGGAAATGCGCCCGCATACTTTTCAATAAGGAGCGCAAGTGTACGCTCGTAACAACCAATTGATGTACGATGGATAATGTACGGATTTTTCTTGTTGCCGTCGGCATCTACATACTCCATACCAAACTTTTCGGCAAGCATCTGGTCAACCTGAATTGTGATAAGTGTATCTTCCTTGCCATGTACGTTCTTAATCTGTATGTCAAGCTTCGGACCATAGAACGCAGCCTCACCAATACCGATTTGATACGGAATTTCAAGGTGTTCAAGTATCTTCTGCATTGTTGATTGTGCCTCGTCCCACTGCTCAGGTGTACCAATGTATTTATCTTTATCATCAGGGTCCCACTGAGAAAAGCGATATGAAACGTCCTCGTACAAGCCGAGAGTTTTGAGCATATATATCGCAAGTTCAAGACAACTCTTAAACTCGCTCTCAAGCTGCTCAGGTGTGCACATAAGATGTCCTTCTGAAATAGTAAACTGACGAACACGGATAAGACCATGCATTTCGCCCGATGCTTCGTTTCTGAACAATGTTGATGTTTCACCATAACGAAGCGGCAACTCTCTGTATGAACGCGCTTTGTTAAGATATGCCTGATACTGGAACGGACACGTCATCGGACGAAGCGCAAACACTTCCTTATCCTTTGATTCATCGCCCATTACAAACATACCGTCCTGATAGTGATCCCAGTGTCCCGAAAGTTTATACAAATCACTCTTTGCCATAAGTGGTGTCTTTGTCCTGAGCCAGCCATGCGCTTCTTCTGTATCTTCAACAAATCTTTGGAGTATCTGGAGTATCTTTGTACCCTTTGGAAGCATTATCGGCAAGCCTTGACCTATAAGCTCTGACGTTGTAAAAAGCTCAAGTTCACGACCAAGCTTGTTATGGTCGCGGCGTTTTGCCTCTTCAAGACTTTCAAGATGAGCCGCAAGCTCTTCTTTTGTCTTAAAAGCAGTTCCGTATATACGCTGAAGCATTTTGTTTTTCTCACTTCCGCGCCAGTATGCGCCCGTAGCACTCAAAAGCTTGAACGCTTTTACCTTGCTTGTGTAATTCACGTGAGGGCCTGCACACAAATCGGTAAAATCACCCTGCTTATAAAACGATATAACCTCTCCTTCGGGCAAATCGTTTATAAGCTCAACTTTGTATGGTTCATCAGCCATAAGCTTTAACGCTTCTTCTCTTTCAAGCTCAAAACGCTCAATCTTGATGTTTTCTTTAACGATTTTTTTCATTTCAGCTTCGAGCTTTTCAAGGTCATAAGCACCAAATGGCTTGTCCGTATCAAAGTCATAATAAAAGCCGTTGTCAATAGCGGGACCTATCGCAAGCTTTGCCGCAGGAAAAAGTCTTTTCACCGCCTGTGCAAGTATATGCGATGCGCTGTGACGAAGTATGCGAAGTTCGTCGAAATTTACATTTTCACTCATAATTCATCTTCCTATCTATAATATAATGCATTTCTATAATTATAATCCTTTGAAACAAAAATGTCAAGCGATGCACACAAAAAGGCTCGCTTTTTTACACAAGCAAGCCTTTTTTATAAACTAAAACTCTATACTTTTCTTTGTCTTTCCTGCTTCAAGAATTGCACATACTATCTTTTGCGTTTTAAGTGCATCATTATAATCAACAAAAAGCGGTTCGTTGTTTTTTAAGTGTCTATAAAAGTTACTTATCTGTTTTACGTGCGCATATCCCCAATACGCTTTCATATTGCCGTATTCAATGGGCTTTGCATTTTCTTTTTCAGGCACTAATATCTCGCCGCTTTTTAGCGTGATTTGCGCATCTCTGCCCACAAGCTTTGCCACGCCGTTTTCGCCGCTAATTTCAATTTCCACAGGCTCATCCATAAAGTGATTTACCGTAAAGAAAAAATTTGCACGAACGCCATCGTCAAATGTTATTACGCCGCTTGCCTCGTCTTCGGTTTCAATATTATTCTTTTGTCAAGTAAGTGAACAAAAATTTTTCATATTTTTTTGAAAAATTTTCATCACGCTATTTTAATTCATTTGGTATTTATTATAACATATAATGCTTTGATAATCAAGATTTCACAATC